>DASXHM010000085.1:0-6322 GCA_036488495.1 Myxococcales bacterium | reverse complement strand
CCCGACTTGCGCGGGCTCCGGCGGTGGATCTCGCGGGCGATCAGCTCCTTGCCGGTGCCGGTCTCGCCGGTGACCAGGATGGAGATGTCGGTCGCCGCGACCTTGTCGATCTTGCGGAACACGTCCCGCATCGCGTCGCAGGAGCCGACGATGTCGCCGTAGGCCTGCTCCTCCAGCCGATCCTGCAGCACCTTGTTGCCCGCTCGAAGCTCGTCGAGCTGCCGCCCGAGCTCGATGAGGAGCGTCGCCGTGCTGCAGAAGCTCTCCGCCACCAGGAGCTCGCGCTCGGTGAAGAGGTTCGCGAGCTTGTCGTTGCCCAGGTAGATGGCGCCGACCAGATCGCCCCGCAGCAAGAGCGGCAGGCAGAGGACGCTCGACAATTTCAAGTTGACCACGCTCTCGGAGGCGTTGAACTCCGCGTCGTGGAGCGCGTCTTCGATGCGGAGCGGCTTTCGCGTCTCCAGCACGCGGCGAAGGATGGTGTCGCTCATCCGCTCGACCGCGTCCTTGACGTTCTCGCGCTGGAAGTTGCGCGCCTTCAGCACCTGCGGCGTGCCGTCGGTCATCACCAGGACGAAGCCTTTGTCGGCGCGCACCACTTCGACCAGGAAATCGAGCAAGCGGGTCAGCGCCGCGTCGATGCCGGGCTCGGCGGCGAGGTCCCGGGCAAACTCCGCGAGGCGCTGGGTGGCAAGCGAGGCGGGGTCCGAGAGCTTGCGCACCTCCGCGGGCGTCGGCACCGAATCCGAGCTTTGGAAGACCACCTGGAGTGAGCCGAGCTGCAGCGTGTCTCCGTCGGCCAGCACCTGCTGGCCGCGCTTCTTGCCGTTGACGAGGAGCTGGGCGCCTTCGAGCGCCGTCGCGGTACAGGACCGGCCGTCGAACTGAAGGGCCACCACCCCGCGCATCTGCGGCACCCGCACGTCCGCTTCCGGCCCTTCGGCGAGGGTGGTGAGCGGCTTCACCAAGGGCAGGTAGGAGGTCCGGCCGTCTGGGGCATGAAGGACGAGGGTGGCCATGATTTACCGGGCTGCCGGTGGCGCGACGCGATCGGGGAGCTGCTCTTCCGGCTGGAAGCGAATGGCGGCGTGGACCGCACCCCCGGCCCAGAGGCCGAAGAAGACCACCGCGCTGACCCACTTGACGACGTCCAACCGTTGGGCGGTGCGGTACTGCGTCGCGCCGTTGGCGTTGGCGAACTTTCCCGAGGCCTGATCGCGCAGCTCCTCGATCAAGAGCGCGCTGCCGGCGCTGGCCGCTCCCGAGAGAACTTCGGCGGTGGCGAGGCCGATGCCCAAGGCGCGGTCGCCGTTCTGGAATTGACCGACGCCGAAGGGCAAGACGCTCACCCAGAACTCGTGCTGCACCACGTGCTTCTCCACCGCTGGGGTCAGGTCGAGGAGCTTTCGCCGTTCGTCCTCGAGCTCACGCTGGCGGCGTTTCTCCGCTTCTTCCGCCGCGGTCTTCTGCCGGGCGGTCTCCTGGGCCTTGCGTTGCGCGCGGATGGGCGCGAGCCGCGGCTCTGCTTCCTTCTTCACCTGCTCGAAGAACGACACCGCTGCCGGCGGGACGTAGAACGGATCCAGCTCGGCGTCCGGCTCGAGGAACAGATACTCGAGGAAGGCGCCTTGCGCCTCGCTCTTCTTGCCCTGGTAGAAGAGCGCGAGCCCGAGCAGCCGGTAGGCTTCCGCGCGCAGGGTGGGCGACTGGAAACGGCCGCGCGTCACCAATGCCGAGAGCAGCTTCGCGGCCTGCGGATAGTCGCCGTATTCGAAGGTGACGCGGGCGCGGTTCATCGCCTCGGTGGCGCTGGGCAGCTCGCGCTCGTCTTCCGCGGGCGCCGGGGGCGGCTGTGCGGCGGCGGGGACGCGTGAGGGCGGAGCGCGCTGCGCGAGTGCGGCGCCGGGAGCGCGCTGCGCGAGTGTGGCGTCCGGCACCATCGTCCGGCGCGCGGGCGCAGGTTCGGCGAGCGTGAGCACGAGCGGGACGAGCGCGATCACGGCGTCGCCTGAGCGTAGTCGAGCAGGTTGAAGGTGCCGGCCTTGAGCGTGGTCGTCATCTTGCGATCGCCGATGGTGACGACCGCGCGCTGGTCGGGCTGAGTCATCGAGTACGGCCGCGGATCGGACGCGGTTCCCACCAGGACGCCGTCGACCAGCACCCGGGCATCGGGCGGCGCGTTGGTCACCCGGAACTGCGCCGGCAAGGGCGCGCCGTAGTGGAGCTGGTAGATCTGATCCTTCCGGTTCGGCGTCACCACCACCTCCTGCGGAGCATCGACACAGCAGGGATGACGCACGATCACCTGGTGGGGCCCGGGCAAGAGCCTGAGCGTGAACATGTTGTCGTCGCCGCGATCTTCTCCGTCGACGGTGACGTGGGCGACGAAGCGGACGTGCAGCTTGACCGTCAGCGGAGTCGCCTGTGCGACGGCGCGCGGTTTCTCGGGCTCACGCCGCGGCTCGGCAGGCTTGCGATTGCGCTCGGGCTTCGCGGCCGGGCGCGAGGTTCGTTCGCTGTCGGTGGTGTCGCGGCTCGGCGCGCCGGGGTTCGTCGTTCCGGTCTTGGTCGCGGAGGCCGTCTCTCCCGACTTCGCAGTGCCGGTGGCGGCGGGCTCTTGCGACGGTGTCTCCGTCGGCTTCGGCGCCGTCTTGGTCGTGCCTGCCTGCTGCGGGGTGGTCGCGACCGTCGCTGCCGCGACCACCGCGCCCTTGTGCGCCCAGAGCTGAAAGCCGGCGCCGGCGAAGAGGATCACCGCCAAGACCGCCGTGCCGCGCATGAAGAACCTGCGGGTGCGCTCATGGCGCCGGATGCCCGAAACTTTGCCGCGGGCAATCTCGTTGTTCGGGTCGAGCCCGAGCGCGCGGCCGAACGACGAAAGCGCCGCGCTGGTCTTCCCCTGCACAAGCTGCTCCTCGCCCTGGGCAAGCGCGCGTTCGACGAGGAGCGCGCGCACCCGGGCAGCCTCGCGCTCGGGATCGCGCACGAATGCCGCCAGCGTCTTGAGCGGCTCTTCGATGCCCGATTCGCGCAGCATGGCGAGCAGATCCTGCTGCACCTCCGCGGCGCTCTGGTACCGCTGCGCCGGATTGGTCTCCAGGCAGCGACCGATGATGCGCGCCTGCGCGTCGCTGACCGACGGGCGCACGAGACGCGGGTCGAGCCGCTTGCCGTCGAGGATGTTCCGCAAGAGCGCCGCCGGCGAGGTCGCCTGGAAGGGAAGCTGCCCGCACGACAGCCAATACAAAATCGTGCCGAAGGAGAAGAGATCGCTGCGCGGGTCCGCCGGCTTCCCTTCGATGGTCTCGGGCGCGAGGTGGGCGGGTGAGCCGAGGATGCTGCCGGTGACGGTGAACTTCTCGTCCGGCTCGAGCAAGGCGGCGATGCCGAAGTCGGTCAGCTTCACCACCCCGTCCTCGCGCACCATCACGTTCTCCGGCTTCACGTCGCGGTGGACGACGCCGGCTGCATGCGCATGCGCGAGCGCCTCCGCGATGGGCAAGAGGCAGGCGGCGGCGAGCTCGGGCGGGTCGAACGGGTGCGCGTCGGCGAACTGCCGCAAGGTGGTGCCGCGGATGAACTCGGTGACGAGGTAGCTCGGGTCGTCGCTGAAATCGTAGACGTCGATGATGTGCGGGTGATGGAGCCGCGCGACCGCGTGCGCCTCGCGATCGAAGCGCTTGCGGATGTCCTCGCGCGCGTGCAGGTGCGCGTGCAGGATCTTGACCGCGACGGTGCGGCGAAGCTGCGAGTCCCAGCCGCGCCAGACGACGGCCATCCCGCCCTGACCGACCTGTTCCTCCAGGCGATATCGCCCGAGCTCCAATCCCGCCTCCCGCGACGCGCGTGTCGCGGTTCTACTGCCTGCGCGGTTCGTGGTCCACAACGGACGTGCGACGTTCTTGCCCTAAATCGGCCGCCGCGCGGAGCGCACCCGTTCGAGGAGCTCCTTGAGCAGGGCGACCGGGTCCTTCGGCAGCGCGTTTCCGCGCGGGAGCGGTGCGAACGATGCCTCGGACGCTTTGGCGGAACGCGCCACCTTGGCAACCCCGCGAGCGGGGGTGAGCGCGTCCAGCCGTTCCGCCGCCGCCAGGTTGGCACGGCCGCGGGGCTGTGCGAGCGCGCGCAGCTCTTCCAGGCGCTCCCGCAGGAGCTCGTTCTTCGGGTTCGTCTCGACCGCGCGGGCATACGATTCGGCGGCTTCGTCGAAGCGGCCGGAGCTCGCGTGCAGCTCTCCCAGCTCTGCATCGGAGAGCTGGTTCGAGGTGGTCTCGGGCTCTTCCGGCTCCGAACGGCGCCGGCTCACCAGCTCGGACGGCTGCAACAGCGCCCGCACCGACTCCATCCGCGTCCGCACCCGCTCGTCGTCCGGCTCCTGCGCGAGATAGGCGTCGAAATGCTCGAGCGCCACGAGCAGCTCCCCGCGGCGCACCGCGCGTTCCGCCCGCTGCTCGAGCTCTTTCGCGTTCATGGGTTGGAGAGCTTATTCAAACTGCCGCGTCATTCAAAGCCGGCGCCGGAAGGAGGCCCTGTTTTCGGGCTTCCAGCGCCAAGGCCGACAGCCCTTCGACAGCGCTCGGCCAGCGGGGAGAAAATCCGAGCGCGCGCAGGCGCTGCGTGTCGTACCAGCGGTCGGCGACGATCTGCTCGAGAAGGTCCGGCTCGAGCCGCGGCGGCGCCAAGGGAGGGTGGCCGCCGAAGGCGCGCATCCAGCCGCGGGCGATGCGGCGATTGAGCGGCTTCCAAAGAATCCACGACGGAAGCCGCCGCGCCACCCAGAGGAACATCCGCGCCGGCCCGGGCGAGTAGGGAAGCCTGCCGCCTTCGTGCGCGCCGGCCGCCTGCAAGAGCGCGCGGAGGAGCTCTTCGAGCGGGAGCGGCACGTCGTCGGCGACGTTGAAGGCGCGGCCGTCGAGCGCCGCCGCATCGGAGGCGACCAGCACCGCGGCCTGGGCCACGTCCTGCGCGTGGACGGTGTGGACGACGGGTCCCCGGCGCGGGATCCACAGCGGCAGATGTGCCCGCGCGGCCAGCGCCGCCACCGCGAGGACCACTGCGAGACCGCGCCGCTGCCTGGGGCCGTAGGTGAGCGCGGGCCGCAGCACCACCAGCTTCAATCCCTTGTCGCGCCGCCAGAGAAACGCCTCGCGCTCGACCGCCCAGCGCGTTTCGCCGTGGGCATCGACCGGCAGCTTCACCTCGCCTTCCTCGCAGGGCAGGTTGCGCGGGCGGCCGTAGACGGTGCTGCTGGAGAGGAGCAGAAGCGGCGCTCCCGCCTGCATCGCGGCGGCCATCGCGGCACGCACGGAGGAGAGCGCCTCTTCGCGTTCGTCGCCTCCGGGAAAGGCGGCGTGGGCGACGAGCTGCGTGCCTTTCGCCAGCTCGGCGGCCAACAGCGCCCCTTCCGGCCGGGAGAGCTCCGCGAGCTCGATGCGCGCGCCGGCCTGCGCCGCGGCAGAGCAGTCGCTCCCGGGCTTGTCGAGGGCGCGAACTTCCCACCCGCTGCGCAGGAACGCCTCGCAGAGGTGGGATCCGATCAGTCCGGCAGCGCCGGTGACGAGAACAGCGCGCACGAGCGGTATGTGGCACGCGCGGCGCACAGCGGCAACCCGGAGCGTGAGCGCAGAAGTCCTACGTTGTGCGCACATTCCTCAGCTTCCGCTTCGTGCCCCCCACCCGGTATGCTTTGTTTCGAACGGGGGATCTGCTTGTCGGGATTCGAAGCGCTGCTCCTCGAACGATCGCCGGATTTCCTGGTGGTCCTCGATGGAGAGCACAAAGTCGTGCGGGCGAGCGCAGGCTTGCGCTCCTCCGTGCCGCTCGTCGCGGAGGGCGGTGAGTTCGCACGCTCGCTCGACGAAGCGTCGCAAGCGCGATTCCTTCAAGGGTTGTCCATCGATCGCGACGGCGCGTTCTCCTTGTCGCTCGAGCTCGTGCACCGCGGCCGCGAACGGCTGATCCCCACCTCCTACCGCTTCTTCGGTCTCGAACGGCCGCACGTCGGCGGCGTCGGCCGCGAGTCGGCGCAGTCGAGCGAGCTGGTCGATCAGGTGGAGGCATTGCGGCGGCGCTATCACGAGTCGGTCTCGCAGCTCGCCTCGCTGACCGGCCGCCTGCGCGAGCTGGCGATGATCGATTCCTTGACCGGCGTCTTGAACCGCCGCGCGTTTCTCGATCACGCGGACGGCGAGTGGGTCCGCCACCGGCGCCACAACCATTCGCTCTCCTGCGCGATGATCGACGTCGACGGCTTCAAGCACATCAACGACACCTTCGGCCACGCCGCCGGCGACGCGCTCTTGCAGCACATCGGCGCCTTGCT
>DASXHM010000053.1:0-1571 GCA_036488495.1 Myxococcales bacterium | reverse complement strand
GGGCGCCAAGGGCGTCCGCGCCGGCCAGGGCGGCGTGCGCTTCACCGGCGAGCGCGAGGTGGCCTTGCGGGCTTGCCTGGATTTGCGCACCGCGCTGCGCGTCCTCGAGCCGATCGGCGATTTTCCCGCCACCACCGGCGACGAGCTGTACGAGGGCGCGCGCAAGCTGCCCTGGGCGGACCTGGTCGCGCCCGGCCAGACCATCGCGGTGGCGGCAAGCGGGCGGGCAGACGGGCTGACCAACACCCACTTCGTCGAGCAGCGATTGAAGGACGCGATGGTCGACGCCGTGCGCGAGAAACGGGGCGAGCGGCCGACCGTCGATCCGGGCCATCCGGACGTGCTGGTCGTCGTCCATCTGTACGGCGGCGAGGCTTCGGTCTCGCTCGATCTGGCAGGCGACTTGTTGTCGAATCGCGGCTACCGCGTCCGCACCGTCGAGGCGCCCTTACGCGAGGCGGTGGCCGCCGCTGTCGTGCTCTTCTCCGGCTGGGACGGATCGGCCCCTTTGCGCGATCCGGTCTGCGGCTCGGGGACGCTCGCCATCGAGGCGGCGCTGTTCGCCATGCGGCGGGCGCCGAACGTCTCGCGGACGCTCGCCTGCGAGAGCTGGCCGCGCACTTCTTCGGAAGACGCGCAGACGCTGTTGCGGCTCCGGGCGGAGTTGCGCGCGCGGGAGGTGCCGCTCCCCGCCAAGGTGCTCGCCTCCGATCGCGATGTGGACGCCATCGAGGCCGCTCGCGCGAACGCCCGCGCCGCCAAGGTGCCGCTCGTCCTCAGCCAGGAAGACGCGCGCGAGCTTGCGCCCCTCGATCCTCCGGGGCAGCTCTTGCTCAACGTGCCTTATGGTGAGCGGCTCGATGCCGGAGGGAGAAAGCCGCTCAAGACTTTCTACCACCAGCTCGGCGCGTCCTTGCGCAGGCTCGAACGGCACCGCGCCGCGGTCTTGAGCGGCAGCGAGGATTTCGAGAGTGCATTCGGCGTCCGGCCGCGCGGTCCGAAGCGGACGCTCTGGAACGGCCCGTTGCGCTGCACGCTCTTCAACTACGAATTCTGACCGCGCGCCTGACAGCAGCGCGCGCGGCCGCCGGCGCTGTCGCTACTTCTTGTCGAAATCCTTCCCCGACAGATCGTCCGGCAAATCCTTCGTCCCGTGCGCGCGGCCGAGCTTCTCCGCCTTCTCGTAGTCGGCCTTGTTCGCCTCGACGTCGCGTTCGGCCGCGAGGCCGGTCTGCAGCGTGTCGGTCCGCTTCGCGTACTCGGTTGCGCCGTCGCGGTACTGCTTGTCGGCCGTCTTGCTGCCTTCGCCCTCGTTCTTCTTGTCGAAGTCACCCATGCCCCGAAGGGTGGCGATGGAGCGAACCAAATGCAGCAAGCGCCCGCCCGGCCGATTACACGGGTCGAGCGCCGATAGCTGAAAGGCAGGTGATTGGTGCCCAGGACAGGACTCGAACCTGTACGGTTTTACCCACCAGCCCCTCAAGCTGGCGTGTCTGCCAATTCCACCACCTGGGCAAGGCGGGGAGCGGCCTTCTAGCACCGCTCCTTCACTGCTGCAAGACGCTTACTTC
>DASXHM010000391.1:0-3813 GCA_036488495.1 Myxococcales bacterium | reverse complement strand
CGCTTCGGGCGGCCCTTCTTCGGCTTCGTCCGCGGCGGCACCCGCATGGCGCTGCATCTCGCGCAGGTGCTGCCTCCGGCCGATCACGGCGACGCGCTTCTCAAGGCAGTCACCGAGGTGCACGAAGAGCTCGACGTCGATCTCGCGGTCATCGCCCCCAACGGCGAAGTTCTGGCGCAGGCCGGGGCGCCGTTGCCCGCGCTGGGCCCGATCGGATTGGCGTCGGTGCGTGCGCGGGCGCCGGGTTGGATCGCGGAGCAAGGTCTGGTGGCCGCTCCGGTGCGAGGGCCGAAGGGCAGCATCGTGCTCGCGCGGCTGCCGGTGCCGGAAGGGGCAAGCCGGCTGCAGACCATCCGCTTCGCGCTCATCCTGCTCGGCTCCCTCCTGGCTTCGTTGGTCCTGGTGCTGCCGCTCTCGCGGTCGATCACGCGGCCCATCGAGCAGCTCACCTCGGTCGTGGAAGCCTATGGCCGGGGCGATCTGTCGAAGCGGAGCGGGCTCGGCGATCTGTCGGACGAAGTGGGGCGCCTCGCCCGCAGCTTCGACGAGATGGCCGATCGCATCTCCAAAGCGCGCAAGAACGAGAAGGAGCTGCTCGCCAACGTCAGCCACGAACTGCGCACGCCCCTCGCGCGCATCAGCGTCGCGCTCGCCCTCATCGACGCGCCCGACGCGGCCACCGAACAGCGGCTGAAAGTGGTCAGCGAGGAAGTGGACGAGCTCGACAAGCTCATCGCCGATGTCCTGACCGCGAGCCGCCTCGATCTCGCCGAGCTGCCGCTGCGCAAGGTGAAGCTGCCGTTGCAGGCCGCGGTGGAGAAAGCGCGAGCGCGCGCGCTGGCCTTGGAGCCTTCGCTCGACGTGACCGCCGACGTCGAGCCGCAGCTCAGCATCGATGCCGACGAGGCGCTGTTCTCGCGCGCGGTCGACAACCTGCTCGACAACGCTCGCAAGTACGGCGGCGGATCGCCGGTGGAGGTTTCGGCGCAGCGGGACGGCGCGGAAGCGGTGGTGTCCGTGCGCGACCACGGCCCCGGATTTCCCGCCGGTGAAGAAGCGCGCATGTTCGAGCCGTTCTACCGGGGCGATGCCGCGCGCGGGTCGTCCAACGGCTTCGGGCTCGGGCTGGCGCTGGCGAAGCGGGTGGCGGAGATCCACGGTGGAAGCGCGCGGGCGTACAATGCGGAGGGTGGAGGCGCGCGCATTGAGCTGCGATTTCCGGCTGCGTGAGGCGCTCGGCGAACGCCGGGATGACGGCGGCGCCGGTCAGAGGCCGTGATGCGCAAGCTCGTCATCCTGGGTGTGCTGCTGGCGGCGGCGTGGCTGTTCTGGCCGCGCGAAACAGGTCCGGCTTCGGGCAGCGCCGAGGGACGCGCCAAGGCAGCGCTGCATGCGCAGACGGCCTCCACCGGTTCCGCCCAGCTCGCTCCAGGAGGTCAGGCCAGCGCGGCGCCGCTCGATGCCGCGGAGGCCGATTCGCCGGCTGGAACGACGCCGAAGCTCGCCCAGCCGGCGACGGCAGCGGACGGCTTCATCGAATTGTGCGTGACGGCGAATGGGAAGCCGTTCCCGGGCGCCGAGGTGAAGCTCTACCTGCGCGGGCACGCCGACCGCGCCACGGGCAAGATCGATTGGCGGCTCGCGGGTGCCGCCCAGACCTCGGCCGCGGGACAGGCGCGGCTCCCCGCGCGCCCGGGCTCTTATCTCGTCTCGGCGCGAGCGCATGGCTTCGCGACCGCCCATCGAAACGTCCAGCGCCCCGAGGGCGAAGCGCTCACCAAGGCCGCCGTCGAGCTGCAACCCGGGCTCGCGCTGACCGGACGCACCGTGCAGAAGGGCGAGAAGGAGCCGGTGCCGCTGGCTGTCGTCACGCTGGTGCAGGAGGAGGGGCCGTCCCGGGGCCGCGGTGCGCGGCGCGGCGCAAGGTCGGCGATGTTCGGCGGCCCGCGCGCGCCGGGCGAAGCGCCGGTGGAAGAGCAACTCCACGCCACCTCGAACGAGCAGGGCCGCTTCCGCATCGAGGGCATCGAGCCCGGCGCCTACGTGATCACGGCGGTCGCGACCGGGTTTGCCAAGGCCGCGGAAACGGTGACGCTGCCCGCCGCCGACGAAGTCGTGCTGCAGCTCGCGCAGTCGTCGTTCATCGAAGGATCGGTCGTCACTTCTGACGGCAAGGCCGCGGCTGGCGCCGCCATCATCGCCTCCGGCGGCCGCGATCCGGTCGCCGGTGTCGCCACCGAATCAGGCACCTTCTCCATCGAAGTCTCGCCCCGGATCTGGGAGCTGACCGCGAAGAAGGGCGAGGAGACGGGGCGCGCCGATGCGCCTGTCTCGGTCGCGGCGGGAGCAACAGCGCGGGGCATCCGCATCAAGCTCGGGCCTGCCGCGAGCATCGCCGGGACGGTGGTCGCCGCGGCGAACCAGGCGCCCATCGCCGGCGCGCAGATTGCGCTCAGTCCTCACGACGCGGACGGCGCATCCGGCCTCGGCCAGACCGATGGCAACGGGGCGTTCACCATCTCTGGACTCGCGCCCGGCAGCTACGACGCGGTGGTCAGCGCGCAGGGCTACACCGACGCCTCGTACCGCGGCCTCACCGTGACGGAGGGACAGAAGTTTCCCTTCAAGGCGCTCCTGCACCAGACGGGAACCCTGCAGGGGTTCGTCAACGACTCGGGGGGGCACGGCGTGCCGAATGCGCTGGTGCGGACGTTGCCCGGCTTCGGTCAAGAGGCCGCGCAGCCGCAGGAAGCGCGCGCCGACGCGAACGGCGCGTACACGCTCTCGGGTGTCGCCGCCGGGCACGTGCAACTGACCGCGCTGCGGGACGGCTCGACGCTCGGCACCACGGCCACCGCCGACCTGGCCGAGGGCGGCACCGCGCGGGTCGATTTCCAGCTTCACGACGAAGGCATGGTGACGGGCCACGTCCGCCGCGCGGACGGATCGCTGCCGCCCGCGGGCGCCACCGTGAACGCCGCTCCTTCGGACAATCGCTTCATGCGTTCCGACTGGGCGGCCATCCCCATCGATCAGACCGGCGCCTACGTCGCAACGCTGCCGGCCGGCGCGTACTCGCTCGGCGTCAACGGCGCGTCCGGAGCGGGGCGGCGCTTCGGAAATCGCGGCTTCACCACGGTCGAGGCGGGCAAGAGCGCGGTGCTCGATCTCGTCTATGCGGATGCAGACGATCCCTCTGCAGGGTTTTCCGGCGTCGTGCTCGAGCCGGGTGGAACACCTTCGCCGGGTGCGTTCGTGCGCGGCACTTCTGGGAGCGGACGGGGCGGCTTCGTCTTCGGCGCCATGACCGACGAGAGCGGCCGCTTCCAGTCGAACGAGGCGCGCGGCGACCTGCCGGACACCTTCCAAGTGGTGGGCATCAACGGCGGCCGGACCGGCATCGCGCAAGTGGCGGAGGGTCAGGCGCAGGTCACCGTGCAACTGCAGCCCGGCGGGGTGATCAACGGCCATCTCGTGAGCGGCCCGGTGGATCAGTTCCGCGTCGATTTGACCCTCGCGCAAGGCAGCGCGCTCGGCGGCGGCGGTCCGTCCGCGGCGCAATCGCTGCAGTTCAGCGGCGACCGCTTCAGCTTGCACGACGTGCCCGGGACGAAGGTGCACGTCACCGTCACCACCCAGGACGGCCGCTCTGCGGCGCAGGACGTCTCGCTGTCTCCCGGCGGCGAGGCCGACATCGAGGTGCCGCTCGAGCCGCTCTCGACGGTGACGGGAAGGCTCACGGACTCGGTCACGCAGTCGCCCATTTCGGGCGGCACCGTCTTTCTCGATCAGCCGCGAGGCACGAGCGCGCCC
>DASXHM010000044.1:0-4105 GCA_036488495.1 Myxococcales bacterium | reverse complement strand
TCAGCTCCTCTTCCCAGGCTTGCGACCAGGAAGCGTCATCGGTCAGCCAGCGCGCCTGCGCGTACCGCCACAAATGCGAGAGCCGGCCCACCTCCCACATCACCTTGGCGTCGGCGCCGGGCTGGAAGAGGTTCACCTTTTCGCCGGCTTCACCAGGCTCGTAACGAACGCCCGGCACCAGCGGATCGCGGTGATAATCGATCCGCGCCGGCACCGCGCCCGCATCGACCCGCCGCGGCGCATCCGCCGAGACGCCGGTGCAATCGCGCCATTCACCGAACAAGAGCAGGCGCCCCTTGCGGGCCTCGCGCGCCTCGTGCAGCACCGCCTCCGTCTCGGAGGGCCACCGCTCGAACATCACGCGGCGCACTTCCTCGCGGTCTTTCGGATTCACCAGCGCGGGCCGCTCGGCGGTCGTGGGCCGCGTCTTCCGCGAATCCAGGAAGACCGCCGGGACGCCCAGCGCCCGCCGCGCTCTCACCGCCAGGGCGCGTGCAATCTCGCGCGGCGGAATGGTCCGCGCGAGATAGCTGTAATACTCGAAGTCCATTTCACGCAGCCTGCTTCTTGCGCTCCAGCAAGGCGGCCGCGACGATCTCCTGCATCTCGGCGACCCGCGCTTCCCAGCCTTCGCTGCGCATCTGCGCGGCGCGCACTTCGCTGGGGCCGGCGCCGGCGGAGATGGCCGCCGCGATCTCCCGCACCACGTCGTCCGGATCCTTGCCGATGCGGCAGACCCCGAGCCGCTCCACTTCCGGAATGGCCGTCGACACGCAGGGCAACCCGGCCGCCAGGTACTCGCGCACCTTCAATGGATTGGCAGCGAGCGTCAGCTCATTGACCCGGAACGGCATCAGCGAAACGTCGAAGGCCTTTGCGTAGCGCGGCAGGTCGGAATAGGGCTTGCGGCCCACCACCCGGATGTTCTTCGCTCCTTCGAGCGGCGACATGTCGGTAGTGGAGTTGCCGACCAGCACCACCGTGCCGCCGGAGAACGCGTCGGCCACGTGGCGGATGAGCTGCAGATCCACCCAGTCCGCAATCAATCCCCAGAAGCCGATGATCGGGCCGGGCGCGCCCTTGAGCTCGTCCGGAATGGTGGTGGTGGGCGCAAAGGCCTTGGCGAAGTGCTCCAGGTCGACGCCGTGCTGGACCAGGTGCGAGTTCGGATTCACCCGCGCCTTGTCCTCCCGCAGCTTCTCCGACGAGCAGATGACCACGTCCGCCTTGAGCATGAGCCGCCGCTCGAGCTCGCGGATCTCCTGCGCCGGCGCATCGCTGAAGGCGCTGAACTCGTCGACGCAGTGGTAGACGACCAGCGACTCACCCAAGGTGCCCGAGACCGGCGCGCTCGAAGGCAAGAAGCTCCAGGAGATGACGTCCTTGAAGTCGAGCTGCTGCATGGCGCGCTGGACCTGCGCCTTGAGCAAGGCGCCGTTGGCCGCGCGCACCCACTCGCTGCCGTAGAACGGAAGCGCGAGCGGCGTCAGCACCCAGATGTTCGGGTGGCGCTCCTTCAGGCCCTCCACCGCGCCGGAGATCTTCTTGAAGATGCGGCGGGCGTCGCGGGCGCTGGCGGTGGGGCGGCGGTTGCCGATGCTGTTCACCCACAGCACGCGGTTGTCGCGCGCGAGGATCTTCATCGCGTGCATCTTGGACAGCGGGTCGCCGTCCCAGTCGTTGGAGAAACAAACGATGTCCCGCCCCTTCAGTGCGCCCATTTCCGGTCCAGCCTTTCGCTTCAATTGGGTTTGGATGTTCGGTACCTGCGTCTTTGCAACCGCCGGGCCCACCTGGAAGCGCTTGCGCCACTTCTCCAGGACCCAGAGCGCGTACAGCTCTTCCTTGCGGTCGGCCTTGCCCGACTTGTGCTCCTCGATCAATTCCCGCACGGCCTTCTCGCCGAAACGGGTGCGCGGCAAGGAATCGGAAGCGAGCAGCTCGTCGCGCAACGGCTCGTAGAGCTGCTTGCGCATCCAGTTGGCGACCGGAACGGTGAAGCCGCGCTTTCCGGGCGCGACGCACTCGGCCGGCAGCCGGTGGCGGGCAGCCTCGCGCAAAATCCACTTGCCGCTGCCGTTGCGCAGCTTGACGCTCGCGGGAAGGCCGGCGCTCCATTCGATGAGGCGGTGGTCGAGGAAGGGAACGCGCAATTCCACCGAAGTCGCCATGGTGATCTTGTCGGCCTTGACCAACAGATCGTCCGGCAACCAGACGCGGCGGTCCAATTCGAGCATCCGCTCGAGCGGCGGAAGGCCCTTCGTCTCGCGCCAGATTCCAGCGATGTGCTGCACCACCCGCTCACTCGCGCGCGAGGCCGGAAGCCCGGTCAGCTTGGCCTTCTCGTCGTCGGCGAAGGCGACCGAAATGCCGCGATAGCGCTGCTCGAGCGGCAAGGACATCCAGCGCAGGTACTTGCGGACCTTCGGGTCCTTCACGAACCGCGCCGCAGTCCCCGCGAAGGGCGCCGCCAGCCGGAGCTGCTCCATCAGGAGCATGGTCCGATAGACGGGATAACCCGCGAAGACTTCGTCCGCGCCCTCGCCGGAGAGCACGACCACCACTTCTTCGCGGGCGCGCTTCGAGAGGTAATAGAGCGGAACGCAGGCCGCATCCGCCACCGGCTCGTCGAGGTGCCAGACGAGCTGCGGCAAGAATGCATGGAAGTCTTCCGCGGTGACCAGCACTTCGCGGTGCTCGGTGCCCAGAGCCGCTGCCACGCGGCGGGCCTGGTCCAATTCCGAGCTGCCGTCATCGGCCTTGTAGCCGACCGAAAATGACTTCACACCGCCTTCGCCTGCCTCTTTGCGCAGGTCGATCATCTGCGCGGCGATGCAGCTCGAATCCAATCCGCCGGAAAGGAACACACCCACCGGCACGTCGGCCATCAGCCGCGCCTTGGTGGCTTCCTTGCTCCGCGCCCACAGCTCTTTGGCGAGCACGTCGTCGCTGCGGGTGTCCGGATGCGCCGGAAACTCCACCCGCCAGAAGCGCTTGATGTCGAGCTCGCCGTCCTTGTACGTCGCGCACGAGCCCGGCGGCAGCTTCTGGATGCCGGCGAACATGGTCAACGGCGCGGGGACGTACCGCGTGCTCAGGTAGAGATCGAGCGCGTCGTTGTCGAGGTTCCGCGGGACGCTCTCGTCGCAGAGGAGCGACTTGATTTCCGACCCGAAGATGAATCGCTCGTCGCCCAGGTAGTAATAGACCGGCTTCTTCCCCAGGCGGTCGCGGGCGAGAAAGAGCGTCTCTTTGCGCGCGTCCCAGATGGCGAAGGCGAACATGCCGGCGAGCTTCTTCGGCAGCTCGTCGCCCCACTCCTCGTAGCCGTGGACGATGACTTCGGTGTCGCAGCGCGAGTGGAAGCGATGGCCCTTGGCGAGAAGCTCTTCGCGCAGCTCGAGGTAATTGTAGATCTCGCCGTTGAAGGTGATGGTGACCTTGGCGTCGTCACACCCGTGCATCGGCTGGGCGCCGTTGGCCGAAAGGTCGATGATGGACAGTCGCCGATGGCCGAGCGCGACCGGCCCCGCGACGAAGTGGCCGTCGCCGTCAGGCCCGCGATGCGCGATGACGTCCGTCATGCGCCGCAAAAGCGCCTGGTCAGCCGGGCGCTCTTTGTCGCGATTCACGAAACCGCTGATGCCGCACATCGGTCCTCCGAAAAGCCGTACAAAGCCAGGATCTGGGAGATGCTGCTCACCGCTGAACGCGCCGCCGCGGGCTCCGGACGGTGCGAGGCGCACTCAAGCAAAGCCGCGGCCAATGCCTTGGCGTCGCCGGGCGGCACCAGGCGCACTTCCGGCGGGCGCGTGCCGACGTCGGTTGCGACGACCGTGCGGCCGAGCGCAAGCGCCTCGCGGACGCTCACCGAATCGCCGTCGGCCAGCGTAGGCCTTACGAAAATTTCGCATCCCGCCGTGACCGCCAGGGCCTGCGCGCGCGACAGCTCGCCGAACCCGCGCACGCCTTCCGCGCGGACCTCCTCGCTGCCGGGTCCGTACAGCGCCAACCGGGCGTGGGAAAGGTTGTTCCTCACCTCGGCAAAAGCGCGCAGCAGGATCTCCGCGCCATACTCCGGCCGCGGGGCAATCATGGCGCAGTA
>DASXHM010000382.1:0-2771 GCA_036488495.1 Myxococcales bacterium | reverse complement strand
ACCGAGAAGTCGCTGGCGAAGTCGATGTTGGGGTCGCGCAAGATGGCGTTCTTGGGGATGAAGCGGCGCACTTCCTCGGAGAAGCCGGTCACCTTGTTGAGCGCCTCGACGCCGATGGCGAGCCCCGCGTCGTTGGCCGAGAACGACGCTGCCTGCAGATTGGTGGAGAGGAACCCGAAGGTGAGCAAGAAGCCCAGGTCTGCTTCGGTGAGCGACGGGTCGGAGCTGAGGGTCAGCTTCGGCTCGCCCGGCGTGCCGTAGCCGTGCAGGCGCACCTTGTATTCGACCGGCGAGCCGCCCACCTGCACCACCTTGAACGTGGAGGTCGCCTCGAAGTCGAAGCTCGGGCGGATGCGCTGGCGGTCGTTGAAGCTCAAGACGCCCTGCTCGATCTGGAACTCGTTGCCCCGGAAAGCCGCGGTACCGTGGTCGGTGTTGACCGAGCCGAGAAGGCCGAGGGCGCGGGAAGTGCCGGTGACCTTCAGGTCGCCCTTCAAGTCCGTGCGGGCGAGGTTGTTTTCCACCCGGACACCGCGGGCGAGATGCACGTCCACGTCGTAGTGGAGAAGGAGCGCGCTCTTCGTCAAGACCTTGGGCGTCGGCGGACGCCGGGAGAAGTCCAACAGCGACTTTTCCAGATCGAGATCCTCGACGTACTTCATGTGCGAGACGGCGAGCGCACCTTTCAAGGTGGGTTCGAGCGGCGCGCCTTCCAGCGTCAGATCGCCGTCGAAGGTGCCTACCATTTCGTCGCGCAGCTTGATGGTCACGTCCGACATATGCGCCGACAGATCGACGTGCTTGGGGACGAGCTTCGACAGCTCCACGCCGCCCGACAGCCGCGCCTCGCCGTTGTTCAGCTTGCCGGTCATGGAATCGATGACCAGCGCGTCCTGCGAGAAGCTGATGCTGCCGTTCAGGTTGCGCGCCTGCACCGGCACGCCCTGCAGCGATCCGGAAGCATCTTCGAGCCGCAGGTTGCCGAGGACCGTCGGCGATTCGAGCGTGCCGCCTACCGTCGCCTGCACCCGGACTGTTCCCGACGCGTGCTCGACGTCCGGCACCAGGCTCGCAAGGAGCCGCCCATCCACGCTGGCCGCGAGCCGCAGGTCCAGGTGGCCAGAGGCGTCGCGGCCGCCCGAGAAGCGCGCGGTGGTGTAGGGAGCGCGAAGCTCGAGCTTGTCGACGCGAAGGCCTTCGGGCCCGAAGGAGAGCTGCGCCGGACCTTCATTCTCGAAATCCATCTCGTGCCGCGTCAGCTTCAATTCGGAGAGGGTGACCGTCCCTTCGCTCTCGCGCCAGCGCAGCAGCGACCCCTTCACGGCGATGCCGGCGACGAGCGATCCCTTCTCCAACTCCGCTTCCGGCCAGAAGAGCTCGGCCACCTTGTTGAGCTCCGGCACCCGCACCGTCGCCGTCCCTGTGTAGGGGAAGTCGCCGCGCAGCGTCGCCTCGCCAAAGAGCCCGTGAGTGCCGACGGTGCCCTTCCACTTCATCTCCTCGCCGTCGATCTTGAGGCTCAGATCGCCATCGCCGAGGAGCGCGCGCCCGGCCTTGCCGCCGCTGAACTTTGCCGAGGCCCAGATGAGAGGATGCTGGGCGATGCCACCGACGTGGGCAGTGGCAACGACAGGCCCCTTCAACCGGGCGGCGCGCGCGGGATCGTAGTCGGCCAGGTCGAAGTCTTCGCTCTTCGCGTCGATGTCGAGCTGCCAGTCCGGACCGAAGCGGCCGCCCGCGTGCAGCTTTGCGTTGCCGTGCTGGAGCGTGAACCGTTCGATGGCGAGCCGCGGCTCCTGTCCGTGCAGGACCGCGCGCGCCTCGCCTCGGGAGAACTCCTCGCCCCACAGGCTGACGCCGTCGAACGCCGCCGTGAACGTCGCGTCCGGCGCCGCTGCAGGGCCTTTCGCGTCGAGGACGCCGGTGAGATGCCCGTCCACGTCGTTCTCGTCGTCGAGGTTCGCGAGCTTCGGCACCACCACTTCGCCCAGGTCGATCAGGTCGTGGATGTACGCGTCCGGCAGCTCGAGGTGCGCCTCCAGCGGATCTCCCGCCTTGGCGAACTCGAGCGCAATGCGGCCGCGATAGCTGGTCCGGTCCTTGCGGCCGTCGATGCGGTCGAAGGCGAGCCGCAAGCTCTTGGAGGTGAAGGTGACCTGGGTCGAAAGATCGCCGAGGCGCAGGTCGAGCAGGTTCGCGTTGCCGGCCTTGGCGTTGCCGGCGATGACCAGCGCTTTGTAGGGACCCGTCACCTGCGCGTCGAAGGAGAGCTTACCCCGCGTCGCCATCGAGCCGATGTGGTCGTGGAAGTCCGCGAGCGCGAACGAGTCGGTGTGCGCGCCGAGCTGCATGCCGCGGTTCAGGTCGGTGAAGAAGGTGCTCTCCACCGAGAGGCGCGAGCCGCCCACCTCGATGAGGGTGCGATGCAGGTCGATGCGTCCGGGGCTGACGTTCACGGCCGTCTGCAGCTTGCCGCGGCTGAACTCGAACATGCGCTTCGCGGTAGCCCGCTTTTCGTAGGAGCGGTCGAGGATGGCGAAGTCGGAAAGGTCCAAGGCCGCGTCGCCCGCGAGCTGCAAGGGCACGAGCTGCCCCTTCGCCTGCACCCTGCCCGTCGAACGCATGGTCAGGTACGCGTGCGGCTGGCCGAGCTTGCGGAGCAGCTCTCCCAGCTCCACCTCGCGCAGCGAGAGATCGGTCGTGACCGGCAGGTTCTTGGCGAGCTCGATCTGCACGCTGCCAGCGACGGTGCCCCTGCCGGCGGAGACGTC
>DASXHM010000380.1:0-3468 GCA_036488495.1 Myxococcales bacterium | reverse complement strand
TGGCCTTCGCCTCCGACTGCTTGGAGCGCGCCTGGAACTTGATGAAGTTCGGGATGGCGATGGCGGCGAGGATGCCGATGATCGCGACGACAATCATCAGCTCGATGAGCGTAAAGCCCTTCATCAGCTTCTTCATTGGTTCAAAACTCCTTCGGGTGCTGGCGGATGTGCCAGGGACGGGTTGTCGTTAAGCAAGTGGCTTGCCAGCGACTAAACCAAAACAAAACAGGCTTTATTCGCCGTCCGAGCGCGCAGCGGTGACAGAAAGTGTCAGTTTGCGGCCACGCTTTGTCACGAAGGTGACCAGCAGGGCCAGAAGCGCGATGCCGATCCCCTCGAGAAAACCGGTGGGACGAAAGCGCATCTCCACCGCATGACGGCCGGCCGGCACCACCGTCCCGAGGATGGCGCCGTCGACCGCCAGCGCCGGCGCAGGCTTCCCGTCAACCCGCACGCGCCAGCCTTGGTCGTAATGCTCTCCCACTTCCAGCACTGATGGTCCCCGGGCGACCACATCTACCGTGATGTGCTCCGCGGTGGGGTGCGCGTAGCGGACGGTTCCGCCTCTTCCGTCCACCCCGGCGGCGGCGGCCGCGTCGCTCGGGGAGAGGATGGCGACGCGGGTCGAGTCTACCTGCTGCAGGCGCGCGACCAGCGCCTCGCTCGACGGCGCCGACTCCACCCGATCGAGGAGCCTTGCGCGGGGGCGCTCGGGGAAGACGCGCAGCCACATCCCGTAATGGATCTGCGTGAACCCGAGCTCCGCGGCTTCCTTCGCCGTCATTCCCTTCGGCATCACCAGAAAGAAACGCACCGTCAAGAGCTCGAACACCTGTCGCGGCGCCCTCTCCAGCAGCGCGATGTAAGCCGGGTCATTGAAGGTGAAGTAGTCGGACACGGTCTCGATGTCGAAGAGCGAGTTCAAATGAGGCCGCAAAGGCTCGCGCAGGAGCATCGCGCTCTTGCGCCTCGGGTCCATCGCGGGAAGGGCAATGTCCAGATCGGGCCGGGTGTAGAGGCGCCAGCGGCCGGGGCTCGGCCCGGCGATGTGGATTAGCTCGTGCGCGAGCGGCGGCGGCACCTTGAAGTAGTCGACCGGCAAGGTGATGAACTGGCTCGACCCCGCGACCGTCACCGCCGCGCCGCAGGCGAGCGCCAGCATGGCGGCGCCGATCGGCCGAGGCCGGACGACCGCGAGCGCCGCGGCAGCCCCGAAGAGCAGCAGCATCTGCCCTTCCT
The DNA here is from genome assembly GCA_036488495.1 of Myxococcales bacterium. GTDB lineage: Bacteria > Myxococcota > Myxococcia > Myxococcales > 40CM-4-68-19 > 40CM-4-68-19. The sequence goes on along the minus strand of DASXHM010000380.1, from coordinate 2,229 downwards.
GCGACAAACCTTGGGCCAGAGAATGGACCGTCAGCTCCGCCATCCGCGGCGAGTGCAGCGCACCCCGCTCCAAGATCCACTCGCGTACCGCCGCCGAGCGAGTGCAAGCAAAGCTTCCCCAGCCGATGGCCGCGCAGCACGCCGCGGACACTCCGGCCAAGACGAGGGTGCGGCTCCGGCGCGCAAGCGCGGCATCGAGGCCGAGCGCGGCGGCGACCGCAAGCAAGAGCGACGCGAACGCCACCTGCTTCTCCGCATAGCGAAACGCGGCGTAACCGGGGATGAGCTTGCGCAGGAAGAAGGCGAGGCCCAGGTCCTCGCCGGCGGAGGCGATGACGAGCAAGAGGCCCGCGCCGAGAAAGAAGCGCCCCCTCCGCCCGGCGAGGAACGCAAATGCCGCCAGAAGGAGCGCCGCCGATCCGAGGTAGATGCTGGGGGCGAAGGCGGGCCCGTCGAAGTATTCGGAGAACGGGGTGATGTCGTCCGGCGTTTCCACCAATTCGGGAACGTCGTCGAACGCCGAAGGCACGAACAGCCCCGGCAGCCGCAAGGGCGAGACGGAAAACTTGGACAGCTCGTACGGCGTCAGGCCTTCCTTGCGGGTGCTGTGCGCGAGCTTGGCCGCGGCGGGCAGCGCGACCGGGGCGCTGAACGCGAGCGCAAGACCTCCCCAGGCGGCAATGGCGCCGAAGGTCTTCCACTGGAGCTGCCGCCGCGACAGCGCCAGCGCCACCGCGTAGACGGCGCCGATGAGGCCGCCCATCAGCATCGATTGCGGCTCGCCGGCGTAGGCGCAGAGCGCAAGCAGGATGGCGGCTGCGGCCAGCCTTCCCCGCGACGGACGATCGAGAAACGCGAGCCAGCGTTCGAGCGCGAGCGGGATTCCCGCCGGTCCGGCGACGTAGTTGAGGTTCGCCGCTGCCTCCGAGACGAGATAGCCGCACCCGCCGAAGATGAGCGCGCCCGCGGTGGCCGCCGCTGTCGACGCCCCGAGCCTTCGCGCCAGCAGGTAGAGCCCGACCCCCGCGAGGAGGAGCGGCAATAGATGATTGAGCTTGAAAGCGAGATCGAATGGGAAGGCGAGGTAGAGAAGTGTCCACGGATGAAGGATGCCCGGCGACATCTGCCCGAGGAGCGAAGTGCCTGCCTCGGTCCATGGATCCCAGAGCGCGAGCTCGCCGCGCGCGAGTCGATCGGCGACGTACTTCTTGAACGGATAGTAGAGGCGGCCGGTGTCCCGATAGAAGAGCTGCACCGCGGGGTCGAAGACGCGGAAGGAGACGGCGGCGAAGGCAGCGAGGCCCGCAAGCGCGGGAAGCAGGCGACGCGAAGTTGCCCACCGGCCATTGACCACGTTAGACGTTATCGGCTCCGCACGACGACGAGGCAACTTTGGGAGCGCAACTCCGCGCCGAACATCTGAGCAAGACGTTTCGCGTCGGCTTCCTCGCCCGCAAGGTGCGCGCCGTGTCCGACCTCTCGTTCGAGGTTCGGCAGGGAGAGATCTTCGGGCTCCTCGGGCCGAACGGCGCCGGCAAGACCACGACCTTGAAGATGCTGCTCGGCTTCGTGCGGCCGACGTCCGGCGCGGCTTTCGTCGGCGACGCGCGCGCAGGCACGCTTCCGGCGCGGCGGAATCTCGGCTACCTGCCGGAGAACCCGGCGCTCTACGAGTTCCTCCGCGGCGACGAGTACCTGGTCTTCGCCGGCCGGCTGCTCGGCCTGTCGCGGCCGGATGCGCAGTCGCAGGCGAAGGCGCTGCTCGAGCGGGTGGGACTTGCGGGCCGCGCCGATCGTCCGGTCCGCCGCTTCTCCAAAGGAATGGTGCAGCGGCTCGGGCTCGCGCAGGCGCTGATCGGCGATCCGCAGACGGTGGTCTTGGACGAGCCGATGAGCGGGCTGGATCCGATCGGCCGCAAGGACGTGCGCGACCTCATCCTGGGCTTGCGCGCGGAAGGCCGCACCGTGCTCTTCTCCACCCACATCCTGAGCGACGTGGAGTCGATCTGCGATCGGGTGGGCATCGTGGTGGACGGAAGGCTCACCGACTGCGGGACCCTCACCGATCTGGTGGCTCCCGATGCGCGCGCGGTCGAGCTGGTCTTGGAAAACCTTCCCCAGGCGCTCGAGGATGCCTTCCGTGCCAGGGGCGCGCAGGCGCTCAAGCGCGATCGCGGCACCGTCTTGACCTTCGGCGACGAGGCCACGGCGCGCGAGGCGCTGCGCGCG
>DASXHM010000325.1:0-6355 GCA_036488495.1 Myxococcales bacterium | reverse complement strand
CTGACCGTGAAGAGATTTGGCAGCACGAACATCAGCTTGCGCAGGTTGGGACGCGGCCGCCGCTTGCGCCTCTCCGCGGGCGGATTTTGAGCGGCGGGCATCGGGCGCGGACGCTAGCACGCCGCGTCTTGACCTGCCACGGCCGGTTACTTCGGGCAGGTCCGCTCGCGGACCGGAGCATCCAGCCTGGTGGTGCCCGAGCCCTTGCCGCAGCCGGAGTCGACGTCGAAGCGGCGGTTGCCGCTGAAGCGATTTCGATCCAGCTCGACGCGTGAAGCCTCGCCCACCTCGACTCCGGACTGGGCATTGCGCAAAAACAGGTTGCCGCCGGCCATTCCACGCGATCGATCGAGGAGCAAGAGGCCGGCGCGGCGGTTCTCGATGAAGCCGTTGCGGAACACGAACGCACTCGTCCGGGTTGCCGCGATGCCGCTGCCGGCGTTGCCGCGCAGCACGTTCTCGGTGGCGATCACCCGCGAGCCCATCGCGTACACCGCGTCGCCCAGGTCGCCCTGTGCGTCCGGCCGCGCTCCGGTGATGCTGTTGCCGCGGACGGTGACCGCCGACTCGGTGACGTGGATGCCGATCGGCCCCGGCTCCTGGATGCGGTTGCCGGTCAGAAGAATGGGCAATTCGCCGTCCGCGAAGCTGACGGAGATGGCCCCTTCGCTGCCGCCGCGCGTGAACTGCGCGTCGCTGATGCTGCCGTGCGATCCGACCAGCGCGACCCCCGCCACGCCGTAGCGGCTGAACTTGCCGCCGCGAACCACCACCTGTGCGCCGCGAAAGCCGATCACTCCGTACTCGGCGGCGTCCACGACCGCCCCTTCGACGCTCATCGAAGAGCCGCCCGCATAGAGCGCCGCGCCGCCCAGCCCTTCGAAGCTGCCGCGGATCACCCGCACGCTCGCGCCCGCGGTCGCCTGCACCGCCGACAGGGCAGACCCGCTCACGTTGACGTCCTGGATCAGCCCGTCCGCGCGGTGGAGGACGATCGCGCGGCGGCCGGCGGAGCGGAAGACGACCGATCGCAGCTCGATGGCGCCGCCCTCCACGTCCACGCCCCGCCCTCTGCTGCTGTCGCCCACGTCGCGGATTGCGCCGCCGCGGAAGCTGATCCGCGCGCCCTTCGCGAGAAGGCCGGTTTCGGTGGCCGAGCGGAGCTCGACCTGCGCCAGCCGGTGGTCCCCGCCGGTAAAGGAGAGGCAGGTCGAGCCGGACGCGATGCCGAGTCCCCGCAGCTCGACCCGCGGCGCGCGGACGTCGACGGTGAGCCCGGTCGTCCCGCGGATGACGGTGCGCCGTGGCCCTGCCCCGACGATCCGGACCGATCGCTCGATGCGAACCGGGCCTTCAAACTCGCCCGCCGCCAGCCGCAACAGCGCGCCGTCAGGAGCAGCGTCGAGGGCCTGCTGCAGGTCCGCGAACGGATGCGCGGCGGAGCCATCGGCGAACGGATGCGCAGCCGATCCATCCGCGGCGCCCGGACCGGCTTCCCCGACGAAGACGACTGCGCTCGCCTGGACCGGACGAGGCCCGCTTCGCCCTCGGCCGCAAGCGAGCGCCACACAGAAGAAGAGCAGCAGGCTTTTTGCCGCACTCGTGCGACGGCGTTTCAATTTCCCGCGCTCAGCGACGGCGGCGCGGCGAGCAGGGCCGGCGCGAGCAGGAGCAAGGCGAAGGAGGCGCTGCGCATGGGACCGTCCAAGATATCCGGACGCTCGCGCGACGATCAAGCTCACGTCTGCAGTCAGTTGCGCCCTTCGGGCAGCGTGATGGCGGTCCGCAGTTCGCCGGTGCCGTGCAGGGCGACGAGCGTCTCCGGTGTCACCCCGAGGAGCACACAGGCGGCCGCGACGAGCGCCCGCGCCTGGAAGAAGTAGAGCCTCTCCTCAAAAAACGCAGCCACGAGGACGCCCCCGCACTCCGGCAAGTGCGCCCCGATCGATTCCAGGTGATAGACGAGCTTCGGCAACAGCTCGCGTCCGAACGCCTCGAACGTGGTGAGCACCATCTCGTATGAGCGCAGCGGCCGCGCCTCGCCGTCGCGAACGCGCTCGCGGCCAATCGCTTCGTTGGCCTCCTGCGCCGGCACGTGCAGGTAGGCCGCCTCGAGCAGCTTCGTCAGCCGCTGATCCATGCCGGACCTGAAATCACCTCGCGCGCTCGCTCGGCAACTGTCCGTTCTTGCTCATGACCGTCGCGTGACAGTTTCGCGGCCGATGCCGAATGATTACCCCATTGCCGACGCTTGGATTCCCCTTGCCGCCGCCGGGCTCGACACGCGGCGTTCCGCCTGCGGACTCCCGCCGGGAGCAGATCGATGGAGCGAGTCCGAGAGGTGCTGTCGCGGCAGCGGGGCGACATTGTCGACCGCTGGGGCCGCCAGCTCAAGGCCGCGGCCGCCGCCGGTTTCGCGCTGGATCCGAACACCGCCCACGTCCTCCCGCAGCTGCTTGCCGCGACGGACCGATCGCTCGCGCGCAAGTATCGTGCCCTCGATCCGGGTGCCCCCACCGTCGAGGTGGAGGCGCGCCGGGCGGCCTTGCAGGCGGCGCTCTTGGGAGAATTCCTCTTCGACGTCGCGCTCGAGCATTTGCCGGCGATGACGACCCTCGAGCAACGCCGCCTCTCGGAGGCGCTCTTGCAGGCGGCGGTCGAAGTGTTGGTCAAGGCGAAGCTGATCCGCGACAACGAGAAGCGCCGCCGCGATCAGGTCCGGCTCGCCCGCCTCGCCCACGAGCTGCGAAACTCGCTGACTGCAGCGCGGCTGGCCGTCGATCTGTTGCGCCGCAAAGGCGGGCTCGCGGAGTCGCGGGCGGCCCGGACGCTCGATCACAGCCTCGCCCGTCTGCGCGAGGGCATCGAGGACACCATCTTCGACGAGGCCCTGCCCTCCGGCAGCCGCCGCAACACCCGCGTGCAGCTCGGCCCCGTCCTCGCCGATGCGCACCTCGCCGCGCGCGAGCTCGGGGCGCTCGACAAGAACGTCAAGATCGTGCTTGCCCGCCCGCCCAAGCTCCTCGTGCAGGCGGACCCGCGCGTGCTCCGGCCGGCGTTGCGCGGGCTCTTGCGAGCCGCGCTGCAGATGGCGAAGCCGGGCAGCACCATCCGCGTCTCCGCGGCCCTCTTGGACGGCCGCGCCCGGGTGGGGGTCGAGGTGCAGGGGTACACGGCGGGCAAGCGCTTGCCCAAGCTGCCGTCGCTCTCTTTCGCGAGGCGGGCCGCCCGCGAGCAGGGCGGTAGCGTCATCTCTCGGCGCGTCCCGGGTGAAGGCTGGTTCTTCGGGCTCGACTTGCCGCGCGCGGGATCTCCGTAGCAGCCGGGCTTGCGGTGGGCGCGGCCCCTGCGCACGTTCAGGCGGCACGTGCAGCCGTTCGGAGGGGAGGGGCGAAGTTGGATTCCAGCTCTCGAATCATCGCGATTTTCAACACCAACCCGGAGGTGCTGGAGCTCGTTCGCGAGTCGCTCCAGCAGGCTGGGTTCCAGGCGGTCGTCGCCTACATCGACGACTTGAAGCGCGGCCGGCTCGACATGATCCAGTTCGTCGAGGAGCACGAGCCGGACGTGATCGTCTACGACGTCGCGCCGCCGTACGACACCAATTGGACCTTCCTGCGGCTGATGCGCAATTCGAAGGTGATGAGCGGCCGCGCCTTCGTCGTCACCACCACCAACAAGCGCGCCCTCGAAGATCTGATCGGCCCGAACGACGCGGTCGAGCTGCTCTGCAAGCCGTACGACCTGCAGCAGATCGTGGACGCCTGCAGCGCCGCCTTCGACAAGCAGGTGAAGGTGAAGACGGCGTGAGCCGCGGAATGCGCCGGCTCCGGCTGTGAACCCGCGCTACGTGCCGCGCTTGAGCTCGGTGAGAATCAGCCGCGCGATCGCCTTCAGCGTCTCGTAGACGCCGTCGCCCTTCGGAGCCACCGCCTCGAAGAACGGCACCTTCTGCGGGTTGATCAGGTTCTGCAGCTCTTCCATCGGCGCGGCGTTCGGCAGATCGCGCTTGTTGTACTGGATGACGTAAGGAATCTTGTCGAGATCGTAGCCCTGCTCGGACAGGTTGATGCGCAGGTTCTCGACCGATTCGATGTTCGCCTCCATGCGCTCGATCTGCGAGTCGGCGACGAACACCACCCCGTCCACGCCCTTCAAGATCAGCTTTCGCGAGGCGTCGTAGAACACCTGGCCGGGCACCGTGTAGAGGTGGAAGCGGGTCTTGAAGCCGCGGATTTCTCCCAGCGAGAGCGGCAAGAAGTCGAAGAAGAGCGTGCGCTCGGTCTCGGTCGCGAGCGAGATCATCTTGCCCTTCGCCTGCTGGTTCGTGTTCGCGTAGATGTATTGCAGGTTGGTCGTCTTCCCGCACAAGCCGGGGCCGTAATAGACGATCTTGCAGTTGATCTCGCGCGAGCTGTAATTGATGAAGCTCATTTCTGGCGACGCCCCTCGTTTACTCGGAAAACAAGTTGTCGATGTCGTCGTCGGTGATCTCCGCGAACGGAGAGCCCGGACCGGTCAGACCACCGCCCGGCCCTTGGGTCTTCTTCATCAAGGCCTCGAAGATCTTGTTCAGCTCGTCGGACGCCTTCTTCACCCGCAGGCGCACGAGGCCCAAGGAGCTGCGCGAGTCGAAGATGACCACCAGGATGACGCGCCCGCCGATGATGCTGATGTGCAGGTTGTCCTTCTCGCCCTCGTGGAAAAGGATGCTGAATTCCTTCTCGCCGATCAACTTCGCGAGCCCGCCCGTGGCGGCGATGTTGCCGGCGGTGAGCGAGGCGAGCGAGGTGGTGTCGAGGTTTTCGGTGGCGCCCACCGAGGCGATGAGCTGGCCGTTCTTGTCGACGAGGAAGACGATCTTGGCGTTGGCCTCGCGCGAGAGCCGCTCGCAGACCGTGCTGATCTGCTGGAACTCCTCGTCGTACATGACCATCTGCGGCCCTGCCATCGCTTGACCTCTTCCTCAAGATGAAAGCCGCGAGGACGCTAACAGAGCGAGCCGCTTGGGTCTACAATTCGCGGCGGCCCGCCAACGCCCGCGCAAGCGTGACCTGATCGGCGTATTCCAGGTCGGCGCCGGTGGGGATTCCCTGCGCAATTCGCGACACCCGCACACCCAGCGGCTTGAGCAGGCGGGTGAGATACAGCGCGGTCGCCTCGCCTTCGACGGTGGGATCGGTCGCGACGATGACTTCGTCGAGCCCTTCCGGAACCCGCGCGAGGAGCTCCTTGATCTTGAGCTGATCGGGGCCGACGCCGTCGAGCGGGCTGAGCGCTCCGTGCAGCACGTGGTAGCGGCCACGGAACTCCCGGGTGCGCTCGACGGCAAGCAGGTCGGGCACCGACTCGACCACGCAGACGGTGCGCGCGTCGCGCTGCGGATCCTTGCAGATGGCGCAGGGATCCTGCGCGGTCAGGTTGCAGCAGGTCGAGCAGAGCCGCACTTCCACCCGCAAGGCGAGGAGCGCCTCGGCGAGCTCGCGCGCGTAGTCGGGCGGCGACTTCAGGACGTGGAACGCGAGCCGCTGCGCGGTCTTCTCGCCCACTCCCGGCAGCCGCGCGAAGAGCAGCGTCAGCCGCGCGATGGGGTCGGTCTTCATCTCGTGCCGCTAGGTCATCGACCGGGGAAGAGGCTGCCCAGGTCGGGCATGTTCGGAAGCGGCGACTCGGCCGCCGCCGCTTCTTTCGCCGCGGTGAGCGCGGAGTTGACGGCGGCCAGCACCAGGTCTTCGAGCATGGGAACGTCGCGCGGATCGACGGCCTGCTTGTCGATCTGCACCTTGAGGATGTCGCCCTTGCCGGTGGCGGTGACCACCACCATTCCGCCGCCGGCGGTTCCCGTCACCTGCACCTGGGCGAGGCGCTCCTGCGCGCTCTTCAGGTCGTCTTGGATCTTCTGCGCCTGCTGGAGCAGCATGTTCAGATCGATTCCCGGCATTTATTCTTCTCCCAGGTCGCGCACGTCTTCGATCTCCCCGCCCAGCACCTCGACCGCGGCGCGCACAGCCGGGTGTGCCTTGGCCTGCGCAATGCGGCTCGACGACGCCTGCGCGCGCTGCTTCTGCTTCTCTTGCGCGACGCTCTCGCCCGGCGCGGCGTCTTCCTCGACGACGACCAGCGGCGCGCGAAAGCCGAGGATCCGTTCGAAGGCGGTCTCGCAGGCCGCGCGCGCTTCCTTGTCCGCCAGGATGAGCGCGCGCCCGTCGCCCTTGCGGAAGGCGACGCGGACGCCGGACTTGTCGATCTTCTGCGGAGTGCCGTGCTCGAGCGCGGAGGCGGCGCCGGGCTTGCGGGCGGCGCGGACTGCTTCGATGAGCTTTTGAAAGCGACCGCGCAGGTCCTGCGGCTGGGC
>DASXHM010000316.1:0-30499 GCA_036488495.1 Myxococcales bacterium | reverse complement strand
GGCGCATCCGGCCCTTTGATGTCGTTCAAATTCAATTCGGCGATCAGCGACAGGTCGAAGCCGATCTGCTCGGAGCGCACCGCCAGGTTGCGCACGTACTCCCAGCTCGCTTCCATCCCTTCGTCGTCGACGTTGCGCAGCCAGCCGCCGAAGACGGGCATCCAATAACCGAATCGAATCATGAGGCCCTCGCGCGCGCGATCAGCTCGTCCACCAGCCGTTCGAAGGGATTGAAACCGACCACCCGCGGCCCGTCGGAAACGAAGTTGGAGAGCGCGTTGATGTCGTAGAAATAGATCTGGCCGTCGCGCTCGCTCTCCAGATACTCGATGCCGCCCACGTCCAGCGTGGTGCCGCGCGCGATCTGTTCGACTGCCTGCACGATCTCGGGCGGCGGCGTGTACGCCTCGACGGTGAGCCCTTTCTTCTGCGACTCGACCGGGCAGGCCAGGGTGGAGTCCAACTGCTCGCCGCGATTGGTGCGGCAGATGTCTGCCGGGCAGAGATCGAAGCCGCCTTCGTCGCCCATGTGGACGCGGATGCCGTAGAGGTAGCGGCCGGCGAGCGTTTCGACCCGGACGATGCTGTTTCCGCGCGGCCGGTGGTACTCCTGGAGGAGCCAGATGCCGTCGAGGCCGCCCTGGATCTGGCCGCTCTCCAGCGCCGACTTCAACTGCGCTTTCTCGTCGAAGCGGACGATGCCGGCGCCGCTCCCGCCGACGTTGGGCTTGGCAATGACCGGAAAGGTGAGCTCGTCCGCGGCGGCGAGGAGAAGCTCGGGACGGTGCACCACGATCGCGCGCGGCGCTTGCAGGCCCAGCCGGCCGAGCAGCGAAAGCTGTGAGGCCTTCGAGGTCTCGAACGAGAAGCACTTGGCGCCGTTCACCACCGGGACGCCCAGCGCCTCCAGGTGGGCGATGAAACCGGCGGTGTAATAGATGGCCGGGGCGCGCCCGCGCTTCCACGCCGAAGGGCTGATCCGATTGAAGACCAGCGCGTGGTCTTTGCCGAGGCCGTGCGGCGCATTCGGCCGGTAGCGGTGGTCGTCGATGTGCACGAGCCGATGTGGAACCCCGCGCCTGGCGAGCTCGGCGAAGAGCGGCTGGAACCAGTGGGGGTGCTCGTACAGGACTTCAATCGGCCTCATCGTGTTCCTCCAAAGGTGAGCAAGCGGGTTGCGGCGAACTCGACGGCCAGGGCGGCGGCAGGGGAGAGCTTTCCGTCCGCCAGATCGGTGTCGATGAAGTATTGACCCCTGACCACCGCATCCGCGCCAAGAGCGAAGAGCAGGGGGGCGAGCGAATGTTCAATGGTCAGCGAATGGGCAGCGGCAGCGCCGGTTCCGATCGGCAGCGCCACCTTGCCCTTCAGCGCCTCGTGCGGGAGCAGGTCGAGAAAGGCCTTGAGCATGCCGGTCAAGGACGCCTTGTAGATGGGCGTTCCAACCACCACCGCGCGGGCAGACGCGACCAGACGCACCGCTTCCTGCGTTCGCGGATCCTGCGCCTTCGCAGAAGCCAGGTCTGCCGCCGGAAGCTCGCGCACGTGGATGTGCGCCGTGCTCACGCCGTGCTCGGCCAGTCTGGCGGCGAGCGCGGAGAGCGCCGTCGCGGTGCGCGAGGTTGCGGAAGGGCTGCCGGAAATGAACACCACGTCGCTCATGGCTGCCCCCTTCGATGCGGAAGCCGCGCAAAAGGCGCATCAGCCGGCAATGGAATGGACCGTGTCGCGATAGGTGCGGCCGAGGACGCTGCAGAGCGTGCCCAGGAACTTGAAGCTGACGGTGAAGTTGAGCTGAGCGGCTTTGTCGAGCACGTCCGACTCCACCCGCGCGAGATGGACCGCGCTTCTTGCCACCACCGACGCGGAGCGCGGCTTCCCGTCGACGAACGCCATGATGCCGAAGACGTCGAGCGGGCCCAGCGTGGCGAGCGTCCGATCTTCGCCCGCGGCGGCCTTCTTGCGCACTTCCAAGGCGCCCTTCTTGACCACGTAGAAGGAGCGGGTGGTGTCGCCTTCGCGGACCACGGCCTCGCCATCCGCCGCCTCGACCGCGTGGCCCAAGACCGACAGCCAGGCCACTTCCTCGACACTGAGATGCGGCGGCCGCTCCGCGGGCGGCAAAAGCGGGTCCGAGAGCCGCTCCTGCGAGAGGATCTCGTTGGCCGCGCGCACCTTCTCGGAGATGGAGCGGCAGTAGACGGCAAGAATGCCGCTGGCGAGCGATCGATGCACCTTGAGCTCGTGCTTCAAGACGTGCTTGTCGATGGCGCGGACGACCGTCTTGCCGCGGGCGACGTGCCTCACTCCGTCCGGGAGATCGGCGAAGGTTTCCAATTCGCCGAAGATGTCGCCGGGCTGCAGGTGCGCGAGGGTGATTTCGCCGCCGCTCCGGCCTTTGCCGCGCAGGTCGACGCCGCCGGAGACGATCAACGAGAGCCACTCGCTCGGCCTTCCGCTCGCCGCGACTTCCTCGCCGTCGTCGAACTCGTCGAGCTTCGCCAGCGCCTCCAGGCGATCGCGGTCGCGCTCGTCGAGCACGGCGAAACGGTCACTCTTGGAGAAGGCGATCATCGCGGTGAAGCTGCACCATTCGAGAGGGCGCCGCAAGCCACGCGGAACCCGAGGTTGGAGTAGCGCGCGGCGGGCGGCCAGGCGTTGCGGCTCGCGCAGCGAAGCTGGGGAGGGTGCGCGTTCCACGATCCACCGCGCGCGCTGCGCAGGCCGGGGCCGTATTCGTCGCTGCACCACTCCCAGACGTTCCCGGCGCAGTCGCGGACGCCGTGCGGGCTGACGTTTCCGGCGAAGGCGCCGACCGGGAGCGTCTGCCGAGGTCCGCCCCGGTGCGCGGCGAGCTCCGGACGCCATTCCTCGCCCCAGGGAAAGCGCCGGCCGTCATCGCCGCGCGCCGCGCGTTCCCACTCGGGCTCGCTGGGAAGCCGCAAGCCGCAGAAACGCGCGAACGCGTCCGCCTCGTACCAGCTCACTCCCACGACCGGCTGCTCGGCGGTCAGGTAATGGGCCCAGTCCGGGTCGTCCCAGAAGCGCGGCGCGCGGACGGCATTGGCTTGAATCCAAGCCCAGCCTTCTTCACTCCAATGGCGCCGTTCGTCGTACCCGCGCGGCACGAACGGCGCGTAGTCCGCGTTCGTCACCGGAAACTCGGCAATCCGGTACGCCGCTGTTTCGAGCCTTCGCCGTGGACGCTCGTTGTCCGCGCCTTCGGGCGCGTCGCTTCCCATCCAGAAAGCGCCGGCGGCAATCTCGATCAGACGCACGGCCCGAGCGTAGCATCACCGCGCTGTTTGGAACGCGACGGCCGGACGGCTTCTTTCTTGGGAGACACCGCGCGGCCGTCTAGATGGCACAAGATATGCGCCTTCGTTTCCTGGCTTTCGTGCTCGCGGTGTCGTTCGCGTCCGTCGCGCAAGCGCCGCCGGGAACGCCCAAGCCGAGCACCGGCGCCCCGGGCGACAAGGCCGGCCGCAACGATCCGTTCGGCACCCAAGGCGAGAAGGCCGACAAGAACAAATCGGCTGCCGAGCAGGCAGCGGAAAATCGAAAGCCGCTCATCGAGCACATCACCATCACCGGCAACAAGCACACGGTCGAAGCTTTGGTCCGGCGATCGATGATCATCCACGAAGGCCGCGAGCTCGACGACGAGAGCATCCGCGCGAGCCGCATCCGCCTCTTGCAAACCGGCGCGTTCTCCGACGTGCAGGTGGAGACGGAGCCGTCCGCGCGCCGGGGATTCGTCGACGTGAAGGTGACGGTGACCGAGCGCAATCCGTACTTCGCGACCGATCTCTTCTACGGCTCGACCGCCATGACCGGCTTCTTCGGCGGCTTCGGAGCGGCGGATGCGAACCTCGCCGGCTTGGGTCTCGGCCTCTCGGTGGAAGCGCTGTACGGGACCAACTTCCAACGGGCGTTGCGCGTCTCGTTGTACGAGCCCACCTTCCGGCTCTTCGACGAAACCTTCGTCGCCGGTGTCGAGGAACTGCTCGAGCGCGGAGTGGAGAACTCCTGCGGCAACCCGGACTGCCTCGCCTTGGACTCCCGCCTGCGCTACACGCGCGCGCAGACGCAGGTGAACGTCGGCGTGCGCAACGCCGCCTACGACCGGTTCCTCTTCGGCTACCGCATCGACGTGCTCAATGCCTTCCAGGAAGGCCCGGATGGCGTCAACGCGCCCTTCATCAACCACGGCCATTCCGACATTTCCGCGCTGACGTTCGAGTTCGACCGCGACTCGCGCGACGAGACCTTCCTGCCCACGCGCGGCTCGCGCATCCAGGCGTATCTGACCTTTTCGTCAAAAGCCATCGGCAGCGACTACGAATACAGCCGGTATCTCTTGCAGCTCGAGCAGTGGTTCCCGCAGAGCGGCGGCCGCGCTTTTCGCATCGACGCGGTTGCCGGCGCCGTGCAGGGCAATGCGCCCTTCTTCGATCGCTTCTACGTGGCGGATTGGTCGTTCTTCAACGTGGGCAGCGCCACCGCGCGCGCACTGGAGCTGAACTTCTCCCCGGACCCACGCTACGACGACATCCTGGGCGTCCTCGGCGCCGAATACGACATCCCGCTCTGGCGCACGGAGTTTCTGCACATCAAGCGCGCCTACGTGGCTTTCGGCGGGCGCTTCGTCTACAGCGAGGCGACGCCGGGAGCAGGGCGCGATCCATTGTCGAAGACGCCGTTCTCGGCGGACATCGCCTTTCGCCTGGACACGCCCATCGGCCTCGTGAACTTCTCGGTCGCCTTCCTGGCCGACTCGCTGCTCAAGCACGTCTTGTGAGCGCGTTCGCGTGACCGCCGCGGGCACGGAGAGGTCAGCCGGCCGATGAAACGCCTGCTGTGCATCGCGCTGTCGTGCGCCTTCGCGGCCCGCGCGATCGAGCCGCCGCCGCCGCCTTCGCCCGAACCCTCGCGCGAAGTCGCTCCGCCGCCCCCCGCGCCCGAGCCGTCCCACGAAGTCGAGCCGCCCGCGGCGCGCGAAGCTCCGCAATGGACACGGCGCGTGCATCTGCTCGGCAGCGACGATCGGGTCGAGCTCTTGCGGCGCGTGCCGGGCATGAAAGACGTCGTCGTCTGCCGGACACCGTGCGGCGTGCCGGTCGGGTTCGACCCCTCAGACCAGTTCGTCCTCGGAGGGCGGGAAATCCTGGAAAGTGCGCCGTTCACCTTGAAGCTCAGCGAAGAGGACGCGACCTTGCACGTGTCGCCCGGCACTCAAGGATCGCGGATCGTCGGGGGCGTCCTCGCGGTTGGCGGCGGCGCGGTCGCGTTCGGGGGCGCCATCACGCTCGCGGTGAGTGCCGCATTCGGAAACGTCTTTTGCGACGGCGATCCGCAGTGCGCTGCGGGCAATGCAGACCGTCGTTCCACGGCGCTCTTCGTCACCGCCGGCGGCCTCGTCATCGGCGTCCTCGGCGCGATCCTGCTCTGGACAGGAGGCCGCCCGACCAGCTTTACCAGCGAACCATGAGGAACCTGCCCAGGCTCCGGCTCGTCGTCTACGATCTCGATGGAACCTTGATCGACTCCCGCGCGGATCTTGCGGACAGCGTCAACGCCATGCTCGCGCGCATGGATCTGCCGACGCACGAGCAGCGCGTGGTCATCGGCTTCGTCGGGGAAGGGGCGGAGCGGCTGATCCGCAGGTCGCTCGGACCCCAGCATGAACACCGCTACTCAGAAGCCGCCCCAATCTGGGCCGAAGAGTACGGTGCACGGCTCCTCCACAAGACGAAGCTGTACGACGGCATCGACGAGCTCTTACAACTACCTCCCGAGCTCCGCGCCGTCCTCACCAACAAGCCAGGCCGGTTTGCGCGCGAAATTCTCCAAGGCCTCGGCGTCGCGAAGAGCTTTGCCCGGGTCGTCGGCGGCGACGAGGGTCCGCGCAAGCCGTCGCCGGACTGGCTCCTGCGGTTGTGCAGGGAGCTGCACGCCGACGCAGCCGAGACGCTGCTGGTCGGCGACAGTGCGGTCGACGTCTCGACCGGCAAGGCGGCGGGCGTTCCGATCTGCGCGGTGACCTACGGAATGGGCGAACGAGCGTCGCTGACCGCCGCCGATTATCTCTGCGATACGCCTGCGCAAGTCGCTGAACTGCTCCAGAAGCTCGCCTCTTGACACTACGCGTAAGGCGCGCGAGAGACACCCGCGTCGCCGTGAAAGGAGCACCGCTGTGGCAGAGAAAGTTCGTCTGAGCACCGGCAAGCAGGAGCTCGAGCTCGAAGTCACGCAAGGCACCGAGGGTGAGCGCGGCATCGACATCTCCAACCTGCGCGCCAAGACCGGGCTCGTCACCATCGACCCGGCGTTCATGAACACGGCCTCGACGACGAGCGCCATCACCTTTCTCGACGGCGAGAAGGGGATCTTGCGCTACCGCGGCATTCCCATCGAGGAGCTGGGCGAGAAGTCCACCTTCATCGAGACGGCGTACCTGCTCATCTACGGCAACCTGCCGACGAAGCCCGAGCTCTCGAATTTCCAGCGGCTGCTCACGCGGCACTCGATGATCCACGAGGACATGAAGCGGTTCTTCGACGGTTATCCGATGACCGCGCACCCGATGGCGATCCTCTCCGCCATGGTGACCTCGCTGTCGTCCTTCTATCCGTATGCGCTGAACGCCAAGGCCGACGAGTACCGGGACATCACCATCATCCGGCTCATCTCCAAGCTCGCCACCATCGCGGCGTTCTCGTACAAGAAGAGCGTCGGACATCCGTTCGTCTATCCGCGCAACGACCTCGATTACTGTTCGAACTTCCTGCACATGATGTTCGCGGTGCCGGCGGAGGCGTACGTCGTGGACCCGGTGGCGGTCCGCGCGCTCAACCTCTTGCTCATCCTTCACGCCGACCACGAGCAGAACTGCAGCACCTCGACGGTGCGCATCGTCGGCTCGGCGCAGACCAACCTCTTCGCCAGCATCAGCGCCGGCATCTGCGCGCTCTGGGGGCCGCTCCACGGCGGCGCCAACCAGGAAGTGGTGGAGATGCTGCAGGACATCCGTCAGAAGCAGCTCAGCGCGGCGCAGTTCATCAGCCAGGTGAAGGACAAGAAGAGCGGCATCCGGCTGATGGGCTTCGGCCACCGCGTCTACAAGAACTTCGACCCGCGGGCGAAGATCATCAAGCGCGCCTGCGACGACCTGCTCGCGAAGATGGGCATCAAGGACCCGATGCTCGACCTCGCCAAGGAGCTGGAGGAGACGGCGCTGAACGACCCGTACTTCGTCGAGCGGAAGCTGTACCCCAACGTCGATTTCTACTCCGGCATCATCTACAAGGCGCTCGGCATCCCCACCCAGATGTTCACGGTGATGTTTGCGCTTGGCCGCCTGCCTGGGTGGATCGCGCACTGGAAAGAGATGATCGAGGATCCGGCCACCAAGATCGGCCGGCCGCGTCAGATCTACACCGGCCCGACCGAGCAACATTACGTCCCGATGGAACAGCGCGGCTAGCCGGCTGTCCCAATTCCGAACAGGTTGCAAGCTATTGCTTGCAGACAACTTGCTCCGGGGGCTCGGTT
Source organism: Myxococcales bacterium (assembly GCA_036488495.1). Lineage (GTDB taxonomy): Bacteria > Myxococcota > Myxococcia > Myxococcales > 40CM-4-68-19 > 40CM-4-68-19. The sequence continues at coordinate 22,945 of DASXHM010000316.1, read as the reverse complement.
TCGGGCTGGTGTGGCCCGAACGTTTGACGTACAACTTGACCTCAGGAGGAGCATCCTCATGCGGTCACTGTTTGCTGTCTGCCTCGGCCTGTCGTTCGCCGGCTGCGCCACTGCAAGTTCGCAGGGCACTTCGCTGAAGAACAAGAGCGGCACGCCGACCCTGTCGAGCAACGCGGGCGGACCCAACGCCAAGGGCAAGTACGTCTGCGAGTTCGAGGAAGACACCGGCTCCCACCTGCGCAACAAGGTCTGCCGCTACGTCGACTCCGACACCGAAGCGCGCATGCACATCCAGGACGAGGTCCGCAATCTCGACCGCTCCGGCACCAACACCGTTCCCGGCCACGGCGGCTAGCTCGCGCTCCAGAAAGAGGGTTCTTCTCATGCGGTCACTCTTTGCTGTCTGTCTCGGCCTCTCGTTCGTCGGCTGCGCCACTGGCGGTTCGCAGAGCACTTCGCTGAAGAACAAGAGCGGTACCCCGACCCTCGCGAGCAACGCGGGGGGCCCCAACGCCAAGGGCAAGTACGTCTGCGAGTTCGAGGAAGACACCGGCTCGCACCTGCGCAACAAGGTGTGCCGCTACGTCGACTCCGACACCGAAGCGCGCATGCACATCCAGGACGAGGTCCGCAATCTGGACCGCGCCGGCGCCAACACCGCGAACATGCTGGGTGGCGGGCACTGATCGATCGTCAGGGCGTCTTGTTGAGCAATGCGACGACGCCGGTGGTGATCGCCGGAACGTAGGTGATGAGCAGCACTCCGGCGGTCATGATCAAGAGGAACGGAAACGCCTTGCGGTAGAGGAGCGGCAGCGGCTTCTGGAACCGTTGCGCGCTCAGGAACAGGTTGAGCCCCATCGGCGGGAAGAGAAAGCCGAGCTCCAGGTTCGCGAGGAAGACGACGCCCAGGTGCACGGGCTCGACTCCAAATGCGACCCCGAGCGGCGCAACCAGAGGCGCCAGCACCACGATGGCCGAGTAGATCTCGAGCACGCTCCCGAGCACGAGGAGGAGCACGTTCAAGGCCAAGAGAAACTCCCACTGCGAATGGATGTGCGCCTGCACGTAGGCGAGGAGCGCAGTGGGCACTTCCGCGTCGACCAGGTAGCTGGTCATGCCGAGCGCGACCCCGAGCAGGATGACGACGCTTCCGACCAGCGTGGACGCGTGCACGAGCACCCGCGGCAGATCGCGCACCGGATGCACCTCGCGATACACGAAGAGCTCGACGATGATGGCGTAGGCCGCGCCCAGCGCCGCAGACTCGACGATGGTCGCGAACCCGCTCGCGACCGCGACGATGATGAGGAGCGGAAGCCCCAGGTCCCACTTCGCGCCCCACACCGCTTTCGCTGCGTCGCGCGCATTGAACTTCGGCCGCGGCGCCTTGCTGCGGATGCCGGCGATGATGCCGTAAGCGGCCACCAGCACGATCATCAAGAGGCCGGGAACGACGCCGCCGACGTAGAGCTTGTCGATGGCGACTCCCGCGACGACGCCGTAGAGGATCACCGGCAACGAGGGCGGGAAGAGCAGCCCGAGCGATCCCGACGCGGTGACGAGCCCCAGCGAAAATCCCTCCGGGTAGCCTTCGCTGACCAGCGCCGGCAGGATGATGCCGCCGAGCGCGAGGATGGTGACGCCGGACGCGCCGGTGAAGGTGGTGAACAGCGCGCAGACGAATGCCGCCACCACCGCGAGCCCGCCGGGCATCCACCCGAACAGGCTCTGCGCGGCGCGCACCAGCCGCTGCGATGCGCCGCCTTCGGCGAGGATGTAGCCCGCCACGGTGAGGAGCGGAATCGCCGGCAAGGTCGGCGACACCACCAGGCGAAAGGTCTCGCCGGGAACCGACGCCACCGGCGTGCCGGCGAGGAAGAAGAGCAAGAGGGCGAAGCCGGCCATCACCACGAAGACCGGCGCGCCCAAGAGGAACGACGCAAACAGCAGGATCGATCCGGGCCACGCCAAGGCCGCGGTGTGTCCATGCAGCAGCGTCGGACCGTCGGGCGCGGGCAAGAAGGCGTGGCCGTACAAATCGGCGATGCGCGAAACCGCGAAGGGGATCACGCAGAGCGCGAGCACCCACGCAACCCAGCGGCCGGCGCGGGTGGGCGCGGCGCGCGCTCCGCGGAACGACATCACCGCGAAGCCCACCGGCATGATGATCTCGAACCACCACTCCGGAAGTCCCCCGGGCGGCGTCGACAAGAAGCTGGCGGCGACGAAGCGTGAGAACAACGCGCCCGCGAAGAGGATCACGGTGGCAATCAGCATCGACGGCCGCTTGACGCGCAAGAAGCGCGCGATCCGCCAGACACCCAGCGCCAGAAGGACGGCGGGGACCACCCAGCGCAAGAGCCACGCGGGGACCACCTTCAAGGGCAGCGTGTCGACGCGGGTGCGATCCGCGAGCATCAGATCGAGCGACGCATAGGCGAGCACGGCGCAGACCAGCGCGGTGACGATGGCGCCGAAGTTGCGGGCCAGGTTCTGCGGCCACCCTTTCGGCAGCATCTCCACCGTCGAGAGGGCGAGGTGGTGGTTCGTGGCGGTGGCGAGGAGCGCGCCGAGAAACCCGACCCACAAGGTCAGGTGCTCGGTATAGACCGCCGCGCCGGGAACCCCCGCGCCGGTGAACCGCCGCACCACCGTCTCCAGCGTGGGCAGCGCGATCATCGTCAGCACCACCGCGACCAAAAGCCAGCGTTCGACCGCCGAACCGCCCGGACCCTCGCCTGGCTTGTCGGGTGCTCCCGCCATGTGCGCGGCGACGGCGGGGGGCGGCGCGGCAGGGTCTGCCAAGTCGACTCCAGGAGAGCAGGTGGGTTGACTTCTCGGCGTGCGTCAATATCACTTGCGCCCATCTTGCGCGCGCCCAAGTTGCTCCTTCTTCTCTGTGCCGCCGCAGCCTGCTCGCCCCGTCACTACGCGCTCGAGCAGGTCGCAAACGCGATCTCCGCCAGCGGCGAGGGCGGCGCGTTCGCGCGCGACGACGATCCGGAGTTGATCCACGACGCGGTGCCGTTCGCGCTCAAGACGATGGAGAGCCTCGCGGACCGCCTGCCGGACGACGCCAAGTTGCGGCTCGGCCTTTCGCGCAGCTTCACCGAATACGCCTACGGCTTCGTGCAACAGCCCGCAGAGCTTCGGCCGTCGCCAGACGTGTACGAGATGGCGCGGGCGCGAAGGCTGTACTTGAGGGCGCGGCAGTACGGGCTCGACGGCCTCAAGATCAAGCGCGGCATCACCGAGGCGCAGCTCGTCTCGGAAAAAGACCGTCCGGCGGCGCTGGCGAAGCTGACCAAGGACGACGTGCCGTACATCTATTGGACGCTCGTGCCCTGGGCGGCGGCCATCGCGGCCAACAAGCGCGACATGGCGATGGTGGGCGATCTGCCCGCGGTGGCGGCGCTCCTCGACCGCGCCCTCGCCCTCGACGAAACCTTCGACAAGGGCGCCTTGCACGAGTTCTCCATCACCTTCGACAGCGCCCGCGCCGAAGGCACCACCCCGGAGAAGCAGAAGATGCATTACGAGCGAGCGGTCGCGCTCTCGAAAGGCATGAAGCTCTCGCCGCACGTCACCTATGCCCAGGCGGTGGTGGCCGCTGCGCAGGACAAGAAGCTCTATACAAAGCTGTTGCAAGACACCGTCTCGTTCGACGTGGACAAGCCGGAGGCGCGAGACGAGCGCCTCGCCAACGTGCTCTCGCAGCGGCGCGCGCACTATCTTCTCAGCCACGTCGACGACGTCTTCTCGGACTAAGGGATCGCCATGAACAGACTTGCTCTCGCCGTACTCCTCACGGCTGCCTCCGCCAACGCGCAGACCGTCCGCATCAAGCTCGGCACGCTCGCTCCGCAGGGCTCCACCTGGCACCAGCTCCTGACGCAGATGGCGGCGGACTTCTCCAAGGAGTCGGGCGGGAAGGTGGAGCTGAAGATTTACGCCGGCGGCACCCAGGGCAGCGAAGGCGAGATGATCCGCAAGATCTCCATCGGCCAACTGCAGGGCGCGTCGATGACGTCGGTGGGCCTGCACGAGATCACGCCCGAGCCGCAGGTGGAAGACATTCCTTCGTTGATCGACTCGTACGAGGAGTACGACTACGTCCACGCCAAGATCGTCGGCAAGCTGAACGCCGCCCTGGAGAAGAAGAAGTTCGTCGCGCTGCAGTGGGGCGAGGTCGGGTTCGTCTACCTGTTCTCGACCGAGCCGTACAAGACGCCGCTCGATTTCGGCAAGGGCAAGGTCTTCACCTGGAACGGCGACCCCGGCGCCGAGGCCGCTTGGAAGGCGGCGGGCTTCCACCCGGTGGTGCTCTCGTCAACCGATCTGGTTCCTTCGCTGACCTCCGGCATGATCAACACCATCAGCGAGCCGCCGCTCTACGCGTACACCACCAACCTGTATTCGAAGGCCGGCAACATGCTCGACCTGCACTGGGGCTTCTTGACCGGCGCGACGGTGGTGCGGCGCGATGTCTGGGAGAAGATTCCTTCCGACCTGCGGCCGAAGCTGCTCAAGATCGCCGCCGACTACGAGAAGAAGGTGCGCGACGACGTGCGCAAGCAGAACGAGGACGCCATCGAGCAGATGAAGAAGCGCGGCCTCAAGATCAACTCGCCGGGGGACGTGCAGGATTGGCAGCGGGCGGCCGCGGCGGCGGACGCGGTGATCCAGAAGCGGGTCCCGGCGGCGTTCTACGAAGAGGTGAAGAAGTACCGCGACGAATTCCGCGCCCAGCACCGGCGGTAGTCAGTCGCGCGCAGCTCGTCGCCGCCTGTCGGCCGCGCTACCAGCGGGCGACGTGGTCTTCGGTCAGTCCGGCGAGGCCTTCCACGGCCGCACCGAGGACGCGCCCCTCAAAGGTGCCGAAGGGCTGCACGTAGCGCGAGGAGACGAACTTGAGATCCACGCTCTTCGTCCGCACTCCTTCGGGCTTGAAGGTGAGATCGACCGACTCGCCGCGAATGCGCCAGGGCTGAAGCGGGGCGAGCTTGTCGAACTCGAACGTCACCGGGCCTACCGGCCGCGGCTCACCCTCGAGCCAGGCGACGTTCTCTCCCTGCCCCTGCAAGAAGCCGTCGCTGAAGTTGAACGCGACGCCGGGCCCTGCCGCAAAAGCCCAGCGCCAGGCGGTCTCGTGCTCGAAGAAGCCGTGCGAATAATCGAGGCCGGCGGGCGCGCCGCTCAGCTCGAAGGTCACGTTGCCGCTGCGGACGCTGCCGGAGGCGCGCAACAGCGCGCTCTTCTGCGTGTAATCGAACCGGCCGGGGTTCACGAGCGCGGCCACCGCGGAGGCGGGCGGAGGAGCCAGCGCACCGTCGAGGATCAAGTCGATCTCGCAGTGCGCCCAGGTGGCGCGCACCGCGTAGCGGTCGCCGTTCTTTTCGATGCGCGCGGAGATGCGCGGGCCCCGCAGCGATGCGTCTCCGGGCATCTCGCCCACGCTGGCGAAGAGCGGCGGCAACACCGGCCCTTCGTCGGCGAGGAGCCTGCACGAGCCGCGGTCGAACACCGAGCAGACCCCCGCCGAGAGATACCCCGCGTCCAAGATGGCGAGCGTCAGCATCACTTCCCGGTCGGCGACGAAGAGGTACTGCCACTTCTTTTCCACCAGCCGCCGCTCCATCGCGCCGAGGACGAACGGCGGCTTCGCGTCGCGAAAGCTCGACTCGAGAACGGCCCCCGCGAACAGCCCTTCCTGCGGCGCGCCCAGGGCGAACAGGTGGTCGGGCGCCTTGGGCAGGGAGGGCAAAACCATGGCGCCGAGCATGTGCATCGCGTGCGCGCGGCGGCAACCGCCATTGCCCGCGGGCGTCCGGCGCGCTACACGCGGCATCGTGCGCATCCTGGTCAGCAACGACGACGGCGTGGAAGCTTTGGGACTCCGCGCGCTGGCGGAAGCGCTCAGCCCCTTGGGCGAGGTCATCGTGTGCGCCCCCGACCGCGAGCAGAGCGCCACCAGCCGCAGCATCTCGCTGCATCGGCCGCTCCGCATCGAGCGACGGGAGCCGTGGGGGGCGGTCGAGCGCTGGGCGGTGGACGGCACCCCCACCGACGCGGTGTACGTCGGCGTCCACCATGTCCTGAAAGAGCGCAGGCCGGATCTGGTGGCGAGCGGCATCAACCGCGGCCCGAACCTCGCCAACGACGTCCACTACTCGGGGACGGTGGCGGCGGCGATGGAAGGGTGCGTGGGCGGACTCCCGAGCTTCGCCATCAGCCTCGTGCAAGGAACCGACTTCGGCGCGTCCGCGGCTTTTGCCCGACAGCTCGCCTCCGAAATGCACCGCCACGGGCTGCCCGAAGGGACGCTCTTGAACGTCAACGTCCCACCGGGTGTGCCGCGCGGCGCGCGCATCACTCGCATCGGAAAGCGCAGCTACGTCGCCGCGGTGGTCGAGAAACTGGATCCGCGCGGCCGCGCGTATTACTGGATCGGGGGAGACGAAGAGGCGCACGTGCACGTGCCGGGCAGCGACTGCGACGCGGTGTTCGACGAGGAGCTGATCTCCGTCACTCCGCTGCACCTGGACCTGACCCAGCACGGCCTCTTGGAGGAGTTGTCGCGGTGGGAGCTCGGCTAGCCACGCTCTTCTTGGTTGCTCTCGCCGCTTGCATCCACGAACAGCCTCGTCCGCAATACGCCTCGGAGCCGCCGCCGCCGCCGCCATCCGGCGCGCGCGACTCGGCTCGAATTCCGGCCACGCCGGCCAGAAAGCCGCCCACCGCGATTGCGCGCGCCGGCCAGAAGCCGCTCGACCCTGCCGTGCACGGGACGCCGCTCGGGTGGCCAACCAAGGGCGTGTTGATTTCCGGCTTCGGCGAACGCGAGCGCGACCAGCACGACGGCATCGATCTGGCGTCGCCCGAGGGCACGCTCGTCCGCGCGGCTTCATCGGGCACCGTCCTCTTCGCCGGCACCCAGCGCGGCTACGGCAAGCTGGTCTTGCTCCGCCACGCAGGCGACATCGTCACCGTGTACGCCCACAACTCCGAGAACCTGGTCAAGGCGGGCATGCATGTTTCGCGCGGCGACATCATCGCCAAAGTAGGACATACGGGGAACGCCACCGGCCCTCACCTACACTTTGAAGTGCGTGTTGCGAGCCGCCCGCGCGATCCGTTGACGTTCTTGCGTTGATTGATGTTTTCGCGTTGCACGTACCGGCGACGATTGCTACATGGAGCACCGGGCTTGATTGGCGCCTTTGGCGCGAGCGGGTCCTCGGCCGTCGGTCCCATCCCCCCCATGGGACCGGCGGCTGTTTTTTTGCCCGGCGCTTGGTTGCAGCGGCACGTGGCGGGCGGCTCGCGCGGATTTTTGGCAGGATGCGCTGCATGTCCCTCGACCGCGCCCGCTCGCTCATCCGCGACGTCCCCGACTTTCCCCAGCCCGGCATCCTCTTCAAGGACATCACGCCGGTGCTCGGCGACGCCGACGCGTTTCAATCCATCCTCGACGGATTGACCGAACAACTGCGCGGCCGCGGCTTCCAGCGCATCGTCGCCATCGAGTCGCGCGGATTCATCTTCGGCGCCGCGCTGGCCGACCGCTTGAAGCTCGGCTTCTCGCCGGTGCGCAAGCTGGGCAAGCTTCCGTACAAGACACAGAAGATTGAATACGCGCTCGAATACGGGACCGGCGTGTTGGAAGCGCACGTCGACGCGGTGCGAGCAGGCGAGAAGATCGCCGTCGTCGACGATCTGCTGGCGACTGGTGGAACCGCTTGGGGCGCAGGCCAGCTCGTCCGCCAGCAAGGCGGCATCGTCGGCGCCTATCTCTTCGTCATCGAGCTGTCCTTCTTGAAGGGCAGGGCGCGCCTCGATGCGCCGGTCGAAGCGCTGATCGCGTACTGAGCGTCCGGTTGACCGCGACGGAAGTTGCAGGTATCTCGGCGGCAAGTTTGCCCTCGTAGCTCAGGTGGATAGAGCACCTGTTTCCTAAACAGGTGGCCGCCCGTTCGAGTCGGGCCGAGGGCACCAGTCGGCGTCTTTGAGCCGCGCGAGATCAACGACCCGTGCTGCCAGACCCGAAGCTCGTTCCCGAAGACGTGATGGCGGTGCTCCGCGGGTTGCGCGCGGCCCACAAGCAAGCGTGGCTCGCGGGCGGTGCGGTGCGCGATCTGGTCCGCGGCAAAATCGCGCAGGACTTCGACGTCGCGACCGACGCGTTGCCCGAGCAGGTGTTGCGCCTCTTTGCGAGGGTGATTCCGACCGGCGTCCAGCACGGCACGGTGACGGTGCTCTCCGGCACGCATTCGGTGGAGGTGACCACCTTCCGCGGCGAAGGCCCGTACCTCGACGGCCGCCGTCCGAGCAGCGTGCACTTCCTCGGCGAGATCGAAGGCGATCTCTCCCGCCGGGACTTCACCGTCAATGCGATGGCCTGGGATCCATTGAACGGGATCCTGCGCGATCCGTTCGGCGGCGAGGAAGACTTGAGGCGCAAGCGGCTGCGAGCGGTGGGAAACCCGCTCGATCGGTTCCGCGAGGACGGGCTGCGGCCCCTTCGCGCGGTGCGGTTCGCCTGCACGCTGCGCCTCGCCATCGAGCCGCGCACTCTGCGCGCCGTCTCGCAGTCGCTCGATGTCTTCGAGAAAGTCGCGATGGAGCGGGTGCGCGACGAGCTGCTCAAACTTCTCGTGCGCGGAGAGCCGCCCAGCCGGGGCCTGCGACTCTTGCTCCGCACCGGGCTGCTCCGCCGCATTGCTCCCGAGCTCATCGAGGGAGTCGGCTTCGTGCAGAACCGCTACCACGCCTGGGACGTGTGGCGGCACACCTTGCACACCGTGGACGCAGCGCCGCCCGAGCTGCTGGCGCGGCTCGCCGCGCTCTTGCACGACGTGGCGAAGCCGCGCACCGCGGCGCCGAAAGAAGGCGCACCGGGCGAGCACACCTTCTACGATCACGAGCACGTCGGAGCGCGCCTGACGGCGGCGATGCTGCAGCGGCTCAAGCTTCCCAAGCGCGACATCGAACGGGTGGCGCTCCTCGTCGACGAGCACAATTGGCACTACCTGCCGGAGTGGACCGACGCGACCGTGCGAAGGACCTTGTCCCGCATCGGCAAGGAAGAGCTGCCGCTCTTGTGGGCGCTCCGCCGCGCCGATCTGACCGCCCGCGGGCGCTACGTCGAAGAGGGCCTGCGCAACCAGGCAGAGGCCGAAGCGCGGTTTGCGCGCGAGCTCGAACGCGCCTCCGCGCTCAAGATCACCGATCTTCAAATCGGCGGCGAAGACGTCATGCAGGCCCTCGGAATCGGCCCCGGCCGGGCCATCGGGCAGGTGCTCTCGCGGCTCCTCGATCGGGTGCTCGAGCACCCCGAGTTGAACAGTCGCGAAACACTCTTGAGACTCGTGCCGGAGGTTGCCGAAAAACCGTCCACAGGTAATTCACAGTGACGCAGAGCGCGCGACGCAAAGTGCCAAGCGGAATTTTCCCTCTGTCTCGAAGCAACGGGAATGTGACCGGCAAAAAAGTTGAAGAGTCGGGCACTTGGGACAGTCTCCCAGTCCTGCGTCGGAGGCGCGTGCGCCGGCGCAAAGGAGTGGCAACATTGCGCGCGCGAAAGGACGGGGCCTGTGGACAGAGTGTGGGCAGAAGGGCGCTCGCCAGCCGTCCTCGAACCGCGTACCGGGTCTCCGAAGGGCAAGCAGACTGCTTTCAAGCCGGGCAGGCAGGTGGTAGCATTCCGGAACGGCGAGGTACGTAGCTCAACGCATCCCGGACGCTCTTCAATGATGGCCGAACAGGCACCTTCGCCGCACCCGCGCATCCTCTACATCGAGGACAACCCGGAAAGCCGGGCGTTGGTCCGCGGCGTGCTGGAGGCGCGCGGCTTCGACATGCTCGAGGCGTCCGACGGGATCGCCGGCATCGACCTCGCCATCTCCTCGCACCCGGACCTGATCCTCTGCGACATCGAGATGCCGGGCATCGACGGCTACGAGACCGCCACCCGGCTGCGCAGCTATCGCGGGCTCGATCAGTGCCCCATCGTCGTCCTCACCTCGCACGGCGACCGCGGCCTCTCCTTGAGCATCGGCTGCGACGGCTACATCGAGAAGCCCATTGACGTGGAGAAGTTTCCCGGCCAGCTCCGCGAGTTCTTGAAGGGCAAGCGCGAGAAGGTGCGCGGGCCGGAAGAGCGCCGGTACCTGCGCGAGTATTCGCAGTCGCTGGTGGAGCGGCTGGAGGCGACGGTGCGCGAATTGACCGCCGCCAACTCGCGGCTGCGCGCGGCGGCGCGGAGCAAGACCGAGTTCATGCAGAATCTCTCGCATGAATTGGCGACTCCGCTCACGCCCATCACCGGCTATCTCAAGATCCTGCAGTCGGGAAAAGCGGGCGCGCTCACCGACGCGCAGATGAAGATTCTGGAGTCGATGACGACTTCGGGCGACCGGCTCTCGCGCACCATCGACAACCTGGTCGACTTCGCCACTCTCGAAAGCGGTGGCTACGCCATCCAGCGCGACAGCTTCGATCCGACGGTGATGGCGCGCGGCATCGCCGACGAGGAGAAGCCGAAGGCCCGCGCCCGGCGCGTCACCCTGGAAGTGCAGATCGTCGGCACAGGCCAGGGCTATGGCGATGTCCGCAAGCTCAAGCAGGCGGTGGGAAACCTGCTCGACAACGCGATCAAGTTCAGCCCCCACGGCAGCTCTGTCCTCTTGCGGGTGGTGCTCGAAGACGCTCGCCTGTGCTGCGAGGTCTACGACCAGGGCGAGGGCATGCTGGCGGACGAGGCGGAGCGGGTGTTCGATCCGTTCTTCCATGCGGACCGCGTCGGTGAAGAGCGGGCGCCCGGCGCAGGACTCGGGCTTCCGGTGGCGAAGCAGATCATTGAAGCGCACGGCGGGAAGATCTGGGCGGAGAGCCCTCCCAAGAATCAGCCGGACACGAAGCACAACTTCTCCGGCGCCAAGGTCGCGTTCTGGATTCCCAACAAGCCGTTCGCGCCGGAAGAGCCGCAGCCGACGCCGTTCCCCGAGGGCGCGGCGCCGTGACCGTTTCCATGGTGGCGATGTCGGGCGGCGTCGACTCCAGCGTCGCCGCCGCGCTGACCGCTTCTTCGCGCGGCGCCGACGCCTGCATCGGCGTCGCCATGCGGCTCTATTCGATGGACCCCGACGCGGTCCGGACCGGGCGCACCTGTTGCGCGCCGGACGACCTCTACGACGCCCGCCGCGCCGCCGCAGTCCTCGGCGTGCGCTTCTACGTCTACGACGCGCAGGAGCGCTTTCGCGAGCAGGTGATCGAGCCGTTCGTGCGCAGTTACGCCGCGGGCGAGACGCCAAATCCGTGCGTGCGCTGCAACGATCACGTCAAGTTCGATTGGCTGCTCGACCGGGCCCGCAAGCTCGGCGCTTCCGAGCTGGTCACCGGGCATTACGCGCGGGTTGCTTTGATCGACGGTCGCCATCGCTTGCTGCGGGCTTTGGATGCCTCGAAGGACCAGAGCTACTTCCTGCACGGGCTCACCCAGGAGGAGCTGGCGCTGGTCCGGTTTCCTCTCGGCGAATTGACCAAGACGCAGGTCCGGGCCATCGCGCGCGAGCGCGGGCTGCCGAATGCCGACAAGCCCGAGAGCATGGAGGTGTGCTTCGTCGGCGACACGCCGTTGCCGCAGTTCTTGGAGTCGCACGGCGTTCCGGCGGCGCGGGGCGAGATCGTCGACGTCTCGGGGCGCGTCCTCGGGGAGCACCAGGGAGTGCACCGGTTCACCGTCGGCCAGCGGCGCGGGCTCGGACAGGGATTCAAGCTGCCGCTCTATGTCGGCGGCTTGGACGCCGCCCGGCAGCGGGTGGTGGTGGGCACGCGCGAAGAGGTTTCGCGCGGCAGCTTTTCCGGGTTGGATGCTTCCTGGGTTGCGGAGCCGCCGTCGGGCGGGGTGTTCGATTGCGAAGTGCAGGTGCGCCACCGCGGAAAGCCGCTGCCGGCGCGAGTCGAGGCGGAGGGCGCGTCGGTGCGGGTGACCTTGCGCGAGCCGGCGGTCGGCGTCGCGCCGGGCCAGAGCGCGGTCTTCTACCGCGGCGACGAAGTGCTAGGCGGCGCGCGCATCACGGCCTAGCGGCAGACTGCCTTACGCGAGTGCCGGTACTGCGGGTTCGCTGCTGAATTGGAGCGTCTTCGCCGGCTGGCCGACCGCGTCGATGAGATGCAGCCGCACCTTGCGGGACAGCTTGCGCGGTTGCCGCAAGACCCGCAGCGGATCCAAGGACGCCGGCCTCCGCTCGAGCTTCGACAGCACCAAGGAGCAGAGCACCGCATGCGCACGCGGATCCACCGGCCAGCTATCGTCCTCCCAGTAGGCGACGTACTCCATCGGAACGTCGAGCAACTCCGCGAGACCCTCTCGCTCGAGTCCGACCGCCTTGCGCAGGTACTTGAACGACTCCGCGGTGCGCAGGCCTGCCTTGGCGATCTCGACCGCCACCCGCAGCTCGAACTGGCGGACGTCGTGACCTTGGATGACGACCTGGCCGCAACACTCGCAGCGCTCCGCCGGAAGCTGCGCGGTGAAGCTGTGGCCGCAGACATCGAGCGTGTCGTCGAGCTGGATGGGAACGATCTTCTCCCGATCGCATCTGCTGCACGTCTTTGTCATGACCCCCGCCTTCCGCCGCCCGCCTACCAAAGAGACTGCAAACGGCGTGCTCAACCTGCAAGGCGCGGCCCGTCAGAGCAATCACGAGCGGAGCGGCACGACGGAAGGGGTCTCGCAGTCTTCGTCGATCCACGGATCCGGACCGCGCACGGCCCCCAGGAGCCGGAAGTCGAGCAGATGGGCGGGCATCACATTTCCCATCGAGGCCAGAAGCGACGAGCGAACACCCGGATGCTCGCTCGACAGCTCATCGAGCAATCGCTTTACCCTCTTGCGCTGCAGGTTTTCCTGCGAACCGCACAGATCGCAGGGGATGATGGGAAAACGCATCGCCTCGGCGAAGGCCGCGATGTCGCTTTCGGCGGCGTAGCAGAGCGGGCGGATGACCACATTCTCGCCGTCGTCCGAGACAAGCCGCGGCGGCATCGAGCGGATCTTTCCGTTGAAGAGCATGCTCATCAAGAGCGACTCGACCAGGTCGTCCCGGTGGTGCCCGAGCGCAATCTTCGTGCACCGCTGCTCTTTCGCCGTCCGATAGAGAATGCCCCGGCGCAGGCGCGAGCAGACCGAGCAGCTCGTCTTCCCTTCCGGCACCAGCCGCTTCACGATCGAATAGGTGTCCTCGCGCAGCATCGACACTTCCGCACCTGTGGACCGCAGGTACTCCTCGAGCCGCGCCGCGGGAAAGCCCGGATGGCCCTGATCCAGATTGCAGGCGACCAGCGAAAAACGGATCGGCGCGCTCCGTTGCAGCTCTTGCAAGAGGTGGAGGAGGGTGAACGAATCCTTGCCGCCGGAGACGCCGACCAGGATGCGATCGCCGTCTTCGACGAGCTGAAAGTCGGAGATGGCGCGGCCGACGTCGCGCAAGAGCCTCTTCTGCAGCAGCTTCATCCGCGCGGAGTTACACCAAGGGCATGGCGGACCTCAATCTGAGACTCCCCGAAAACGCGCCCGGCGAGCTGTTCGTCGACGACACCTGCATCGACTGCGACACTTGCCGCGAGCTCGCCCCGCACACGTTCGGGTCGCTGCGCAACGGCCAGTCGTTCGTCCGCGAGCAGCCTCGTGACGATGCCGCGTGGGCGGAAGCGCTGCGGGCGTTGGTGAGCTGCCCGACGGCCTCGATCGGCGCCGAGCGGAGCGCGAAAGAAGCCGCCAGGTCGTTGCCGGTTCCAATCGACGACGCGCGGCATCTGTCCGGCACCGACGGCAGCGCGAAGGTGTTCCGCTGCGGGTATTCCAGCGAAAGCTCCTACGGCGCGCAGAGCTACTTTCTCGTGCGCGAAGACGGCAACCTCCTCGTCGACTCGCCGCGCGCTGCCGCGCCGCTCTTGAAGCGCCTGGAAGAGCTGGGCGGCGTGCGGCGGATGTTCCTCACCCATCAAGACGACGTCGCCGACCACGCCGCCTTCCGCAAGCGCTTCGGCTGCGAGCGCATCATCCACGAAGCGGACGATCACATCGGCGCCGAAATCCGTCTGCAAGGCACCGAGCCTCGCGAACTCGCAAAGGGAGTCGTCGCCATCCCCGTTCCCGGCCACACCCGCGGAAGCTGCGCGCTCCTCGTCGACGACACGTGGCTCTTCACCGGCGACCACTTGTGGGCAGACCACCCCGCGGCGGGCGCGTCCGGCGGCAACTTGGAGATGGGGCGCAACGTCTGCTGGCATTCGTGGCCCGAACAGGTGCGCTCGCTGCGGCGCCTCCTCGACTACCGCTTCGAGCACATCCTGCCCGGCCACGGCCGCAGCCTGAAGCTGCCGCGGCCCGCGATGCGGGCGGAAGTGGAAGCACTGCTCAAACGGCTCGGCTGAAGACTGCCGCGCAGCACAGCGGCTGAGGCCGGCCGGCGAGGTTACTTCACGGTGACGCGGGTGAACTTGCGCTTGCCGACCTTGAGCAAGTGCACGCCGGCGACGAGCTTCGCGTTCGGGTCCGAAACGCGCTCGCCCTCGACGCTGACGCCGCCCTGACCGATCAGCCGCCGCGCCTCCGAGCCGGACGACGCAAGCCCAAGCACCGCGAGGGTCTTCGCCAGCGGCACCGAATCGGCCCCCGCCTCACGAGACACCTCGCGCTCCTCGATCTCCTCGGGCAGTTCGTGGCGCTTGTGCACGGCCTCGAACTGCTCCTCGGCTCCCTGCGCCGCCGCGGCCCCGTGGTAGCGAGCGACGATCTCCTTCGCCAATTCGCTCTTTGCCTTCTTCGGGTGCTCCGCCCGCAGCGCGGAAACTTCGGCGAGCGACTTGCGCGAGAGCAGCTCGTAATAGCGCCACATCAGGCCGTCCGAGATGCTCATCAGCTTCCCGTACTGCTCGTTCGCGGCCTCGTCGATGCCGACGTAGTTGCCGAGCGACTTGCTCATCTTGTCGCCGACGATGCGGCCTTCCACTTCGCGCGCGTCGATGCCTTCGAGCAATGGCCCGGTCAGGCAGACCTGCGGCGCCTGCCCGTACTCCTTCTGCAACTGACGGCCGACGAGCAGGTTGAAGAGCTGATCCGAGGAACCCAATTCGACGTCCGCTTTCAAAGCCACCGAGTCGTAGCCCTGCGCGAGCGGATAGAGCAATTCGTGCAGCGCGATGGGCGTCTCCGAATGCCAGCGCTTCTTGAAGTCCTCGCGCTCGAGCATGCGCGCGAGCGTGTAGCGCGCCGCCAGCTTGATCATCCCGCTCGACCCGAGCGGCCGCAGCCACTCGCTGTTGAAGCGCACTTCGGTGGATGCCTGGTCCAGCACCTTGAAGACCTGCTTCTTGTACGTCTCGGCGTTGGCCGCGATCTGCTCGTCGCTCAAGGGCGGCCGGGTGGTGTTGCGGCCGGTCGGATCGCCGATGGAGGCGGTGAAGTCGCCGATCAGGAAGATGACGGTGTGCCCGAGGTCCTGGAACCTGCGCATGCGCTCGAGCGGCACGGTGTGCCCCAAGTGCAGGTCGGGCGCGGTCGGGTCGAACCCCATCTTCACCCGCAGCGGTACTTCTTTTTCGTACGAGTTGGTCAGCTTCTTGAGCAGGTCCTCGCGGGTGTGCACGTCCACCGCGCCGCGGGTCACTTCCGCGAGCTGCTCCTCGGGCGTCGCCTTGCGCAGGTTGGATGTCATTCGGAGAACCTCTCTTGCACCCGCACGATGCTGCGCGCCGTCCCGGTCTCGTCGTCCAGGTCGACGATGGCCCCCTGCAGCCGCACATCCCCGCTCGCCATCTCGAACGGCGAGTGCCGCTGGGTGAGAAAGCGCTCGATGGCGTTCTCCTTGCGCAGGCCAATCACGCTGTCCCACGGCCCGCACATGCCGACGTCGGTGATGTAGGCGGTGCCGCCGCGCAAGACGCGCTCGTCGGCGGTCTGGATGTGCGTGTGCGAGCCGACCACTGCGGAGACGCGCCCGTCAAGGTAATGGCCCATCGCATTCTTCTCGCTGCTCGCCTCACAGTGCATGTCGACGAGGATGCAGCGCACCCCATCCGCACGCAGCTTCGCCACCACCTTGTCGGCGGTGCGGAAGGGGCATTCGAGCGGCTTCATGAACACGCGCCCTTCGAGGTTCACGACGCCGAGCTTTCCCACCACGCCGAAGCCGCGGCCCGGCGTCCCTTCCGGATAGTTGGCGGGACGAAGCTGCCGCGAACCGGAACGCTCGAGATAGGGGGTGATCTCGCGCTTGGCGAAGGTGTGATTGCCCGCCGTCAACAGATCGAACACCTGCAAGAGCTCGTCGGCCGAGTCGGGCGTGATGCCGGCGCCCGCCGCCGAATTCTCGGAGTTGCCGATGCAGTAGTCGAGGCCGTGCTGCTGGCGGAGCCGCGGCACGATCTTCTGGCACGCCGCCCGTCCTGGCTTTCCCACGATGTCGCCGACGAAGAGGATCTTCATGCAGATGCTGGTTCCGAAGCTGCGAGAAGGAGGCGCGACTCGGTGCAGACCGCGCGCACCGGGCGATCATGCTGGCAAAGCGGCACCCGCGGCACAAGCTGTGCTTCGAAGACGAGTGCGATGGAAGTCGCGCGGCACCGCGCGAGCGTCGCGTCGTAGTGGCCGCGCCCGCGCCCGATGCGGCCGCCGCGCTCGTCCACCGCGATGGCCGGGACAACGATGGCGTCGATGGCTTCGAGCGGCACCGGGCTGCCGGTCGGCTCTTCGATGCCCAGCGCGCCGCTGACGAACACCCCGACGCCGCGCCGGAAGGAGAGCACGTGTCCGTCCGGCGTGACCACCGGATAGCAGATCTCGCGACCCGAGGCTTCGAGCTTCGCTGCCAGCGCCGCGGTGCCGCACTCGGAAGGAAGGGCGCGATACAGCGCGATCATCCGCGCATCGGACAACAGCTCGCAGCCCGCAAGCCGCGACTGCGCCGCGACCGACGCCGCCACCTGCTCGGGGCTGCCCGGCTTCGGCATTCGTGCGCGGACCAGCGCGCGCAGCGCCCGCTTCTCGTCGTCGATGCCCGTCAAACGCCCTCTTCGAAAACGAAGGGCCGGCAATCAAGCCGGCCCTGCAAGAAAACCCCCGCCTTGGCCGTGTGAGCAGCGTCGGTAGTGCCCTGCGCTATCGCAGGTGGAGCCCCTTGTGACTCCGCTTCAGGCTTCCCCGATGGCCCCGCGCGAACGGGGCGGGGGCATGCACACCGCGGAATGGTCGGAACTCCTGAATACAGCTATCGGGCACGAGGTCGGCCGCTCATCACGCAATCCAGGCAGGGGAAGGGTCGAGGCCCTGCGTTCCTCCTCTGCCTTGAAGTATGGTGCCGCCTGGGATGAAGTCAACGCCAACCCAGAAGGCTTCGCGGTGAGCGCGAAGCCGCGTTTCGGTCGCTACGAGATCCAGCAGCTTCTCGGCCGCGGGGGTATGGCGGAAGTGTACAAAGCGCGCGTCCTCGAAGGCGCCCGCGCCGGCGAGATGGTGGCGCTGAAGCGGCTGACGCCCAGGCTGACGAACGATCCCGAGGCGGTCGACCTGTTCTGCGGCGAGGCGGACGTGTCCGGGATGCTCAAGCACCCGCACATCGTCGAGGTGTTCGAGGCGGGGGTGGTCGGCGAAGTCTATTACCTGGCGATGGAGTACGTGGACGGCCGCGATCTGGCCTTGATCCTCGCCCGCTGCCGCGAGCGCCGCATTTTTTTGCCGATCAACTTCGCCGTGCACATCGGGCTCGCGGCGCTGGATGCGCTCGCGTATGCGCACGCGGCACGCGGTCCAACCGGCATTCCGCTCCACATCGTCCATTGCGACGTGTCACCGTCGAACTTGTTCGTCTCGCGACTCGGCGAAATCAAGCTGGGCGATTTCGGTATCGCCAAAGTGCGCGCGCACGGCGAGGCGCACGATCAGGCGGTGTGGGGGAAGCTCGCGTACCTCGCACCCGAGCAGCTCCGCCAGACGCCGCCGTCGCCGCTCGTCGATCTGTGGGGTGCGGCGGCGATTCTCTACGAGTGCCTGACCAACCAGCGCGTCGTCCGAGGCTCGAACGAGGAAATGATGGAGGCGCTGCGCGAAGGGCACATCGTCGGCATCGAATCGCATCGGCCGGAGGTGCCTCCCGGCCTGTCGGACGTGGTCCACAAGGGGCTGGAGATGGACCCCGCGCTGCGCTGGCAGACAGCCGATCAGTTCGCCGCCGCGCTGCGCCCGTACCACGACGAGATCTCGGGCGGCGCGCTCGGCATCGCCTCGGTCGTCCGCGGCCTCTTCAAGAGCTGAAGCATCAGCACGCGACTCAGGGCAGGCGCAGCTCGAGGCGGAACGTGTAATCGACCTCCACCGGGCGGCCGCCGAGGCGCGCCGGTTCGTAGCGGCGGTGCTGCAGCGCATCGACCACCGCGCGATCCATGAACGGGAGCCCGCGGACGATGCGGCAGTCGCGCACGGCGCCGTCGAGGCCGACGATGCAGCGGACCAGCATCTCTCCCTGCACTTCGTGCTCGAGCGCGTCCATGGTGTACGCGGGGTCGGGCCCGGAGATGCGCCGGGGCGGGGTCATCTTGTCGTCGAATGGCAACGGCCCCGAGGGAACGCCTCCGCCGAAACCTTCGCCGACGACTCCGGCAACGCCGCTGGGATCGCCGGCGCCCGGCGATGCCTCACTGGGCGTGCCGGTGGCCTCCGGCTCGTCGGTCTCCGTCGCCAGTTCGGGCGTTTCCTTCGTCTCCGGCGGCGGTGGCTCTTCCTTGACTGCGATTCGCCTCGCGATCTCGATGCGCTTGGTCGGGCGGGCTTTGCGCTGGGGCACAGGTTCCGGCCGGCCCGCCGGCATGACGCTCGTGATGTGCTGCGGGATGACGTTCAGGATCGGCGGGTGCCGCGGAGGCTCGACGACCGCCACCGCCGGCGGATGGTGCGGCCACAGCAGCGCCGCGATGACAGCGGAATGGAGCACGATCGACACCGGCAATCCGCGCGAGGTCGTCATATAAAAACTGACGCGCGACGGCGAGAAAGGATCCCAGCATCTCCTAACCCCGCACAAAGTAATCGGATTTTCCTGCGCGTCCGCGGCGGTCGAGATCAGCCACCAGCCGGACGCGGTAACCAAACACAGCGTGCTTCAGGAGCGGGCGCGCCCGACGATGCGCGGCAATGCCTCGCAGACCCGATCGATCTCTTCGGCCGTGTTGCCTTCCCAGAGCGAAAAGCGGAGCGCGCCGCGGGCGAGCTCATGGCTGTAACCCATCGCGAGCAAGACTGGCGACGGCTCGACCGACCCCGAGCTGCAAGCGCTGCCGGTGCTGACGCAGATGCCTTCGAGGTCGAGCGCGGCGAGCAGCGTTTCGCCGTCGCACCGCTCGAAGGCGACGTTCAAGGTGTTCCACACGCGCGGCGCCTCGGGGCCGGCCACGTGCGCGCCACCGATGGCCAGCGCTGACTCCTGCAGCTTGTCCCGCAGCGCGGGCTTCGCCTGCGCAGCCGACGCCCGCTGCAGGGCCGCACCGAGGCCGACGATGCCGGCGACGTTCTCGGTGCCCCCGCGCCGCCCCTGCTCCTGGTGGCCGCCCGCGATCAAGGCAAACAGCTTCGGACCGCGACAGGCGAGAAGACCGGCGCCCTTGGGCCCGCGGATCTTGTGCGCCGACACCGTCAACAGGTCCCAAGGGAAGTCGAGCGGGATCTTGCCCGCCGCTTGAACTGCATCCACGTGCAACGGGACGCCCGCCTCGCGGCAGAGCGCGGCCACTTCGCGGATGGGAAAGAGCACGCCGGTCTCGTTGTTCGCGGCCATCACCGAACAGACGTCGGCGCCAGGCAGCGCGGCACGCAGCGCATCCAAATCCAGCTCCCCCGACGAAAAGACGGGCACGCGGATGGACTCCGCAACGTTCGCGCAAGCGCCCAGCACCGCTGGATGCTCGACCGACGTGGTCACCACCTTGCGCGGCCGCAAGCCCAAGATGCCGAGCGCGTCCGCCTCGGTGCCGCCGGAGGTGAAGACGATGTTCCGCGGCGCGCAGCCCAAGGCCGCCGCGCACCGCTCGCGCGCGGTGTCGACCAGGGCCCGCGCCTGTTGCCCGGGCTTGTGCACCGACGACGGATTCGCGAACTGCTCCCGCAGCGCCGGAAGCATCTCGTCGAGCACATCCGGCGCTAGTGGGGTGGTTGCGTTGGCGTCGAGATAGATCACGGCCCGATCGGCACCAGCGGAGTGCCGGGTCCCGGCCGGAGATGAAACGCACGCAGGAACGCAGCGAAGATGTCGGAGGCGAGCAGGTCGCTCGAACGCGAGCGCAGCGGGATGCGCGCTCCGGCCATGGCGCCATGCCCACCGGCGCTGCCCCCCATCGGTCCGCACACTTCCCGCACCAGCCTTCCGGCGTTGACTCGCCGGTCGTTGAGCCGGAGCGACAGATACAATTCGCCCCGGAACGATCCGGCCGCGAGCGACCAGCGCAGCCCGTCCAGGCTGACCAGCCGCTCGGCCACCTCGGGCACGATCTCGGGCACGTAAACCTCGCCCATGTCGACCAGCACGGCCTCGCCGTTCCCGTGCAGCCGCGCCCGCTCGTATGCGCTGTGGTAGGCCGCGAAGTATCGCGAAGGCACCGACGGATGCTCGATGCGCGACAAGGACGGCTTGTCGATGTGCGGGAACAGCCAGTTGTACGCCTCCACGTCGGCAGCGTCGTACTCGCGTCCGAGATCCCGGGTGTCGCTCTTGATGCCGTAGAAGAGCGCGGTGGCAAGTTGCGTCCCGGGCGACAGCTTCGCGGCCCGCAAGTACCGGCAGACGATGGTCGAGGTGGCGCCGGCCGGCCCGCCCACGTCGTGGAAGCGCGCCAGCAAAGACGATGGCCGGGTGGGGTGATGGTCGATGACCAACTGCGGCACCACCCCGGCGGTCTGCGCGTAGTTGCCGACTTCCGGCTGGGTGTCGACGAGGCAGAGCAGGTCGTGCTTTTCCGGCTCGACGCGAGAGAGCGGCTGGATGGGCAGGTGAAGGACCTTGATCAGCGCCTTGTTTTCCGCCCGGCCGATGATGCCGCCGTAGGCCGCCGTCGCGTGGATGCCGGCAGCTTCGCGCAAGAGGTGCGCGAGCCCGCAGGCGCTCGCGACCGCGTCCGGGTCCGGGTTGTCGTGGGTGAGGATCAGCGCCCGCGAATGGCCGCGCGCCACCGTGAGGAGCTGCCGCAGCCGCTCCCGCAGGGCGAAGTGCGAGACGTGGTCGGGGGGCGCTTCGGGGCCCTTGGCTGCGGGCGGAGGACGGACGCGCGGGGCAACAGGAGTGCGGGGCCGGCCCATGGAAGCGGCGTACCTTAGTCGGGTGACGAAAGGGTGGCAACGCGCCGCCGCTTCTTGCGTCCGCTATCGTTCTGTGTCTTGGCGCGGAGCTTCTTCAGCCGCAAGAGACAGGCTTTGTTGCCTTCCGGCGGGATCTCCAGGAATCCCGGAACATTGCGAAATCGCTCGTCATTGACGAGCCGCCGGAACGCGACCGGCCCGATTTCGCCCTTGCAGACGTGCTCGTGCCGATCCACCCGGCACCCGAGCGGCTTCACACTGTCGTTCAGGTGGAAGGCCTTGATCGAGCCGCAGCCGAGAATCTGATCGAACTTCGCGAAGGTCGCGTCGTAGGCGCGGTCGGTGGAGAGATCGTAGCCGGCGGCGAAGACGTGGCAGGTGTCGAGGCAGATGGCCAGCCGGTCCGGACTTTTGCAGCGATCGCGGATCTCGCGCAGTTCCTCGAAGCTCCGGCCGAGCGCGCTGCCCTGACCGGCGGCGGTCTCGAGCAGGACGAGGCACTTCCCTTTGTGCGCGGCAAAGACGCGGTCGAGGGCCTCGGCGACGAGCGAAAGCCCGCGAGCGGTCTCCGCGTTGGAGCCGGGATGGAAGACGAGGTGGGCGGCGTCGATCTGGTCGCAGCGCCGGAGTTCGTCGGTGAAAGCCTCGATGGATTTTTCCCGCAGGTCGCCTTCGCCGCAGCCCAAGTTGATGAGGTAGCTGGAGTGGACGCTGGCGGAAAAGCCGGCCGACTTCGCGGCGGCCTTGAACGCCTTCGCGTCTTCTTCCGAGATGGGCTTGCAGCGCCACATCCGGCTCGACTTGGTGAAGATCTGCAGCGCCTCACAGCCGTCGGCGAGCGCGCGAGGGAATGCCTCGTGCAGCCCGCCGGAGGTGGATTCGTGCGCGCCTAAGAGCAAGAGCTATTCGCTGGCGGCCCGCTTGCGGGTGACTTCGTTCCAGCCCGGCAGGAAGAACTTGTAGGCGTTGTCGAGCGCGTTGTTCATCGACTCGATCATCTGGCCGCCGAACTGGGTCGCGTTCAGGCGAAGCGCCTCGTAGTACTCCTGGCGGTCCATGCTGTGGATGACGAGCGGCATGTAGCCCGCGCGCACGAGCAGGAGGTTCATCATCATCCGGCCGACCTTCCCGGAGAGGTCCGAGAAGGGGAAGATTTCCATGAAGCGGTGGTGCGAGGCGGTGGCCTGCTTGAACGGATGGAGCCGCTCGAACTCTTCGCTGCCCATGAAGTCGAAGAGTTGCTCGAGGCCGGGCTGGATCTGCACCGGCTGAACGATGTCGTGGAAGTAGGTGCGGTGCAGCGGCATGTCGCGGCGGAACGTCACCGGCATGCGGTTCGGCAGGTTGCCGTAGAGGATCTCGTACAGCTTCTTGACGAGCGAGAGGTTGTACTTGACCGTCTTCGCCTTCGCCTCTTGCTTGATGAACTCGATGGCGTTGCGCTGGTTCCGCACTTCGGTGAAGGCGTGGACCATGCTCGAGTCCACCATGCCCGGGTTCGGATCGAGCGCCTGGCGCAGCTCTGCGTGCGTGAGGACCATGCCCTCGAGCGCACACTCGTGATAGACCCAGGAGACCTCGTACTTCGCAAGGAAC
>DASXHM010000161.1:0-7935 GCA_036488495.1 Myxococcales bacterium | reverse complement strand
CTGGGCGTCGAAGTCGAGTGCAAGATCGCGGAAGCCATCTCGCCCAGGCATTACGGCGACGGCTTTCACACCACCGGCACCATCGGCGTGTTCGGCAGCGCGGTCGCCTGCGCGAAGCTGCGCGGGCTCGACGTGGAACGGACCGCGCACGCCCTCGGCGTGGCCGCAACCGAAGGCGGCGGCTTTCGCAACAACTTCGGCTCGATGACGAAGCCGTTCCATGCCGGGCACGCGGCCGAGGCAGGGCCGGTGGCGGCGGACCTCGCCGCGCTGGGATGGACCGCGTCCACCACGATTCTGGAAGCGCGGCTCGCGTTCTTCCAGGCCGAAGGCGGCGGGTACGATCCGCAGGTCATCGCCGGGCACCTGGGAAAGCCGTGGTCGCTGCAAACGCCGGGTGTCTCGATCAAGCCGCACCCTTCCGGCTCGCTCGGGCATCCCGCCGCCTTCGCTCTCTTGGGGCTCATCGAACAGAACGACGTGAAGCCCGCCGACGTCGAGCAGATCGAGGTGGGCGGCAACCATGGCATGACCACTTCGCTCTTCCACCACCAGCCGAAGACCGGACTGCAGGCGAAGTTCAGCATGGAGTTCGTGATGGCCATCCTGGTCTTGCGCCGCAGGGCCGGGCTCGCCGAGTTCACCGACGCGGTGGTGCAGAGCCCGGACGTGCAGGCGATGGTGAAGAAGGTGCGCTTCTACGTAGACCCGGTGGCCGAGAACGGCGGTTTCGACAAGATGACGAGCCTCGTCAAGATCCACCTCCGCGGCGGAAAGGTGCTGAGCGCCCGCGCCGATTTCGCCAAGGGCAGCCCCTCGAACCCGATGAGCTACGAGGAGGTGGCGGACAAGTTCCGCGGCTGCGCGGAGTTCGCCAGGTGGCCCAAAGCGAAGGCCGAGTCGGTGATTGCCCAGGTGCGGACGCTGGAGTCCGCGAAGGACATGACACAGCTCACAGCCGCCCTGACGGCTTGAGGTCCGGACCCCACACCCGGTGGTAAGCTTCGCCGGATGCTCCGGTGGACCATCGTCGTGGGCCTGGCTGCGGCATCCGCTGCGGTCTACGTCCGCTTCGTGCGCGAACCCGAAACGAGGCCGCTTCCGCCGCTGGCCGTGGCGCACGAAGCGCCGCCGCCGCACGCGCCTGCTCCTGAAGCGCCGCGCGGCCCTCCCGTCGACGCCACCCAGATCGTCACCGGGCGCTTGAAAATGGAGCGGCTTCCGCCGGAGGTGGGCGCATCGCTCGAGACCTTCTCCAACGAGATCGTGCGCAACGCGGAAGAGACCGCCAAGAAGCAGGCCCGCATCCACGGCACCTGCGCACCCGGCTCCGCCATCCGCCTCATCGCCGAGGACGGCTCGGTGCGCTGCCAGGCCATCGCCCACGGCATGGTCTCGGTGTCGGCGGTCACCGCCATTTCGCGGCTCTCCAGCACCGTCACCGAGGTGGGCAACGTTCCCGGCGGCACCGGCCGCTATCAGGTGGACGGCGAGAACGACTACCTGGTCGCGCCGGTGGTGTTGCCCGACGGCGCCTCGGTGACCGCGTTGTCGTACACCGTCTTCGATTCCGATCCGGACGGCGACAGCGAGGCCTTCCTCTATCGCTCGGACGACGAGGCCATGGCCTCGGTCAAAAGCGCGGGGGCCGAAGAAAAGGTGCGCACGGTTGCTACCGAGGAAGTCCGCCTGCGCAAGGTCGACGCCCGGCACGCGTACTTCATCTATTTTCAGGTTTCGCGCACCGCGCGCGCGCGATTGATGCCCATCTCGGCGACCGTCAGTTACAAACTGAATTAAACGCCCCCGCGGGCATCGGAAGAGGAACCTCCGCGGCGGTTCTTCGTCCAAGAGCGGCACGCTTCCAACCACGAGGACACATCCCTCATGCGCATTCTTTCATCCGCCTCGCTCGCGATCCTGCTCTGTTCGACGCAAGCGCTGGCGGCCACCCCGCGGGTCACCGCGCGGATTGACGACACCCAGCGCACGGCTTTGCCCTCGGCACACCCGGCAGCAGCCACCCGGGAGCTCGGCCGCATGTCCGCCGAGCGGACCATCAACGGCATGAGCCTCGTCTTCAGCCGCAGCCCGCAGCAGGAAGAAGAGCTGCGCACGCTGATCGCGCAGCAGCACGATCCCTCCTCGCCGCTGTATCGCCAGTGGCTCACCCCGCAGTCGTTCGCGGCTCGCTTTGGGGTCGCTCCGGAGGACGTCGCTGCCGCGCAGGCGTGGCTCTCGGCGAAGGGTTTCACCATCGACAGCGCCGGCGCAGACCGCATCCGCTTCTCCGGCACCGTCGCGCAAATCGAGGCTGCCTTCGGCACCGAGATGCATGTCTATGCGCACGGCGAGGGAACCGCCTTTGCGCCCTCGGAAGCGTTGAGCATTCCGGCGGCGCTCGCCACGGTGGTGAAGGGCATCACCAACCTGTCCAGCTTCCGCCCCAGGGCGCACCACCGGCCGCGCCCGAACTTCACCTCCTCGGTCAGCGGCAACCACTTCCTCTCCCCGGCGGACATCGCGACCATCTACGATCTCAAGCCGCTCTACACCCAAGGCTTCGACGGCGGCGGGCAGAGCATCGCGGTGGTCGGCCAGTCCTCGATCTCCGTCGCCGACGTGGAGAACTTCCAGCGCGCGTCCGGCATACCGGTGCACGATCCGGCGCAGGTGATCGTGCCGAACAGCGGCGTCGCCACCGTGCAGCCCGGCGACGAAGCGGAATCGCACCTCGACCTGGAATGGACCAGCAGCATCGCGCCCGGCGCCACCATCACCTTCGTCTTCACCGGCGGCAACACCAACTTCGGCGCCTTCGACTCGCTCGCCTACGCCATCGACAACGACGTCGCCGCCATCATCAGCGTCAGTTACGGCACCTGCGAACAGGAGCTCTCCCGCACCGACTACAGCAGCCTCGAGAGCATCTTCCAGAAGGCGGCCGCGCAGGGGCAGTCGATCATTTCCGCCACCGGCGATGCGGGCTCGACCGACTGCAGCGGCAGCACCGACCTCTCGGCCACCATCCAACAGTCGCTCGCGGTGGACTATCCCTCGAGCAGCGAGTTCGTCACCGGCCTGGGCGGCACCGCGTTTTCTCCGGCAGATGTCGCCGCGGGCAACAGCACCTTCTGGGCGCCCGCGAACGGCTCGGACGTGATCGGCTCGGCGCTCTCCTACATTCCCGAGCAGGTGTGGAACGAGGACGTCGCTTCCAACTCGCTGGCGGCTGGCGGCGGCGGAACCAGCATCCTGACTGCGCGGCCCACCTGGCAGACCGGCGTGCCGGGCATTCCCGCCGGCACCAACCGGCTCGTCCCCGACATTTCGCTGCAGTCTTCCGGCCGCAACCCTGGCTACCTCTTCTGCTCGAACGACTCGCTGGACGGCATCGCGGGAAGCTGCAGCAGCGGCTTCCGTGACCCGCAGGGAAATCTCACCGTCGCGGGCGGGACCAGCTTCGCCGCGCCCGTCTTCGCCGGCATGCTCGCCGTGATCGAGCAGAAGCTCGGCTCGCAGCGGCAGGGCATCGCCGCGCAGACGTTGTTCAGCCTCGCTGCCAACCCCGCCACCTACGCTTCCGCGTTCCACGACATCACCGTCGGCACCAACGCCTGCACCGGCCTCGCCAGTTGCACCGCTTCAGGAAGCTCCGGCTTCGCGGCAGGCGTCGGCTACGACGAAGCGACCGGCCTCGGCTCGGTGGACGTGGCGAACCTCGCCGCCGCCTGGCCCGGCACCGCCAAGGTCGCCTCGGTCACCACCGCCACCGCGGCGACCAGCGCGCCCGCTCTCGGCGCGGCGGACAACATCGCCATCCAGGTCGCGCCTGCGCAGGCTGCAGGCGCAGCCCCGACCGGGACCGTCTCCGTCTCCGTCGACGGCGTGGCGCAGGCGCCCGCGCTTGCGCTGGTGAACGGTGCGGCCAGCTTCGTGTTCTCGTCGTCTGCTGCAGGGTCGCATTCGGTCATCGCCGTCTACTCCGGCGACGCCACCTACTCGCAGTCGGCGGCGCAGCTCGTCTTCAGCGTCGCCGGACAGTCGTTCACCGTGGCTGCCGTCGACACCACCGTCAACGCGAGCTCGAGCGGAAGCTCGGCCATCACGGTCACGCCGCTCAACGGGTACGCCGGCACCATCAACTGGACCGTGTCGTCGAGCCCGGCGTTGAACCAGGGCTGTTTCACCATCGCCGATACGCCGGTCCCGGCGGGAGGCGTCCGTGCTGCGGCGTCGTTGATCATCAACGCCAGCGCCGCCGGCTGCGGAACGGCTGCGCTCTTCACCAATCCCTCCTCGCAACTGGCGGGCGGGAGCAAGCCGCAGCGCGGGTCGCCGTGGATGATGGGCCTCGCTCTCGTCACGTTGGCCGGCACCGGCGTCTCCCGGCGCAAGCGCTTCGCGGCGCTCGCCATCGCGGCCGTCTGTGGCATCGCAGCGATGAGCGCGTGCGGCGGACCCAGCGCTGCCGACACCCACGCCAAAGCGGTGCGCGGAAATTACGTGGTCACCATCAGCGGCGCAGACACCGCCACCCCCGGCATCACCGCCTCGACCACCATGCGCCTCACCATCCAATAGAGGAGCATGCCCGGCTCGACGCTCCTCATCTGGGGCATCGCCGCTCTCGCCACGTTCTTGGTCATCGCGCGGCCGTTCGGGTGGCCGGAAGCGGTGTGGGCGGTGAGCGGCGCGGCGCTGTTGGTCGTCCTCGGACTGCTCACTCCGGCGGAGGCGCTCGCCGGCGCGGGCAAAGGGCTGGACGTCTATCTCTTTCTCCTCGGCATGATGCTGCTCGCCGAGGTGGCTCGCAAAGAAGGGCTCTTCGATTGGCTGGCGGCGCTGGCGACGAGACGCGCCCGCGGTTCCGCGCGGCGGCTTTTCTTCCTCGTGTACGCGGTCGGCACCGTCGTCACCGTCTTTCTCTCCAACGACGCGACCGCGGTGGTGCTCACTCCGGCGGTGGCGGCGGCGATGCGGACGGCGAAGGCGGAGAAGCCGCTTCCCTATCTCCTCATCTGCGCGTTCATCGCCAACGCCGCCTCGTTCGTGCTGCCGATCTCGAATCCCGCGAACCTGGTCATTTACGGCGCGCAGATGCCGGAGCTGTGGCGATGGTTGCCGCGGTTCGCGCTGCCGTCGCTCTTGTCCATCGGCGCGACCTACCTCGTCTTGCGGCTGACGCAAAGGCGCGCGCTGTCGCAGGCCATCGCGTCGGACGTGCCGGTGCCGCGCTTGAACCCTGCCGGCCGGACCGCGACGTACGGAATCATCGTCACCGCGGCAGTGCTGCTGGCCGCGTCTGCGAAGGGCATACAGCTCGGATTGCCGACGGCGGTGTGCGGGGTGATCACCGCGCTGGTCGTCTTGCTGCGCGAGCGCAAGTCGCCCTTCGACACGGTGCGCGACATCTCCTGGGGCGTTTTGGCGCTCGTCGCCGGCCTCTTCGTCCTGGTCGAGGCGCTCGACAAGACGGGCCTGATCGCGATGATCGCGCGGACCTTGCCCGGAACCGGCTCGCGCGGCGCCGCCTGGGCCGCGGCAGCTCTCACAGGCTTCGGCTGCAACCTGACCAACAACCTTCCGGCGGGGCTGGTCGCAGCCGACGTGCTGCATTCGGCGAACGCGCCGCTGCGGTTGCGGAGCGCGGTCTTGGTGGCCGTCGACGTGGGTCCGAACCTGTCCGTCACCGGATCGCTTGCGACCATCCTGTGGCTGACCGCGCTGCGGCGCGAGGGGCAGCGTGTCTCGGCCTGGGAGTTCTTGAAGCTCGGGGCGCTGGTGATGCCGCCCGCGCTCTTCTTCGCGCTCGCGGCGGTCATCCACCTGCCCTGACGAGGTTCGCCCGAAAAGGGCCGCAGCGGCGCACGCGCTTGCTAGATCTGTACGCCAGATGCGCTTCATCGCCACCTGCCCGGACGAGACCAAGGAGCTGACCGCGCAGGAGCTGGTTGCCCTGGGCGTTGGTCCGACGCGGCTCATCTACCGGGGCGTCGAGTTCGACGCGGATCTCGAAACTGCCTATCGGGCGCACCTGTGGCTGCGGACCGCGAGCCGCATCCAGCGCATCGTCGCGACCCTTCCCGCGCAGTCGTTGCCGCAAGCGGCGCGGGAAGTGCCGTGGGCCGACTTCATCCTGCAGCGATTCCCCTTCGCGGTGTCTGCCATCCTCACCGACGAGGCGGCGCGGAACGCCGGCGAGGATGCGGTGGTGCGGGCGGTGGCCGAGGCGATTGAAAGCGCAATCGGAGCGCGGCACGATCCGGAGGCGGAGAATCCGGTGGGCATCGTGGCGCACGTCCGCGGCGGGGTGTGCACCGTCGGCCTCGACACCGCGGGGCGGGCGCTGCACAAACGCGGTTGGAGACTGCCCGGGCATCCCGCCGTGCTCAAGGAGACGCTCGCCGCCAGCCTGTTGCTCCTCGCCGGCTACGACGGCAGCGAGGCGCTCCTCGATCCGATGTGCGGCTCGGGGACCATCGCCATCGAGGGCGCGTACATCGCGCTGCACAAGGCGCCGCTCATCCACCGCGGCAAGGACGACTTCGGCTTCGAGCGGCAGGCGGGGTTCGATCGGGCGCTCTGGCGGCGCGTCTCCGACCAGGCGCGAGGAGCGAAGCTTTCGTCGCCGCGCGCGCCGGTCTTCGCCTCCGATGTGCGGCCGGAGTACGTGGAGCTCGCGCGCAAGACCGCGCTCCGGGCACGGGTGGAGAAGCACATGACGTTCTTCTCCGGAGCCCTGCAGGGCCTGGCGCCGCCCGCGCCTGAAGGCCTCTTGGTGGCGAACCTGCCGTACGGCGAGCGCATCGGCGCCGCGGCCGGGCTCTTTCGCGACGTCGGCTTTGCCTTGCGCGAGCGGTTCAAAGGGTGGCGCGCCGCGCTCTTGGTGCCGGCGGAGGCGCGGACGCAGGCCTTCGAATTGGGGAAGCCGCGGAAGACCTTCGAGCTGATGAACGGCGCCCTGCCGGTGCGGCTCCTGCTCTTCGACCGCCACACCTGAAACGCCGCCAAATGAAAAGGGCGCCCGGATGGACGCCCTCTTCAAAAAGCCAGTCGAGGCGAGCTTGCTACCGGCGACCGCCGCCGTGGAAGCCGCCGCTGTGCACCGCGCCGCCGTGGAAGGCGCCGCCGCCGCTCGAGTGGAAGCCGCCAGAGCTGCGCACGCCGCCGGTGTGGAAACCACCGCCGACGCGGACGCCGCTGGAGCGGAACCCGCTACCGACCGTGCCGCGCGAGCCGAACCCGCGGCTGCCGAATCCGCCGCGACTGAATCCGGACGAACGGTTGACGAACCCGCCGCGATTGACGAACCCGCCGCGCGACGCGAAGTGGCCGCGGTAGGGCCCACGGAACGGTCCGCGGAAGCCGCCGGCCCAGCCGCCGCGATAGCCACCCCAGCCCCAGCCGCGGTGATACAGACCGCGATACCAGCCGAAGTGCGCCGGGCCGAAGACGCCGAAGTACGGATACGGGCCCCATCCCCACAGCCAGGGCGCCGCGACCCACGACCAGCCATAGCTGCCGGCGTAGACGTACGCGTAGGGCGAATCGGCGCCATAGACGCCTTCGTCGACGTACTGGTTGCCGTACGGCATGAACACCCAGCCGTACTGTGCGGTGTAGACCCACTGGCCGCTGCCGTTGCCCGAAGGCGCGGCCGACGGCTGCTGCTGCTGGGGAGCGGACTGCTGCAGGTTCTGGTCCTCATCCGCCTGCGAATGGATGGTGATGAGCGGTCCGTCGTTGTCGTCGTCAGTGTTGCGCGCGTTCGCGCTCTGCCCGTCGTCGTAGCGCTGGACCTGCGACTGCGCGCGGGGGGGCGGCGCGGCCGGGGGAGCAGGCGGCTGTACGTTCGGCTGCGGAGTCTGCGGCTGGACCGCCTGCACGTCCGAGGGCGGCGGCGGACCGTCGGAATCCGCCTGGGCATGCGCG
>DASXHM010000133.1:0-25011 GCA_036488495.1 Myxococcales bacterium | reverse complement strand
GTGATCGGCAACGACGGCTGGGAGAGCGTCGCCACCGACATCATGGGCATCCACGATTACGATCCGGATCCGGAGCGCATTGCCCGGCGCTACCACGCGGAGGATGTCTTGCCGCGGCTGTTCCGCCGCGAGCGCCCGGGCGGCCGCATCCTGGTGCTGGAAGGACATCCGCACGCCGATCATCCCATCGTGCTGTCGGAGTTCGGCGGCATCGCCTTCGCGCCCAAGGACAAGCGCACCTGGGGGTATTCGCGCAGCGCGGATGCGAGCGACTTCCAGCGCAAATACACCGATCTGCTCTTGGTGGTGCGCTCGCTCGGGCTTCTTGCCGGCTTCTGCTACACCCAGTTCGCGGATACCTATCAAGAAGCCAACGGCCTTTTGTATGCCGACCGCACGCCCAAGTTTCCGCTGGAGGAGATCGCGGCGGCGACGCGGGGGCATCCGGGGCACATCGACCAACCGATCGGCCCTGCCGCGAGCGAGCCGCAGATGGGCGATTCCGGGTCCGCCGGAGCGCTTCAATGATGTACCGGCGCGCGCTCGTAAAGCCCGACGGGCGCCGCCTCTACCTCTACGGCGCCGACCACGAGCCGCCGGAATTGCCGGCGCCTTCGCCCGGAGCCGTCCCGCCCCACCCCGCAACGCACCTGCGCTGGCATCCGCTGCGCGGCGAATGGGTGGCGTACGCGAGCCACCGGCAGAACCGGACCTTCTTGCCTCCGCCCGAATACAACCCGCTGTTGCCCGGCACCGACACCGAAGTACCGCCCGGCGATTGGGACGTAGCCGTCTTCGAAAACCTGTTTCCGACTTTGAGCCGCAATGCGCTCGAGCCTTCGCCGGAATTGCTGGTGCCGACAAAGCCCGGCAAGGGCACCTGCGAAGTGGTGGTGTTCACCCAGGATCCGAAGAGCGCCCTCTCGCAGCTTCCGCTCGATCGCATCGAGCTGCTTTTTTCGGTGTGGGCAGACCGGACCCGCGAATTGGGCGCGCGCGAGGACGTGCAGTACGTCTTTCCCTTCGAGAACCGCGGGGTCGAGATTGGCGTCACCCTGCACCACCCGCACGGCCAGATTTACGCGTATCCGTTCGTGCCGCCGGTTCCCGCCCGCGAGCTCGCGCAGCAAAAGGCGCATTACGAAAAGACCGGGCGCGGCCTTCTCGCCGAATTGCTCGAAGGCGAATTGCGGGAGGACAAGCGCATCCTTTGGACGGGGCCGCGCGCGGTTTCGTTGGTGCCGGTCTGCGCCCGCTATACCTACGAAATCTGGATTGCGCCGTTGCGCCCGGTGCAGCGGCTGTACGACCTGGATGCGGATGAGCGTCGCGATCTCGCCCGCGCGCTCAAGCTGTCGCTCTTGAAGCTCGACGGCCTCTGGCAGCGGCCGATGCCGTACCTGCTCGTCTTCCACCAGGCGCCGACCGATGGACAGGATCATCCCGAGGCGCACCTGCACCTCGAAATCCTTCCGTACCTGCGCATGCCGGGAAGGCTCAAGTATCTCGCCGGCAGTGAAATTGGCGCCGGGGTCTTCACCGCCGACACGCTGCCGGAGGAGAAGGCCAAGGAACTGCGCGCGGTGGAGGTTTCGCTTGATTGAAGCGAGCGCGCCCGGCCGGGTGAACTTGATCGGCGAGCATACCGACTACAACGGCGGGTTCGTCCTGCCGATGGCCATTCCCCAGCGCACGTATGTCGAATTGCACAAGACTTCCGGCAACGCCGTTCGCGCCGAGAGCGAGGGAATGCCCCCGGCGCAGTTCATGCTGGGCAGCGAGCGCAAGACCTCGCAATGGGTGGATTACGTCCAGGGCGTCACCTGGGTGCTTGCCCGCGAGGGGCTGAACGTGGGCGGTTGCGATCTGCGCATCCGGTCGGAGGTGCCGCACGGCGGTGGGCTCTCGTCGAGCGCCGCGCTCTGCGTTGCCGTCTTGCGGGCGCTCCGGCTCGCGTTCGAGTTGCCCATCGACGACGTGCGGATTGCGCTCCTCGCTCAAGAAGTCGAAAACGATTTCGTCGGTGCGCCGGTCGGGGTGATGGACCAGATGGCATCGAGCCTGGCGGACGAGAGGACTGCGCTCTTCCTCGACACCCGTTCGCTGCGGCACGAGCGCGTTCCACTACCGGAAGACCTCGGCGTCATCGTGATCAACTCCGGAATCCGCCACAGCCATGCAACCGGCGACTACCGGACGCGCCGCGCGGAGTGTGAAGAGGCAGCGCGCCTTTTGGGCGTACCGCAATTACGGGATGCAACCGACCACGCCGCCATCGAGCGGTTGCCGGAACTGCTTCGCAGGCGGGCGCGCCACGTGGTCAGCGAAGACGCGCGCGTCCAAGCCGCGGTCAAAGCGCTCGCGGCAGGCGACGCCGGCACGTTGGGCAAACTGTTCGTGCAATCCCATGCCTCGATGCGCGACGATTTCGAAGTTTCCATTCCGGAAATCGATCGGCTGGTCGAAACGGCGCTCGATACACAGGGCGTCTTCGGCGCGCGGCTCACCGGCGGCGGTTTCGGCGGCAGCATCGTCGCGCTGGCGCAAATCAGTGAATCAACGGACGTAGGTAAACGCATTATCAGCAAAGCTTCGCGGACGGGCCTTCGCCCCTCTCTTTTGGTTCCAGCGCCGCGTCATTAGGTTCTCCCCACAGGAGAGCCAATGACCGAAGCGACGTTGCCAATCGTGCCCGACCTGCTTTGTTTCTCGCATCTGCGCTGGGATTTCGTGTTCCAGCGCCCGCAGCACTTGCTCACCCGGTTCGCGCATGAGCGTCGCGTCTTTTTCATCGAAGAGCCGCACTTCGACGCGCAAACACCGCGGATGGATCTGCGCGAGGCGGACGCCGGCGTCCGGGTCGCCGTTCCACACTTGCCGGAGGGCCTCGATGAACAAGCGAGGATCGACGCGCTGCGCGGACTGGTCGACGGGCTCCTCAAGGCGGAAGACGTCAATCGCTATGTCTCCTGGTACTACACGCCGATGGCGCTGCCGTTCTCGCGCCACCTGACTCCGCTCGCGGTTGCTTACGACTGCATGGACGAGCTGTCGCTGTTTCGCGGAGCGCCTGCGGCCCTGGTGGATCTCGAGCGCGAGCTGCTCTCCCGCGCCGACGTGGTCTTCACCGGCGGCCAGTCGCTGTACGAGGCGAAGAAGGATCGCCATCCGAACGCGCACCCTTTTCCCAGCAGCGTGGACGTCCCCCACTTCCAAAGGGCGCGCGAGGCGCAGCCCGATCCGGTGGACCAGGCGAACATCCCGCATCCGCGCTTGGGTTTCTTCGGGGTGCTCGATGAGCGGCTCGATCTCGACCTCTTGCGCGGCCTCGCCGAGGCGCGGCCACAGTGGCAGATCGTCCTGATCGGACCGGTGGTGAAGATCGATCCGGCGATGCTGCCGAAGGCGCCGAACATCCATTACCTGGGAATGAAGAAATACGCCGAATTGCCCGCTTATCTCGCCGGCTGGGACGTGGCGCTGCTCCTCTTCGCCCGCAATGAAGCCACCCGCTACATCAGCCCCACCAAGACGCCGGAATATCTGGCGGCGGGAAAGCCGGTCGTCTCCACCTCCATCCGCGACGTGGTCAGCCCGTACGGCGCGCGCGGATATGTGGAGATCGCGGACACGCCGGCGGACTTCGTCTCCGCCGTCGAGGCCTGCCTGCGCCCGGATTCCGAGCGCCAGGCCCGCGCCGACCATTTCCTCGCCAAGATGTCCTGGGACGAGACCTTCAGCCGGATGAAGCGCCTCTTGGATCAAAGCGCGCAACACCGGCAGAAGGCGCGCACCGCCCAGGGCCGCACCGCGGAGGCGCAGTAATGTTCGACTACATGATCGTCGGCGCCGGCTTTGCCGGCTCGGTGCTGGCGGAGCGGCTGGCTGCGGGTTCCGGCAAGAAGGTGGTGGTGGTCGACAAGCGGCCGCACATCGGCGGCAACGCCTACGACTGCTACGACGAGAACGGCCTTCTGATCCACAAATACGGCCCCCACATCTTCCACACCAACAGCAAGGACGTCTTCGACTACCTTTCCCGCTTCACCGAATGGCGCCAGTACCAACACCGGGTGCTGGCGTCGGTGGACGGAATGCTGGTTCCCATTCCCATCAACCTCGACACCGTCAATTCGCTCTATGGGTTGAGCCTCAATTCGCAAGACCTCACCCAATTCTTCGCCGATCGCGCCGAGCGCACCGAAAGCGTCAAGACCAGCGAAGACGCCATCGTCTGCAAGGTGGGCCGCGAGCTGTATGAGAAGTTCTTCCGCAATTACACCCGCAAGCAATGGGGCCTCGACCCCAGCGAGCTGAACGCGCAGGTGACGGCGCGGGTTCCGGTCAGGACCAACCGCGACGATCGCTACTTCACCGACACCTACCAGGCGATGCCGAAGAACGGCTACACGCGCATGTTCGAGCGGATGCTCTCGCACCCGAACATCAAGATCCTGCTCAATTGCGATTACCGCGAGGTTCGCTCGATCATCCCGCACCGCGAGCTGATTTACACCGGCCCGGTCGATTCGTATTTCGACTTCCGCTTCGGCAAGCTTCCCTACCGCTCGCTCGAATTCAAGTTCGAGACTTTGAACAAGGAGTGGCACCAGAAAGTGGCGGTCTACAACTACCCCAACGATTACGCCTATACCCGGGTCACCGAATTCAAGCACCTGACCGGCCAGGAGCACCAGAAGACGAGCCTCGTCTACGAATATCCCGTCTCCGACAACGGCGACCCGTACTATCCGATCCCCCAGCCGCAGAACGCGGCGCTCTACCAGAAGTATGAAGCGCTCGCCGATCAGACGCCCGGAGTGCATTTTGCCGGCCGGCTGGGAACCTACCGCTATTACAACATGGACCAGGTGGTGGCGCAGGCGCTTTCCCTCTATGCGCGGATGCACGGGCAGACCCGCGGCGAGGCGCTGGGGCGCACCGCATGAAGCCGCTCGAGTTGTGGGGTGGGGTCGAATGCACGGTCAACCGGGTGCACGACCGCTACCACGATCAAATCCGCCGCAACGGGCATTACGGGCGACTCGAGGATCTCGTTCGATTCGCCTCGCTCGGCCTCAAAGCGTTGCGCCAGCCGCTCC
Organism: Myxococcales bacterium; assembly: GCA_036488495.1. Classification (GTDB taxonomy): domain Bacteria; phylum Myxococcota; class Myxococcia; order Myxococcales; family 40CM-4-68-19; genus 40CM-4-68-19. The sequence continues at coordinate 19,909 of DASXHM010000133.1, read as the reverse complement.
TCTGGGAGCACGTCGAAGAGCGCGGGTGGGAACAGACCGATCGCTGGTTTGCGCGGCTGCGCGATCTAGGGATCCGGCCAATCGCGACCTTGCTGCACCACGGAAGCGGGCCCCGCCACACCAGCCTCGTCGACGAGCAGTTCCCGCAAAAGCTGGCTGCGTTTGCCCGGCGCGCCGCCGAGCGCTACCCGTGGGTGACTGACTGGACGCCGGTCAACGAGCCGCTCACCACCGCGCGGTTCTCCGGGCTCTATGGGTTCTGGTATCCGCACGGCAAGGACGACCAGACGTTCCTGCGCTGCCTGTACGGCGAATGCCTGGGGACCGCGCTGGCCATGCGCGAAATCCGCGCGGTCCAGCCGCGGGCGCGCCTCGTGCAGACGGAAGACATGGGCGAGACGTTTGCGACGCCCAAGCTTGCGTATCAAGCGCGGCTCGAAAATCAACGGCGATGGCTTTCGTTGGATCTGTTGGCCGGGACCGTCGAACCCGAGCATCCCTTATGGGGCATGCTCACTTCGCACGGCATCCGCGACGAAGAGCTTCACGAGCTGGCGGCGGTCACCACCGCGCCGGACGTGGTGGCGCTCAATTACTACCTTACCTCCGACCGCGTGCTCGACGAGCGGATGGAGCATTACCCGCGCTGGTCGCACGGCGGCAATGGCAAGGACAGCTACGCGGACGTCGAGGCGGTGCGGGCGCGCAAGGAAGGCATCGTCGGGCACCGCGAAGTGCTCTTGCGCGCGTGGAACCGCTACCGCCGGCCGGTCGCGCTCGGCGAAGTGCACCTCGGCTGCACCCGCGACGAGCAGCTTCGCTGGGTGGTCGAAGCGTACCGCGGCTGTCTGTCCGCGCGGGAAGTGGGCGCGGAAGTCGAGGCGATGACGATGTGGTCGCTCCTCGGCGCCTTCGATTGGAATCGTTTGGTCGTCGAAGAACAAGGCTTCTACGAGCCGGGCGTTTACGACATTCGCGGGCCCGAGCCGCGCGAGACCGCGCTTGCGCAGGCGGCGCGCGATCTTTCCAAAGGGCACATCCCAGAGCACCCGGTGTTGAGCGCGGACGGGTTCTGGCGCCGGCGCGACCGGCTCTTCTGGGGGCCCGGCATCGTGCCTTCACGGCCGCACGTCATCCGCAAGGGCCCTCCGCTCGCCGTCATCGGCGCGACCGGCACCTTGGGGCAGGCCTTTGCCCGCGCCTGCGCCGCCCGCGCCTTGCACGTGCGGGTGCTCTCGCGGCGCGAGGTCGACATCGCGGTTCCTGATGCGGTGGAAGCGGCGCTCTCTTCGCTGAACCCTTGGGCGGTGATCAACGCCGCAGGCTACGTGCGGGTGGACGACGCGGAGATCGACGAGGAGCGCTGCGCGCGCGAAAACGCAGTCGGGCCGCTCACGCTCGCGGAGGCATGCGCGGACCACGGCATCCCGCTCGTCACCTTCTCCAGCGATCTGGTCTTCGACGGCGAAAAAGGCGCGCCCTACGTCGAGAGCGACCGGCCATCGCCGCTCAACGTCTACGGCGACACCAAGGCCTTCGCGGAAAGCAGGGTCCTCGCCGCGCATCCCCAGGCGATGGTGGTGCGGACGAGCGCGTTCTTCGGCCCCTGGGACGAATGGAACTTCGTCGCCGCCGCCATCGCCCAGACGGACGGGATGCGCCGCTTCCGGGCCGCGTCCGACGCGGTTGTGACGCCGACCTACGTGCCGGATTTGGTCGATGCTTGCCTGGACCTTTTGATCGACGGCGCCTTCGGCATCTGGCACGTCGCCGGGCCTTCGGCGATGACCTGGGAAGAGCTGGCGCGCCGCGCGGTGGAAGCAGCCGGCAACGATCCCCGCCTCATCGAGGGTGTCCCGACGTCGGGGCTTGGCCTCCGGGCGGCGCGGCCGCTGCACAGCGCGCTCGCAAGTGAGCGCGGCGTTCGCTTGCCGCTGTTCGAGGACGCGCTCTCGCGATATCTCGAGGCTCGCGAGCGATATTCCGGTCAGCGACTCGCGGCCAACGGGTCGCGCACGGTGTGCGGAGGCGGAGATGCGTGTCCTGGTGACGGGCGGTGCGGGGTACATCGGTAGCGGCGTCGTCGAAGCGCTCCTCCGCGAGGGCCACGCAGCCGTCGTCTACGACAGCCTCTACAAAGGCCATCGCGAGGCGGTGCATCCGGACGCGCAGTTCGTCCACGCCGACCTGCTCGATGCCGAGCCGCTCCGGCGCGCGCTCCACGGCTGCGATGCGGTCGTCCACATGGCGGCGGATTCGCTGGTGGGCGAGTCGGTGAAGGAGCCGGCGAAGTACTACAAGAACAACGTCGTCGCCGGGCTCGCGCTGCTCGACCGGATGCGCGAGACCAGCGTGAAGCTGCTCGTCTTCTCCTCCACCGCGGCGGTCTACGGCGAGCCGGCGAAGCAGCCCATCGAAGAGCGCGATCCAACGGTGCCGACCAACCCGTACGGGGAGAGCAAGCTCGCCTTCGAGCACGCGCTGCGCTGGTATTCGCAGGCCTATGGTTTGCGTTCAATCAGCTTGCGCTATTTCAATGCTGCCGGCGCCACCGAACGCTGCCACGAGCGGCACAATCCGGAGACGCACCTGATTCCGCTCGTGCTCGATGCAGCGCAGGGGCTCATTGCGCACATCACCGTCTTCGGTACCGACTACCCCACCCCGGACGGCACTTGCGTGCGCGATTACATCCACGTCCGCGACCTTTCCCGCGCGCATGTGATGGCCCTCGAAGCGCTGCACAAAGGGCACCCGGGCGGCGCGTACAACCTCGGCTGCGGCGGGAACGGCTACAGCGTCAAGCAGGTCATCGATGTCGCGAAGGACGTTTGTGGCCGCGAGATTCCAGTGCAGACGGGACCGCGCAGGGCCGGAGATCCGGCGGTTCTGGTGGCGAGCTCGGCGCGGATCATGAACGAGCTCGGCTGGAAGCCGCTCGAGCAGGACTTGCGGGCGATTGTGGCGTCCGCCTGGCAGAGACGGTCCAATTGACGCGGACGGCCAGCCAATTTCTTCGCACTTGGTGAAGCATGGCGCGCGCCAGTTACGTCGAAAACGTGCAGCCGTACGAACAGCATTGGAGCGCCGTGCAGTCGCGCTGCAATCGCGTACGCGCCACGCTCACGCAGCGCACGTCAGAGCGGAGTGGCTCGTAGCACGAGCGGAGCGGCATCGACCGGACAACCCGACGCGCGACGCCTGGCAGTCTGACGCTCGACCGCGAAGGCGAACGTCGTCGCACGCTTGAGCCACGCTTGTTTATGGAAGAATGCGTGAAGCACGACGGTTCTGCGGCGCCCAACCTTAGCTGCCATGCCACTGTCACTACGGCGTAATGACGTCTCGACTTCCGCTGAGTTGTTTTAGTCGAGCGACCAAAGCCGACCATGCTCCTTATCGACGACCTCGACTCCAGCTAGTTTACGAATCTGCTCTAAAGAGAGCGTCGTTAGGACCATCGCGACCTCCTCGTACAAGCGGTCCCCATGCAATTTGCGGAAATCTGCTTCGGTGTCGAAGGGAATGGCAAGACTTTCCGGCAGTGGGGCGTGCTCCGGACCCAAGATTTTGCTTAACAGGTCCTCACTTGTCCTTTCGAGGACGTACCTGCGACCACGATCGTCGGTCTCAGCCCAGATTCGTAGCGGTGCGGGCGCAGCCAGCGTTCCCGCTAGGGGCGTCCCGGTCGCCATGCCGCTCCCAAGCGCAAAGAGAAGCCTGTCCTTCAACGCACGCAGCTCAATAGCAGGCTCAGGGTGCATGCTTGGCGAGGCGAAGAATGCGATCCGCAAGCCGCTCCATGTCCCGTGCACATCGGAACCCGCGACGGCGGGGACGTGGAGAACGGCAGCCTGAACCATATTCGCCAACGTCGCGGCAGTAATTCCTTCCGGAGCGACAACATCCAAATAACTCGAAACCGCATTCCCTCCGGCGGGCAGCGCGACGAGTTCAAACACCAAATCACCCGGGTCGTCAGAAAGTTCGGCGAGCTCAGAGAAGCTCTGGCGGCGACGATGCGAGTATCCGAACACATTGATACCCTCACGCCCGTCGACTTTATGCACTCGCTGCGCGGTCAGGTACATCTAGACCTCCCCGCGCGCTTCGCTCCTGGGCCGAAGCTTGCTCTTTCTCCATACATCGCAGTCGGTCGGCAGCTCACTGACACGCCTAAGATACTCGTCCGGCCATGCGCGCCAACTCAGGTTGCGCACGCTATCCCGCTCGGCTTCTGCCAGCTGAGCCCAGATGACTTCCATCGCGTCCTCAATGCTGAGTTCGTTTACGTCAAGCCACGACGTGCCCAAGTTCTCGGCTTGTGCTCGATGTCGCAGTTCCCGAAGCTGATCGATAAGTCTAATGTATTTTTGGAAAGCGGCTGACATCGGTTCGCCTCCAGTTCATGTGTGTTGAAACCAGTGCTCTTCTGTAGTCGACCAACATCATTGGCGCTCGCGGACTGATAACCGCGTGCGACGGGGAATCCTGGACAAGCTCCAAGCCGTCGGGCAACTCGTCTGCATCCATTTCGAACATCGCATTTCGACTCGAGCCGCCGAGTTCCTTCGGGAGTCGGTATTCAGGCGCTCTCCTCGGGTCGCCAATCGTCACCGACATGCCTTGCCGACGGCCGTCGCTACCAGTCGGCTCGACTTGGCCGTGCTCGTTGAGACCGACATCTTTGTTCTCCAGCGAGCCGCCATGTGCTGCGACTCGCACTCCGAGCGAATTGCCAGTATCGCCCACTTCGGGACGATCCCCAGCCGCTCGCATCGGTCGATACAGTGGCACGGCGTCATTCTAGCTCAGTCGCATCGGGTGCACGTTGCTCGTACTTAAAACCGCAGCGCCCAGGGCGCGCCTTGTGCGCTCCGCGCCGACTGCCGCTGAACCCTACTCCTGCGCCTGCTTCTTCCTGTCCTGCCGCGGGACCTTCTTGACCTTGTTGCGGCCCTTCACCTTGCGGGTGGTCTGGCTCGCCGCTTCGGCCTGCATCTTCGTCGCCTTCTCACCCTTTACGCCTGCTCCCATGTCCGGACGCTCCTTCGCTGTGCGCCACCCGAACTCAGGTCACGCAAGCAAGTCGCGGGAGCGGCGCCGCCCGGGGAACCTGCGTCCTCGGGCGGCAAATCCTCGGAATCAGTGCGCTGCCGGCCGGTCGTCCTGCCGCCGCGGCGTCGCCGCATTCAGCACTGCCGTCCGCACCCACCCCTGCACGCGCCGCAGATGCTGCTGCTCGTTCCGCAGGGCGTGCTCGAACCTGGTCGCCATCTCGCTCTGCCCCAGCTCCCGCGCAAGCTCGATCAACGTCTCCCAGCAGGCGTTATCGGCCAACTCGGCAATGAGCACGCCTTCCAGGCACTCGCGCAGGCTGGTGCGCGGATCGGACAGCACCTGCGGCAACCCGATGGAAAGGTTGATCGCCAAGTCGGCCGAAGGCGTCATCGCGGTGGGGTCAGCGCCAAGCTGGGTCAGGCACTCTTGCAACAGCCCAAAATGAGCGAGCTCCTCGTCGTGGTGCTCGCGCAACTCGGCAATGGCCGGTCCGCCTTCCCAAGTCGGATATGCCTCACCCTTGAGCAGGACCAGTTCGTACAGGCGGGTCCCGCTGCGCTCGAAGGCGAGGCGCTCGCCGAGCTTGTCGATGAACACGCTCGCCTTCTCGCCTTTGAGCGCCGTCATCGCCGTCTTTGCCATGCCCTTGAGCGATGCCGGCAAAGGCACGTGTCCAATCGGTTCCGCTTCCCGCGCCAGCTCTCGCCGCGCCGCCGCCGCGTCGCGGCCAACGCTCGAGTGCACGGGCAGCCCCACTTGCGCGCCTTTGAGCACGTCCGGCGAATCGATGGGCGAAGTGGCGATGCCGGTGCGGTTCAACCCGGTGTCGAATGCGTCGCTCATTGCAGGCTCCCTTCGGCCATGCGCAGCGCGGAAGTGGCAAGCTCTCCGCCCGGCCGCCAGCTCCAGCCGGCCGCGACCATCTCGCTGGGACTGCCGTCGCGGTTCAGCTCGCGCCGGACTTGCAAGCTGCGCTCGGGCTCGGCATCGGCCTCGACGAACTTCGCGCCGTTCGCGCGCAGGTCGAGCTCGCGCTCGAGCGTCTCGCGCACGAACTGCCGGTGCTGCTTCCATTGAATCGGCTCCGGCAATCGATCCGGAAACACCGAGGCCGCGGCCCGCTTCTCCAGCCGCTCGAACAGCCCACGCACGTGCGCGTACTGGCCGAGCTCGTACTGCAGCATCCGCTCCCAGATGGCCTTGATCCGCGGATGCGTCTCCTGCTGATAGCAGCTGTAGTACGTGTAGACCTCGCTCAGCTCGTGCCACATCCACTTCGTCAGCCAGCTCTCCTGCGCGGGAATGAGCGACTCGTACTGCGTCACGTGCTGCTCTTCGATGGAGGCGATCTCCGCGTAGAGCTGCCGCGCCACCGGATCGGCGAAGAACGGCCCGACGTGCATGTAGTAGTCGTGCGTCTGGTGCTCGGCGGCGACCAGCACGTACGCGTGCAGCTTGCTCAACGGCTTGGCGGTCTGCGGATCGTAAGGCGTCCGCAGGTCGTCGAGCGGGTGGCGGTGCTCGAGTTCGGTCGGCCGGCCGGGACGGATGTCGGTGTAGCTCTGGGTGAAGTTGTTGGCGTCGCCGCCCATCAGCCGGTCGTAGAGCGCCGCATAGCGGTAGAGGTGGTCGAAGTCTTCGAGCAGCCCGAAGCGGTGCACCTGCGCGAGGTACGGATCGGGCTCCTTCTGCGCGATGTCGGCGGTCAGCTCGATGGCCACCTGCTCGTAGCCGATGGTGGTCTCGAGCGGCGACTGGTCGGCCGGGTTGAGCCAGTTCACCAGGGTCTGCTGGTGCTGCTCGATGCGCCGGACCAGCGCGAGGTCCGCGCGGAGCTCGTGGTTCATCCGCGCCATCGCGTGGAGAAAGCGCACCTGCTCGCTCTCGATCCCGTTCATCAAGATGACACGCACGCGGGTGAAGGCGTCGACATCGAGCTTGCTGTACGGCTTTCCGGCAAGCTCCTTCCAGGAGAAGCGCTGCTTGTCGAGCGCGACTCCGCGTTCGTTCTTCAGATCGAGCGGCACGGTTCTGCTCCTTCGCGGTCCCCGGGGGACGGCAAAGGTCGGGTCGCGTGATCGCACCATCAATTCGCAGCGCTACCGACAGGGGCGAGCGCCTCCCTGCAATCCCGGCGAGGCGGCTACGTAGACATTCAGTTGCGGCCTGCCTCCTCGGATGGCAGATCCCACGTTTCGGGGTGCTACCCTCGAAAGGGCGACCAATGCCAGGCATGCAAGACATGGCGGGGCGCATCCGTTCGTTCGATTGGGCGCAGACGCCGCTCGGCCCGCGCGAGGCGTGGCCGCAGAGCTTGAAGACCGCATTCGGCATCATGCTCGGGGCGTCCGGCCCGACCGCCATCGTTTGGGGGCCGGACCTGCTCTTGCTCTACAACGGCGCCTTCGCGGTCATGGTCGAACGAGACCACCCAGGCGCGCTGGGAAAGCCGCTCCGCGAGACCTTCCCTTCGGCGCAGCCCCAGCTTACGGCGGGCGCCATCGCCCAATTGCGCGACGAGCGATTCGTCGCGACGCCCATTCCGACCGAGGGCGCGGAGAGCGGCTTTTTCCTCCGCGCCAGCGACGACCGCCGCGAGCGGATGAGCACGCTCGTGCAGAACCTGCGCGATTACGCCATCTATCTCCTCGACGCTTCCGGCAACATCACCGAATGGACCGACGGCGCCGCGCGCATCAAAGGCTACTCAGCCGAGGAAGTGCTCGGGCGGCACCTCTCCATCTTCTACACGCCGGAGGACATTGCCGACGGCGTCGTCGAGCGCGAGCTCGCCGAGGCGCGGAAAACGGGCCGCGCCGAGCGCGCCGCGTGGCGGGTGCGAAAAGGCGGGGAGCGGTTCTGGGGCGACGAGATCGCCACCGCCATCTACGGCCCCTCCGGGAACCTCGAAGGCTTCACGAAGATCACCCGCGATCTCAGCGAGCAGAAGCGCGTCTATGACGCTCTCTACGAGAGCAACGAACGCTACCGGCTCCTGGTCGAGGCGGTCCGCGACTACGCGCTGTTCATGATCGACCCGAACGGCATCATCGCGAGCTGGGGCGCGGGAGCGCAGGACGTGTTCGGCTACAGCGAGCAGGAGATTGTCGGAGAGAACGCGCGCATCCTCTTCACGCCCGAAGATCAGGCGGTGGGCGCGCATGAAAGCGAGCTGCGCGTCGCCACCCAGCGCGGTCACGCCAGCGACGACCGCTGGCAGCAGCGCAAGAACGGCGAGCGGTTCTGGGCGAGCGGCGTCACCACCGCGCTCCGCGACGGCAGCGGCAACCTGCGCGGCTTCGTCAAGGTCTGCCGCGACATCACTTCCAAGAAGCTCCTCGACGAGGAGCGCGAGCGCCTCTTGTCGATGGCCACGGCGGCGCGCTCGGAGGCGGAGGCGGCGAACCGCGCCAAGGACGAATTCCTCGCGGTGGTGAGCCACGAATTGCGCACCCCGCTCGCTCCCATCCTCTTGTGGGGACGGCAGATGCGCGACGGGCGGGTGCCGCTCGACCAGCTCGGGCGCGCCGTCTCCGCCATCGTCGACAGCGCCGACAGCCAGGCGCGGCTGATCGACGACTTGCTCGAGCTCTCGCGCATCACCTCCGGCCGGCTGCGGCTGCACAAGGCGGCGACGAACGTCGACCGGGTGGCCCGCACGACCTACGAGATGCTGCGGCCGACCGCGGAGGCGAAGCACATCGAGCTGACCGTCGACACCGCCGGAGCGGGCATGGTCTCGCTCGACGCCCGGCGCTACCAGCAGATCCTCTGGAACCTGCTCTCCAACGCGGTCAAGTTCACGCCTGCCGGAGGCAGGGTCGGGCTGCGCATCTCCCGCGACGCAGACACGCTGGTGACCGAAGTAACCGACACCGGCGTCGGCATCGAGGCGGACTTCCTGCCCCACGTCTTCGAACGTTTCCGCCAACGCGACATGGGCGAGAGCCGCGCGCACGGCGGCCTCGGCATCGGGCTTGCGCTCACCCGCGAGCTGGTGGAGCTGCACGGCGGCACCGTCTCGGCGCACAGCGGTGGGCCGGGCCAGGGTGCGACCTTTCGCGCGCTGATTCCGGTCGAGGACGCCGCCGCGGTGCCGCAGCTCCCCGAGGAGCCGGCGCAAGAACAGCCGGAGCTGGCGGCGCTGCGGGTGCTCCTCGTCGAGGACGATGCCCACACCCGCGACGCGATGGCGTGGACGCTCGAGCAAGTGGGAGCGCGCGTCCGCGCGGTCAGGACCGGCGACGAGGCGCTGCGCGTGCTTCGCGAAGCCCCGGATGCGGAGCGGCCGGAGGCCATGGTGTGCGATCTCGGGCTGCCGGGCATGGACGGCTACACGCTGGTCCGGCGCGCCGCCGAGCTGTACCGCGACCGGGGCGAAGACCCCATTCCCGCCTGCGCGGTGAGCGCTCACGCGCGCGACATCGACCGCGAGCGCGCCATCGACGCGGGGTTCGATCTGCATGTCGCAAAACCGGTCTCGGCGGAGCAGCTCGTGGCCGCCGTGCAGGAGCTGGCGGCGCTTGCCGGTCGCGACGGGTAGGCCAGCTTTGTTCATCGCCCTGGTGCTGGCGGCCGGCTGCCGCGGTTCGCCTGCAGCCGCGCCCGACGCCGGAGTTGCCGCAGCGGCCGGAACCGATGCGACGACCGCACCGTTGCCCGCGAACGTGGACTGGGCGCACGTCGCGGCCGCCGTCTACCTCGCCGGTGAGGACTACCAGGAGAGCAAGGAGGTGGACGGCCAGCTCGACGCGCGCAGGCCCGCGCTCTTGCGGCTCCTCGACCGCGCGCTCGACTCGATTGGACAGCCGGTGGCGGCCGACGCCGACCTGCTACAGGCGATCCGGGCGCTCCGCGGGCGGGCAAGAACCTCCGTCGACTACGATCTGCCGCACGACGCCGCGCTCCTCTCCGACCGGATCGCGCTCCGCGCGAAGCTCCCGATGACGCCTCCTGCGACGCCGAACCTCGCCCACGGCGCCAAGGTCTATGCCGCCGCCTGCGCCGCTTGCCACGGCACCCATGCCGACGGGCATCCGGAGATTTCGGTGAAGCTCGATCCGCCGCCGAGCGACCTGCTCCATCCGGACCGCGCGTTTCGTCCCTACGACACCTTCGCGCGCATCACCTACGGCGGCCTGGAGACGGCAATGCCCGGCTTCGGCGACGCGCTCTCGGTGCAGGACCGCTGGGACGTGGTGTTTTATCTCTTCGCGGCGCGCTGGCCGAAGTGCGACCACGACGTCGCGGCGATGAAGGCCTCGACGCTCGCGCTGCAAAGCGACTTCGATCTCTCGGCGAAGCTGCCGTACGACGCCATCGGCTGCGCCCGCCAGCGCTTCGCGCCACCGTAGGCCAGAACGAAAACCAGCACGAGCCGCGCACGAGTCGCGTCCACGAAAACGCGGACGACCACGACGACGCTTCAGGCGCGCAGTGCGCGCGCGCCCGCCATGCCAAGCACCGCGCAAGCGCCGGCGGCAAGCAGTTGGCGCAGATGCAGCCGGGCCCAGATCTCCAGGCTGAACTGCCGCGACCGATCGTCGAATCTCCCGTGAGCGCCGCGGTCTCCCGGCAAGGGCGAGAAGACGTTGTCCTTGCGATCCTTGTCGGCCGGCTCGTCGGTTTGCTGCGAGTCGTAGCCGGTGCGCCCGAGATAGCGGTCGGCGTAACCGGGCGCGAGCATCTGCCCGACGATGGCCTTGATGGCGCTCGGCCCGAGCCACAATTCGCGCACCGGCCGTTCGGAGACCCGCACCGCCGCCTCGCCGATGATCTCCGGCTGGTAGATGGGCGGCACCGGCTGCGGCTTGCGAGGCAGGCGCGAGCGGACCACGTCGAACTGCGGCGTGTTCACGGCCGGGAGCTGCAGCATCGAGACGCGGATGCCGCTCTTTTCGTGGAGCAGCTCGCAGCGCAACGAATCGGTGAAGCCGCGGATGGCCGCCTTGCTCGCGCAGTACGCGCTCTGCAGCGGAATCGAGCGGTAGGTGAGGGCCGAGCCGACCTGCAAGATCAGCCCTTGGTTGCGCGGCCGCATGTGGCGCAGCGCCGCCTGGGTGCCGTGGACGTAACCGAGGTAGTTGACCTCGATGACCCGGCGGTATTCCTCGGGGCGCATCTGCGCGACCGGAGAAAAGACCGAGACGAAGGCGACGTTGACCCAGGTGTCGATGCGCCCGAAGCGTGCGGCTGCCCGGTCGGCGGCGGCATCGACGGCTTGCGGATCGGAGACGTCGAGCGGCAACACCAGTGCCTCGCCGCCGGCGGTCTCGATCTCCTCGCGGCAGTGCTCGAGCGCTTCCCTTCCTCGCGCGATGAGGGCGACCTTTGCCCCGCGCTGCCCGAACGCGCGCGCGATGGCCCGGCCAACCCCGCTGGAGGCGCCGGTGACGACCACGACCTGATCCGAGGCTTTCATGGCGAAAGGCTAAGCGTCGGCCGCGCAGGGTGCCAGCGCTCAAAAGTCGCGGGCGCCGCTGTGGAGAGCGCGCTTCTACGCGTGCGCGAGGCCGGCCGTAGTGCCTTCGAGCTGCAAGAGCAGCCGCTCGGAGAGCGCCTCCGCCTGGGCGCGGATCTCCGGGATGGCGGTCGACTCCCAGAGCACTCCGCGCAGGAGCGGGCCTGCCGCATACAGCACCGCGCTCCTGGTGCCGCGGCGGTCGAAGCACGCTCCGTCGAACGCCGCCTCGATGCCGAGGCCCAAGCCGTCGAGACAAAGCAAGCCTCGCGTCAGGAGGCGCTGGACGAGCACGCCGCCCGCGCTGCGCAGGCACGCAGGGCCGGTGCAGTTGATCACCCGGGCGATGCGCATCGAACGAACGCTCTTGCTCCCGCGCGGCCGATAGCGGGCAATCGCGGCAAAGGGCTCGAGCTGGAAATCGATCAACCGGCCCGGAGCCACCTGGAGCTGCCCCGACGAGCGCATCAGCGCGATGGCATCGGCGACTTCCGGCGCCATGCGATGGCGGTGGACGTCCCAATAGAGCCGGAGGTGCCGCAGGAAGCGCGCGCGCTCCTCGTCTTCGAGCCCTGCCCAGAGCCGCTGCGAGAGAGGCCGCAAGCCGTCCACGCCGTTTCGCCAGGAGGGCTGCTCGCGCAGCTCGCGCAAGAGCGCGCGGACGCTGGTGGGCTTTTTCGGAATCCAGGGCGTCGGCGGCGGCGCATGGCGCTCGTGGCGCGCCGGAAGAAGTCCGTGCCGCGACAGCGCATGGATGACCCCGCGATGCCCGCGCCGCGACAAGGACAACGCAGTGTCCACCATGGTCAGGCCGGTGCCGATCAGGAGAACGGGCGCGTCCGGCGCCAGATCGTCGAGCGCGTCGGACCCCCACGGAGAGCGCCGGTAGAGCCCGCTCTCATACAGCCCGCCGTCGGGAACGTTGGGGTTCGCGGGCGGCGGATTGCCGAGCGCCAAGACCGCGAACGACGCGTCGATGGACGAGCCGTCGGCGAGCTTCGCCCGCACTCCGGAGGCGGTCTCCGCGGCGTCGGTGACTTCTTTCGGGATGCGCACGAGCTGGGCTGCGGATGCGCTTTGCGCCAGCGCCAGCGACTCCGCGAGGTAGGCGCCGTAGAGCTGGCGCGGCGCGAAGGTGGACGCCGTCGAGCCGGGCAGCTTCGCGGCGAGCCATTCGACGAAGTCGTCCGGCAAGCCCGAGATGGCGCTGAGCGCGCGGGCAGGAACGTTCATCAGGTGCAGCGGATCGCGGGTGGAGTACGCGAGCCCTTCGCCGAACCGCCCGCTCCGTTCCGCGATGACGATGACGTGCTCGCGCTGCGCCGTCCTGAGCAGGTGGATGGCGAGAAGCGCGCCAGTCGCGCCTCCACCGGCGATGAGCACGTCTGCGCGCATCTACGGAAAGTGTGCATCGTTCGCGCCGCGCCAAGCCGCTGTGCGCTCGCCGCCGTCACCATTCGCAGGTCGGCAGTCCCAGGTGCTGCTGGGGGGCCGGGCGAGCAAGCGCTGCTGCTTCGCGGACCGTGGACGAACGTAGCCAGGCCCTCGCGCCTTCGAGCATTTCCCGCGAAGGAAGCAGGTATCACCCTTGAACGGAATGCAGCTCCCCATCAAGCGCAGCATCGAGCGGGTTCCGGGCGGGATGATGATTGTCCCGCTCTTCACCGGCGCCATCCTCGTCACCCTGTGGCCCAACGCGGGCAAGTTCTTCGGCTCGTTCACGGGCGCCCTCTTCAGCGGCGCCCTGCCCATCCTGGCCGTCTTCTACGTCTGCATGGGAGCGACGCTCGAGCTGAAAGCGACGCCGTACATCCTGAAGAAGGGCGGCGCGCTGTTCTTGAGCAAGGTGCTGGTCGCGGCCGTCTGCGGCATCGTGCTCGGGCGACTGTGGCACGAGGCGCCCATCGCCGGCGGCGTCCTGGCCGGGCTCTCGACCTTGGCCGTCGTCGCCTCGCTCAACGACACCAACGGCGGCCTCTACATGGCGCTGATGGGCCAGTTCGGCTCCGCGCGCGACGTCGGCGCGTACTCGATCATGAGCATCGAATCGGGGCCGTTTCTCACCATGGTGACGTTGGGGATTGCCGGCCTCTCCGCCTTTCCCTGGCAGGCCTTGGTCGGAGCGGTGCTGCCGCTCGTGGTCGGGATGATCCTCGGAAACCTCGACCCGGAGATGCGCGAGTTCCTCGCCAGGGCGGTGCCGGTGATGATTCCATTCTTCGCCTTCGGTCTCGGCGCGGGCATCGATCTGACCAGCGTGTGGAAGGCAGGAATCCTCGGGCTTGGCCTGGGCGTGTTCGTGGTGCTGGTGACGGGGACGGTGCTCTTGATCGCCGACAAGCTGACCGGCGGAAACGGCATCGCCGGGCTCGCTGCAGCCTCGACGGCAGGCAATGCCGCAGCGGTCCCGGCCATCGTCGCGTCAGCCAACCCGGCGTACAAGGCGGCGGCGGCGAGCGGCACCGTCCTGGTCGCGACCAGCGTGGTGGTGACGGCGGTCCTGGTGCCGATTGTGACCGCCTGGTGGTCGAGGCGCGTCGGGCCGAGACCGGACGAGGCGTGACGTGCCGGAAGTGACCATCATCGCGGACGACCTCACCGGCGCCGCCGATTGCGGCATCGCCTTCACGCTCGCCGGCATCGAGACATTCGTCGCGACGGGCGGAAAGCCGGCGCCTTCCGCGCGCGTCCTGGCCGTGGACACCGACAGCCGGGCGTTGCCCGCGGCCGAGGCAGCCCGCCGGACCGCCGCGGCAGCCGGTGCGGCGAGCGTCCTCTACAAAAAGATCGATTCGACGCTGCGCGGAAACGCAGGGTCGGAGATCGCCGCCATCGCCAAAGGCGCTTTCGTCGTGGCGGCCCCGGCCTTTCCCGCGGCAGGGCGGACCACCATCGACGGCGAAGTCCTGGTGCAGGGCGTGCGGCTAGGCGACACCGAGATCTGGCGCAGCTCGGGAATGCGCGGACCTTCGACGCTCGCCGAGATGCTCCGCGCAGAGGGCCTGCGCACGGCCGTGGTGCGGCTTGGGCAGATCCGTGCGTCGGCAGAGAGCGCGCTGGGAACGGCCGCCGAGGCTGCCAGCGCTGCGGTGTGCGATGCGGAGACGGACGACGATCTGGCGTTGATCGCGCAGGCGGCCGCACGGCTGCACCGCCGCGTCGTCTGGGCCGGTTCTTCCGGCCTCGCGCGGCAGCTTCCGAAGGCGCTGGCCTTGCGCCCCGGCGGTGCGCCGCAACTGCCGCCGCGGCGGAAGGGACCCGTCCTCACACTGGTCGGGAGCCGCGCCGGAGCCTCCCGCGCGCAGGCCGATGCGCTCGCTTCTTCGCCTCGGATGTTCTCTCTCGTGATCAAGCCCGAGGCGCTGCTCGCGCGGAACCAGCCCGGCGACGAGCTCGAACGGGCGCTCGGCGACGGCCGCGATTGCCTGGTCGCCATCGACGTCGCCCGCGAGCTCGATCTGGGCAAGGCGCTCGAGCTCGCCCGGGCCTTGGGCGAATTCGCCGCCCCCCATGCGGTGCGCTGTTCGGGCCTGATCGCGACCGGCGGCGACACGGCCCGCGCGCTTCTTGCGGCGCTCGATCTGTCGGGCATCGCGCTGCTCGGCGAGATCGAAGCGGGTGTCCCCTTCGGGCTCGCCGGGTCGCTCTTGCTCGTGACCAAGGCGGGCGGTTTCGGAACCCGCGAAACGCTTCTCCGCGCATCCGCCGCGCTCCACCGCATGACCGACTGAGGAGATCTGCATGAAAAGTCCAATCATCGGCATCACCATGGGCGACGCCGCCGGCATCGGCCCCGAGATCATCGTCAAGGCGCTGGCGGTGAAGGACGTCTACGAATGGTGCCGGCCGGTGGTGGTCGGCGACGCGCAACGGCTGCGGAAGGCCGCGCAGATCGTCGGGTCCAAGCTCTCCATCCACACCGTGCCCGACACCTTCCGGGCGGGTTCCCGCTTCGGCGAGATCGATTGCATCGACGTTCCGGTGATCCCCGACGATCTTCCGTTCGGTCAGCTCTCCGGCGTCGCCGGGCACGGCGCGTACGAGTTCATCGCCAAAGCGGTGCAGCTCGCGCAAGCGGGGCGCATCGACGCCATCTGCACTGCGCCGCTCAACAAGGAAGCGCTGCACGCGGGAGGCCACCTCTTCCCCGGCCACACCGAGCTTTTGGCAAAGCTCTCCAACACGCCGGAAGTCTCGATGATGCTGATGACCCCGAAGCTGCGGGTGATCCACGTGACGACGCACATCGGGCTCGTCGATGCGGTGCGCAAAATCGAGCCCGGCCTGGTCGAGCGGACCATCCGCCGCGGGCACCTGGCGCTGGTGCGAGCCGGCATTGAGAAGCCCAAGATCGCCGTCTGCGGAATCAACCCGCACGCGGGCGAGCACGGGCTCTTCGGGCAGCATGAAGAGGAGGAGAAGATCGATCCGGCGGTGCAGAAGCTGCGCGCCGAGGGCATCGACGCGGTGGGCGCGCTTCCGGCGGACACCGTCTTCTTCCGCGCCGGGCGCGGCGACTTCGATCTGGTGGTCGCCATGTACCATGACCAGGGCCACGGCCCGGTGAAGGTGCTCGGGCTGGAAGCGGGCGTGAACGTCACCGTCGGGCTGCCGTTCGTCCGGACTTCCGTCGACCACGGCACCGCGTTCGACATCGCCGGCACCGGCAAGGCCGACGAGCGCAGCCTGGTCGAGGCGCTCCGGCAGGCGGTCGCGCTGGCGCCGAAGAAGGCTGCTTAGTCGCTGCGGCTACGCAGGTGGCGCGGCGGTCTTGGCCGGGTCCGAAACAGGCTCCGCGACGCGCAGCCAGCGGAGCAGCTTTCCCATCGTCAGCCCCTGCACGACGATGGAGAGCAGAACCACGCCGAAGGTCAGGTGGATGATCAGGTTCCGCGCGCGGAATGACTCCGGCACCGACAGCGCGAGGACCATGGCCAGCGCCCCGCGGAGCCCGCTCCAACTGGCGACGACCGTCCAGCGCCAGGGCTGCCGCTCGCGGGTGCGCCGCAGCAGCGCCGCCGTCCCGAACACCACCGCGAAGCGCACCCCAGTCACCACCGCGTACGCGAGAAGGATGGCAGCCCAATCGCGCAAGAGCGCGAGGGGCTTTACTTCGAGGCCGATGAGCAGGAAGACGATGGAGTTGAGCGCGAACGCGACGTACTCCCAGAAGGTGTGCAGAACGTCGAGCGACGCCGGGACGCCGCGCCGCCCTGCCCTTCCGCAGACGAGCCCCGCGACCACCGCGGCGATGACGCCGGAAGCGTGGACGCGCTCCGCCAGCGCGAAGGAGCCGTAGGCGGCAATCACTGTGAGCGTCACTTCGATCATCGGGTCGAAGGCCTTGCGCAGGACGGCGACAATCACGAGCGCGAGCACACCGCCGACGAGCGCGCCACCGGCGCTCACCAACACGAACTGCAGCGCGGCCGACCCGAGCGAGAGCGCGGCCCCCGCGGCTGCGGCCACCACCAGGTTGAAGACCACCACGCCGGTGCCGTCGTTGAACAGGCTCTCGCCCTCCACCAGCGCAGCCAGCCGCCGGGGAGCGTTCACCTCGCGGAAGGTGGCGACGACGGCGATGGGATCGGTCGCCACCGTCGCGGCCGCGAACGCCAGCGCGTCGATGAGCGCGAGACGCGGGACGAGCGCGTGCATGAGCGGCGCGGTGGCGGCGAGGATGACGACGATGCCGGGGACGGCGAGCGCGGCGATGCCCAGCGTGCTTCCCGCCAGGTCGTCCTCGCGCAGGTGCACCGCCGCCTCGAACAAGAGGCCCGGCAGGGCCACCGCGAAGAGCAGATCGCGCGTCAGGTGGGGCCGCGACGCGAGCGGCAGCGCGCCCAGGGCGAGGCCGCCCAGGACCAGCGCAACCGTGTACGGCACGCGCAGCCAACGGGTGGCGATGGCGACCGCTGTGGCGGCGCTGAACAAGAGGACGAATTGAAGCGCGGGCTCCACCCATGCCGTGTAGCATTTGCCGCGGCGGACTACGCGCCGGGTACCAGGGGGGCCGGACTACGCGCGCGGCGTACGACGCTCTCGCGCGGAGTGCTACGCGCGCGTCATCGCGGCGCGCGCGTCGAGCACCTTGCAGATCGCACGTTCCAGCTCGTCGGGACCGCAGGGCTTCTCCATCGCCAGATCGCACCCCGCGGCGGTGGCCAGGTCGGTGACGGTCGGGAAGGTGGATGCGGTCAGCGTGATGACGGGGACGTGATTTCCCGCCGCGCGGAGCCGCCGCAAGACTTCCAGGCCATCCAGCCCGGGCATGGCGATGTCGAGGATCACCACGTCGATGGGCAGGTTCATGGCGGAATTCAGCGCCTGCAGCCCGTCGGAAGCGACCACCACCTCGTAGCCCAGGCTGCGCAGGTAGACCGCGTACAGATCGCGCGCGTCGTCGTAATCATCGGCGACCAAGACGCGGCGAGGGCTCCCCATGGCTGAAGCTATGTTGTGTCCGGCGCGCCCAATCGGCCAGCGACCAGGAGTGCGGATTTGCACGACGGGCTTTCGGGGGGCCGGCGGGGCGTTTTCCGGCGGCGGGTGCTCGCCCGTCTCCTCGGCCAGCGGCATGCAGAAGGGTCGGACCGACCGGCGCTGCGGAAGCGGTCAGAACGACCGGCGCTGCGGAAGGGCTGGGAAACGACCGGTTTTAGAAGGAGACGGCGAACCCGTTGCCGGTCACATGCACGCCGTTCCGATGCAAGAGCGGGACGGCCACTCCGGCCGCGGCGCCCACTGCGGTCCCCGCCAGCACGTCGGTGAAATAGTGCTGCTCGGCCACCATCCGCAGCGTCCCGGTCAAGGCCACGAGTGTCCCCGCGGCCGTCCATGCGGCGGGCGCAAATTCCGAGTCCTGCAGGCTCGCGCAGAGCGCCGCGCTGATGCCGAGCGCCGCCACCGCGCTGGTGTGGCCGGAGACGAATCCCTGCCGGCTCTCGTCGTCGCTGATGTCGTAAGGCGATTCCAAGGTGCCGGTTCCGTAGCGCACATAGGGCCGCTTGCGCGCGAAGCCGACTTTGAGGAGCTCGGTGGCCGCTCCCGCGAGCGCCACGCTCTCGACGACGATGACCGCGGCGCGCACGCCGGCGCCCGACGACGCGTGCGGGCCGGTCGCGAACAAGGCGGTGCCCAAGGCGAACGCCGGAGTCACCCCATAGGCGAGGACGGTGGAGGTGGTGTCGGCCGTCTTGCGGGAGACGACCGCCCCGGTCAGCGCGTCGTGAAAGAAGGCGTCGACACCGTTCAGGCTGCCGCGGCCGGAGCCGACCGATCCGGGCAGGCCGCTGTCGTCCGGACCGTCACAGACGCGGCAATGCGCAGGCGCCAGGTGCAGGAGCGGGATGCCGCCGAAGACCACCAGCGCAGCGGGGATGATGACGGCGTCGGCGGGAGTCAGCGAGAGGGCGTCCGAAGGGCCAGCCCGAAAAACGTCTGAGATGCGGCTCCCGAAATCGTCTGAGATGTGGTCCGGGATGTGGTCCGGGAAAACGTCTGAGATGTGGTCGGCGGCACGGGCTGGGAGGGCGGCGGCGGCTAGGGCGAGGGCCAGCCGCAAGCTCGCATGGCCGAGCCAAATCGGCGGAAATGCTTGTTTTTTTACTCCTGGTCCGTGGCGGGTCGGGGCGGGCGTCCCCATCATCTCATCCGTGGCAGAAGTGGTGTTCGCTCCGAATGCGGTGGTTCTCGTGGCGCAAGCTCCCCGCTTGTGCACGCGGGTCAGGCGTGAGTTGCTCGGCATCCTGGAGGCTTCCGCGGCAGTCTGGCCGTCCGTCCCCTGGGCGCGGACCGTCACTCCGGACGACTTCCTCTGCCTGCGCATCGGCGGGTATTCCATCACGTACACTCTCGATCTGGAGCGCAAGCTGGCGAGGGTCCTCTCGGCAACCCCCTTGCACCCGGACGACGACGCGGTCACCGCAGCGTAGCGGTTCAAAGCGCACCGTACAGCCCGTCACCGCCGCGAAAGCCGCACCGTGAACGTCGTCCCCTCCCCCTCCCCGGAGGCGACCTCGACGGTGCCGCCGTGCGCGCGCACGATCTCGCGCACGATGAAGAGCCCAAGACCCAAGCCCTCGCGGTCGGCGGCGGACTCCGCGCGCGTGAACGGCTCGAAGATGCGCGCCTGCAACTCCGGCGGAATCGGGTTGCCGCGGTTGTGGACGCGAACCTCGACGAAGTCCTCCTGCCCCTCGACGGACAGCGTGACCTCCGCCGCCTGGTCGCCGTAGTTGACCGCGTTGGTCATCAAGTTCGAGAGTGCGCGCACGATCCGATCCCGGTCCCATTCGCCTTCGGTGTTCCCAGCTCCCGCGACGAACCGGAAGGTGCGGGTGGGATGGAGGGTCTCCATCGCGTCCACCACCTCGCGGCAGATGTCGG
>DASXHM010000116.1:0-4831 GCA_036488495.1 Myxococcales bacterium | reverse complement strand
GAAGTGGCGCTGTCGCCGTGCCTCGTGGAGGTGACGAACGACGGCTGGACGCTGGACCGATTCGTGAACCGGCATCTGCGCTGGGCGCAGATGCGCAGGCGGGTCGCGCCGCTCGCCTACTTCGCGGAAGTGCTGCTCAATCCGCTGGCGTGGATTGCGCTGTGGTCGTGCACGCTCACCGTCTCGAGGCGCGGGCTGGACCTGCGCTTTGTGGCGGTGAGCGCCGCGGCAGTGGGGCTCAAGTGCGCGGGCGATGCGCTCTTGTGCCGCCGCTTGTCAGGGCGATTTCCATCGCTCTCCGAACTCGTCCTGATTCCGGCGAAGGATTTGATCATCGCCGCGCTCTGGGCGGTGGGCGCGTTCCGCCGGAAGATCGACTGGCGCGGCAACGTCCTGCGCATCGAGGCTGGAAGCGTCTTGCGCGAGCCGGCGGGGGAAGCGCGGCTCGAGGCCGCTTGATCAGGCCGGCGAGAGGCGGCTGCGCAGCGCCCGGCGCGTCGTTTCCAGAAGGCGGTCCAGCTCGGGAACCACGTCGGCGGCGAGAAAACGCAGCACCAGGTATCCGGCTTCTTGCAGGTCCAGGTCTTTGCGGCGGTCGCGGCGGTAGGAGTCGGCGTCCTGGAAGTGGTGATACCCGTCGATTTCGATCGCGATCCTCGCGCCGCGGGCGAGGAGATCGATCTCCCAGCCGCTCGAATCCAGCGCAATCCGTTCGTTGAGCTTGAAGACGCCCGCCAGATCGGGGGCGGATTCGAACATGCGGAAAAGGAACAACTCCGGACCGCGGGCAAAGTCGCCCGGTTCGACTGCCTCCGCTTCCACTTCGCTTTCGGCCCCGCAATCGATCAGGCCTGCACGCGCGAGCGACTTCGCGCGGCTGTCCGGAGCGCCGCTCAGCGCGCAGGCGTCGTGCAGACAGAGCGCGAGTTGGACGCGGGGCTCCGCCTGCGTCAGCGCCGCCGCGGCGGCCAGGGCGTCCATTCCAGCGGAGAGGAAGACCGGCGGGAGCGCAATCCGCAATTCATCCAGCGTGTGCAGCAGCGTTTCCGGCGAGCCCGGGAAGGGCAGGTCGGTGAGGGCCGCGCGACAACATTCTTCGGTGGCGGAGGAATCGAGCACTTCGAGCAACTTGGCGAAGCCAGCATTGCCGGAAGCCGCCGAGCGCACGACGGAAGTGGAAGACACGCCCGCGCGCAGCGCGACCCGCCGCAGCGCCGCGGCGTAGAGCGAAGGCCGGACTGCCACCGCGAGCGCGAGCACCATCGAGTCGGGCGCGGTCGCATCGGAGATGATGCCGCTCTGGCCTGCCCACGATCGCCATTCGGCGCGCGCAGCCGGGTCGGGTCCGCAGAGGACGGACAGCGTGGGAACGCCGCGCTCACGCTGCCGCCAATGTTCGTCGAGCGTTCGAGCGACCGCACGAACCATGGGAACCCCCCCGGCCAGGAATCAATCACGGATCGCGCGCGGATGGAACGTGGGCGACCTGCTCACGCCCGAACGCCGGATCTTCCGCGCCTAAAGTGGGCACACCACTCCGGCGAGCGGGTCGGAAGCAGCGCACACGAGCGGTCCGTGGCAGCCGTCGCGATTGCCGCACAGGTCGCCCTCGACGGTGCACGATTCGCCCACCTGGTGGTCGGCGCAGCCGTTGCCCACCCCGGCGTCCGCCGTGCAGAGGGGGGCGCCACAGGTGGCAAACCAGTGCAGATTCTTCGCGGGCGCAGTGCCGCTTCCACCGCACGCAGATAGCAGCACCAGTGCCAACGCAAGCCGTTTCATCCGAGCTCCCAGTGTGCGCGCTGCGCAGCCACCACCTGCCGGACCGCGGCCGCCGCACGCGAAGGCTGTCCTTTCAATGGCGGCGGCTCGCTTCCTGCCAGCACCTGCACGCAGCCGCGCACGCTCCGCGCAAGCGCCTCCACGTCGTAGCCGCCTTCGAGCGTCAGCACCATCCGCCCTTGGCAATGCTTGTCGGCGACCGCCTTGACCGCGCCGCAGAGCATGGCGAAGCCGTCGTCGTCGAGCTGCATCGAGGCGAGCGGATCGTCCTTGTGCGCGTCGAATCCGGCGGAGACCAAGACCAGCTCGGGCTGGTAGGCGTCGGCGATGGGCAAGAGCGCCTCCGCAAACACCGCGGCGTAGTCGTCGTTGGTCGAGCCGGCCGGCAAGGGTGCATTGACGGTAAAGCCGGCCCCCGGTCCCGCGCCGGTTTCGTCGAACGCGCCGGTCCCGGGATAGAGCGGCCATTGATGGGTGCTGACGAAGAGCAGTTTGTCGCTCGAATAAAAGGCGTCCTGGGTGCCGTTGCCGTGGTGGACGTCCCAGTCGACGCAGAGCACTCGCTGGATGCCGCGCGCATGCGCCTCGGCGGCGGCGACGGCGACGTTGTTGAAGAGGCAGAACCCCATCGCGCGGGTGGAGACGGCGTGATGCCCGGGCGGACGGACCAGCGCGAAGGCCGAGGTGGCCTTTCCGTCGAGCACCTGGCGGACGCCTTCGGCCGCAGCGCCCGCGGCAAGCAGCGCAGCATCCACCGAGTCGTCCGAAATGGCCGTGTCGCCGTCGAGCGCGCCGGATTGCCCGCGCAACTCCAAGATGGCCTGCACGTAGCGCGGATCGTGCACGCGCTGCAGCTCTTCAACGGTCGCGGGCGGCGGCGACGACAGCAACGTTCCGCGCACCGAATGCTCGGTCAAGGAGCGCAGGATGGAACGCAAGCGCTCCGGCCGCTCGGGGTGGCCATCGCCCGGGTCGTGCTCGATGCAGAGCGGATCGGTGAGGAGCGAGACGGTCATCGGCCGCGACTATAACAGCGGCAACTGCTTGCCGCGGCCGGGCCTTTTGAACGTCTCCGTCGCTTCCGGCCAGCCTTCCTGCAGCCCGAGCCGCTTCGTGGTTTGCTCGAAGAGCGCCCCGATGGCATCCGCATACTGACCTTGCCCGGTGCCGCGGATTCCAAAACGCGAGTCGTACAGCTTGCCGCCGCGCGCCTCTCGCACCCGCGAAAGCACCCGCTCCGCGCGCAAGGGAAGGCTCTCCCGCAGCCGCTCTTCGAAGACTTTCGCGACCGACCCCGGCAGGCGCAAAAACGTATAGCCGGCCCGCCGCGCGCCGGCCGCTTTCGCCGCTTCCAGGATGCGCGGCATGTCGCTGTCGGCGAGCCCGGGGATGACGGGCGCGACGTTGACGCAGACGTCGAGGCCGGCTGCAGCGAGGCGCGCGACGGTGGTCATCCGGCGTTCCGGCGTGGCGACGAACGGCTCGATGGCGTGGGCGTGCGCTCGGTCCCAGATGGGAATGCTGACGGTCACGCCGAGCCGCGCGACCGCGTTCAGCCGTTGCAGCACGTCGATGTCGCGCTCGATCAAAGGCGACTTGGTGATGATGCCGACCGGATTGCGATAGTCCGCGCAGACTTCCAGGCATCCGCGGGTCAGCCGGTAGCTCGCCTCGAGCGGCTGGTAGCAGTCGGTGATGCCGGAAAAGACGATCAACTCGCCCTTCCACGACGGCCTCTCGAACGTCTCGCGGAGCAGCTCGGCAGCGCGCGGCTTGACGGTGATCTTGCGATCGAAGTCGGTGCCGGCGCCGAGGCCGAGATACTCGTGCGAAGGGCGCGCGTAGCAGTATGCGCAGCCGTGGAAGCAGCCGCGGTACGGATTGACGCTGAATTTGAAGCCGAGGTCCGGACTGTCGTTGGAGGCGACGATCTCGCGGGTGTGATCTTCGTAGACCTCCAGCCGCGCGTCGGGCGGATCCTCCAGATATTCGACCTCGGTCGAAAGCCACGGGTTCGGCGGATTGTGGACGGGCCGCAGCATCGCACGAGAAGCTGCCCCTGAACACGGGTTCAGTCAAGCCTCGTTTGCAAGTGCCCGGGAGCGCCCATCTGTTAGATCAGGCGCCCTTCACAGGAGGCAGCCATGCAGAGCAAGGCGACGGCGCGGTGGGAAGGCGACTTGATGTCCGGCAAGGGCTCGACCAGCGGGGCAAGCGGGACCTTCCAGGCGGATCTGAACTGGAAGTCGCGCACCGAGGGCGCGCCCAAGCACACCACCCCGGAAGAGCTGCTCGCCGCGGCCCACGCGAGCTGCTTTTCGATGGCGCTCTCCCACGGCCTCGCCCAGGCGAAGCATCCGGCGCGGCGACTCGAGACCACCTGCGTGGTCGAATTCGGTCCCAAGACGGGCGGCGCCTTCGAGGTGAAGTCGTCTGCGCTGACCGTCACCGGTGAGGTGCCCGGAATGGATCAGAGCGCGTTCGCCAAGGCAGCCGAGGATGCGAAAAACGGCTGCCCGATGTCGAACGCGCTCAAGATTCCAATGAGCGTCAAAGCCACCCTCGGGTAGAGCCGCTCAGTGAACCGTGTCGGACCCGCCGGGCGGCGGGCCGATGCGGTCCCACGCGTCCCTGGCGGCGTGGCGCGCATCCTCCCAGCGCAGGTTGGTCTTGCCCTGGCGGTCGAGCTCCCAGCTCTTGCCGAGATCGCCCTCGATCTGCTCCCAGGTCGAGCCTGGGTGCATCATCCGCGCCGACCAGCCGAACTGATATGCCGGACGATAGGTTTCATAATGCTCGCCCTGCTTGGCGTACGGACGGCTGGCGTAGTTGTCGCGCCAATAGGTGTCTTCGATGGTCGGGTTGACCGACTCCGCAGCCGCCTTGCCGCCGAGACCGCCGACCACCGCGCCGATGGCCGCTCCTGCCACTGCGCCGATGGGACCGCCAACGGCGCCTCCGATGGCGGCGCCGGCCGCACCCGCTCCCGCTGCGCCCGCGCCAACTCCGACCGGATGCGCTCCGGGCGTGTGCGTGATGGGATCCTGGT
>DASXHM010000077.1:0-8405 GCA_036488495.1 Myxococcales bacterium | reverse complement strand
GACTCGGAGAGCAAGAGGCCCTGGGCGGTCCCGAGGCCCAAGGAATGGACGTCGGTGACGAAGACGAGGAGGCCGGCGAGTTTCTGCTTCCCGCTCTTGGTCAAGCCGAACTCGTGCGCGGCCTTGATGGAGTTGACGGTGTCGCCGCCGGCGTTGGCGAGGCCGATGACGTCCGCGCCGGACGACTGGGCCTGCAAAAGGTACGACGAGAAGTCGGAGGTGTTGAGCGGGTGGCGGACTGCCCCCAGCACCTTGCCGCCTGCCGCCTGCACCACCTTGGTGGTGTCGCGCTCCAGGGCCTGGCCGAAGGCGTAGTCGGCGGTGAGGAAGAACCAGGTCTTGCCGCCCGCCTGCACCTCCGCGGTGCCGGTCACGTTGCCGAGCGCGTAGGTGTCGTAGGTCCAGTGGACGGTGTTCGGCGTGCACGACTTGCCGGTGAGATCGCTCGAGCCGGGGCCGCTCGCCAAGAACACCTTGTTCTTCTCCTTCACCACCTGCGCGACCGCCAGCGCCACCGAGGAGGTGGGCACGTCGACGATGACGTCCACGTGGTCGACGTCGATCCACTGCCGCACGATGTTGGAGCCGACGTCCGGCTTGTTCTGGTGATCGGCGTACACCACCTGGATGGGGGTGTTGCCGATCTTGCCGCCGAAGTCCTCGACGGCCATCTGCGCGGCGATGAGCGATCCCTTGCCGCCCAGGTCGGCGTAGAGGCCGGAGGCGTCGTTCAAGACGCCGATCTTGATCACGTTGTCCGAGAATTCCGCGCGGGCAGCCGTCGCCACGCAGAGGGCAAAGATTGCTGCGGCAAGTTTCTTCGTCATCGTCACACTCCGAGGTAGGTGCGAACTTTGGGCATGCTCTCTTGCAGGGCCGCGTTGGCGATCTCGTCGACGACGCGGCCGCCTTCCATCACGTAATGCCGATCGGCCACCTGGCCGGCGAAGCGCAGGTTCTGCTCCACCAAGAGGATGGTGAACCCGCGCGACTTGAGCTCGCGGATGGCCTTGCCGATCTGCTGCACGATCACCGGCGCGAGCCCTTCGGTGGGCTCGTCGAGGAGCAAGAGGCGCGCTCCGGTGCGCAGGATCCGGGCGATGGCGAGCATCTGCTGCTCGCCGCCGGAGAGCCTCGTGCCTTGGCTGCGCAGCCGCTCCTTCAGGTTGGGAAAGAGCTCGAACACTTGCTGGGTGGAAAGGCCGCCTTCGCGCACCTGCGGCGGCAAGAGCAGGTTCTCCTCGACGTCCAGGCTGGCGAAGATGCCGCGCTCTTCGGGGCAATAGGCAATGCCCATCCGGGCGATTTTATGTGCGGGCAGCGAGATGGTTTCCACGCCCGCGAGCGAGACCGCGCCTTTGCGCTTGTGCAAGAGGCCGATCAGGCATTTGAGAGTGGTCGTCTTGCCGGCGCCGTTGCGGCCGACCAGGGTGACGAGCTCCCCTTCGTCGACGTGCAGATCCACGCCGTGGAGCACGTGCGACTCGCCGTACCACGCTTGCAGGGCGTGGACGTCGAGCAGCCTCTTGTCAGGCATGCTCACTCCCGAGATAGGCGGCCACCACCGCGGGGTTCTTCGACACCTGCGCGTAGTCGCCTTCCGCAAGCACTTCTCCGCGCGCGAGCACGGTGATGCGGTGGGAGAGGCTCGCGACCACGCCCAGGTTGTGCTCGACCATCAGGACGGTGCGGTCCTTGGCGACCCGCTGGATGAGGGCGGCGATGCGCTCCACGTCCTCGTGGCCCATGCCGGCGGTGGGCTCGTCGAGGAGCAGCATGCGCGGCGAGAGCGCAAGCGTGGTGGCGATTTCGAGCGCGCGCTTGTGCCCGTAGGACAGCTCGACCGCGGGCGTCTCCGCGAAGCCGTCCAACCCCACCTGCGCGAGGAGCGCGCGCGCCTCGCCGTCGTATTGCTTCAAGCAGAGGTCGCTGCGCCAGAAATCGAAGGACCCGCCGCGCTGCTTCTGTAGCGCGATGCGCACGTTCTCGAGCGCGGTCAGGTTGCCGAACACCGCCGAGATCTGGAAGGAGCGCACGAGGCCCATCCGCGCCACCCGCGAAGGCTTCTCTTTGGTGATGTCTTTCCCCTCGTAGAGGATGACCCCTTCGGTGGCGGGGAGAAAGCGCGTCAAGAGATTGAAGCAGGTGGTCTTGCCGGCGCCGTTCGGGCCGATCAGCGCGTGGATGGTGCCGCGCTCGACCTTCAGGTCCACTCCCTTCACTGCGAAGAATCCGCGGAACTGTTTGCACAGTCCACGCGTCTCCAGAAGGGTTTCGGGCACGAGCCGTAGATAGACGGAAGCGAGCACGGCTTGCAAGAGGGATGTCGCTTGCTGCGCCGGGCGCTTCGCGTCATGGTCGAAGGGCGAATGAAAGCGGACGTCGTCATTGTCGGCGCTGGCGTGGTCGGTGCGAGCGTCGCCTTTCATCTCGCGCAGCTCGGGGTCCGCGATGTGCTGCTCCTCGACCGCGGACAGGGACCCGGCGAAGGAAGCACTGGCCGCGCCACCGGCGGGTTCCGCGCGCAATACGGTACCGCCGTCAACGTACGGCTCTCCTTGCTGGCGCGCGAAGAGCTGCTCCGCTTTCGCGAGATGACGGGCGTCGATCCGGGCTACGAAGAGCGCGGCTATCTGTGGCTCGCGCAGAGCGAAGCTACGCTTGTCGTCCTGCGCGAGGCGCTCGAAGTGCAGAAGTCGGCCGGACTTCGCGAGGCGCGGATGGTCTCTGCGAACGAGGTTCCGCGGCTCAATCCGCACCTCGGGGGCGAGCTTGCGGGCGCGGCGTTCTGTCCCATCGACGGGTTCATCCGGCCGCTCGAGATCCTGCGCGGGTATCTGGGCGGCAGGCAGGTGCGGTTCGGTTCGGAGGTCGTCGCGCTCCACAAGCGGGGCGCGTGCATCGAGAGCGCCGTGCTCGCCTCCGGCGAAGAAGTGAGCGCGGCGGCGTTCGTCGACGCGGGCGGCGCCTGGGCCTCCCAAGTCGCGCGGCTCGCCGGTGTGGAGGTGCCGGTGGTGCCGCTCCGGCGCCAGGTGCTGCCGACCGCGCCCACCTCGGCGCTGCCGTCGACCTTGCCGATGACCATCTGGGTGGGCGACGGTTTTCACTACCGCGTACGCGACGGGCGGGTGCTGTTGCTCTTGCCGACGCCCGGTGACGCGCAGGATGCGTTCTCGACCGCCGTCGAGCCTTCGTTCATCGCCAAGGTGACGCAGCTCGCGCACGAGCGGGTTCCCGCGCTGCGGCAGGTGGCCACGGTGCCTCGTGAAGCGTGGGGCGGGCTCTACGAGATGTCGCCCGACCGGCACGCCATCCTCGGCCGCGCGCAAGGCTGCGAAAACCTCTGGCTCGCCAACGGATCGTCCGGCCACGGGGTCATGCATGCGCCCGCACTCGGGCTTCTCCTCGCGGAGATGATCGCCGGGAAGCCGCCTTCGCTCGACGCGCACGCGCTCCGGCCATCGCGGTTCGCGGAAGGGCAGCCGAACATCGCTCCCGAGCTGCTTTGAACCGCGCCCGGCGAAGTGCGCCGGGCCGAGCGGTCAGGGTTCGTTGAGCCGCGCGATCGCCTTCGCTACCTTCGCGGCGTCGTCGGTCATCACCACGTTCATCCGCGCCCTGGGCACGAGCCGAGGCAGCGTTCCGTCGAGGATGAGCTGGTTCGCGCCGGCGGCGAAATCGATCAACGACGACCAAGGGTGGCGCAGAAATTCGGCGAACCCGGGCGTGAGCTGCCATTGCAGGACGTGCAGCTCGGCCGTGTCCTCGGCCATCCAAGGGAGCGCGTCGACGAGCGCCCTGATGGAGCGCGCCCTCGGCCAGCGGGAGACGAGCGCATGCTCTCGTCCGAAGAGGTGCGGTGACCGCGGCGGATGCTCGACGAACACGAGGACGCTCACGCCCATGTCCCACAGCTTCTGCACGGTGAGCGCGCCCGGGTTCTGGCCGATCGGTAGCATCCGGCCGCGAAAGCGCTGCTCGAGCTCGGCGGCAAACTGACGGCGGTCGGCGTCGTCGAAACCGCTCAGGTGCTGGAAGTCGAGCAGCAGGATCTCGCGCGGGTGGGCACGGGAGAATGCGTCGATCTGATCGAGCGCCTCCGCTGCCGGGGCGCCGACCCAGGTGTGGTGCATGAAGAAGCGCCGCGGCTCGCCCGGGACAGCGCAGACCCGCAGATCGAGGTAGCGGACTCCGGCCTCGAGCTGGCGGGAGAGAGTCACCTCCTGCGTCCGCGCGCGCGGCGCAGCGACAAAGGCCCCGAGCGCGGCGAAGGCGCTGCTCGCGCGGGCGGCACAGACGGACGATCCGCGCCCCAGGCTGTAGCTCGCGGCGTCGTGCGAACCGGGCAGGACCACCGAGGCGAGCTGCCGGTTGCGCAACAGCTCGGCGTTCCGCGCCATCCAGTCGGCGGGCACGGCGAAGTCGAAGGCGAGGAGGAGCGCGAGCAGCATCGGTTTCAGCGCAACAATCGGGCGGCGGCAAGCGTTCCGGAGCGGGCTGCGTCCGGCACCGACACCCCGTCGTAGGCCGCGCCGGCCAATTCCAGCCGAGGCAATTCGCGCAGCGCGGCGCGGACCGCGCGGATGCGGTCTTCGTGGCCGATTTCATACTGCGGAATGCCTTCTTCGTAGCGGACGATCCGGGTGTAGAGCGGCTCATCCAGCCGGCCGAAGGCGCGGCCCAGATCCTCCCGCACGGCAGCGACCAACTCGGTGTCAGGCAGGCTCGCGACAGCGGGCCGTTTCGCGCCGCCGCAGATGGCGGTCACCAGCGCCGCACCTTGCGGAGCGCGGCCCGGCAGCATCGAGGACGGCAACAGCGCCCCCAAAAAGCGCAAGGAGGCGCTCGCGTCGAGGACCCCGAACCCGCGCGGGATCGCGCGCTCTTTGAACCCCAGATGCACGACCGAAACGCTGGCCGCCCGAAGCTGCTGGAGCGGTTCCGCGAGCCGCGAAACCACCCGCGCAGCCGCCGATGCAGGCAGCGCAAGGATGGCGCCGTCGAACCGCTCGCCGGCGATGCTCCATCCGGAGGGCAAAGGGTCGAGTCGATCCACCCGAACGCCGAGCCGCACCCGCTCGCCCAAGCGCGCAGCCAGCGCCGCCGGCAGGCTGCCCAAGCCAGCCCGCAGCGACCAGATGCGGCGGGCCTTCGGCTTTCGGAAGAGGACCAGGCCTTGCGACAGCGAAGGAAACGCCGCCGTCGCCGAGAGCCGCGAAGCATCGCCCGCGTAGACGCCGCTCGCGAGCAGCGTTGCGAGGAGCCCTCCCGCCTTCGCTCCGAGCCTGCGCACCAGGAACTCGCGCAGCGACTCGCGGGCAGACGCCGGCCGCGAGAACAAAGGCTCGCAGAGCGCCCGCGGTGCCCCCAGGGTTCTCAAGAGGCCCATCGACGGCGCGCGCTGCAGCTTCCCCTCGCGCCACAGCCAGCGCGTCTTCGGCGGCAGCGCATCCACCACCGCGCTCTCGAGCCCGGCGTGGCCGAGCAGGGCGTCCATGGGGTCGGCGATGAAGTTCGGGCCGTCTTCGCTGAGCCACGGACCTTCCCGCACGCTTGCGACTTTCCCGCCCGGACGGAGCGCGCTCTCCAGGACGACCGGCTCATGGCCTCGAACGAGCAGCTCGACGGCGGCGGAGAGGCCGGCGATGCCGCCGCCCACCACCGCGACGCGCATCGGCCTCGCGTCCTTTCCGGGCATTCCCCAACACTAGCAGGGCAGGCGAAAAGCGTTCCACGGCGGGGAACGCGCGCGCATCGGTTGCCGTGACCGAGGCAAGTTTTTCGTGCACCGAAGCGTCGTCTCCCGGACGGCGCGAAGGGCGCCGCGACCGCTCGCGGACAATTGCGCAAATGGCCTTGGGATTGCTGTCGGCTGCTTCTGAACCGGAGGGCCGTTCGCCATGGCTGCGCTCAAGCTGCGCTACGACACCGCCCGCCCGGAGCTCTTCGCCGAGCATGTCCACCTGGTGGACGGCGCCGGCTATTTCTTCTTCCCGGCGGTCACGGCGCCCTGCGGCACGAAAGTCGCTCTGCAGGTCGTGTTCAGCGGGATCGAAGAGCGCCTCCTGCTTCGCGGCGCCGTCTGGTCGCAGCCTTTGGCCGGCGGGGTCTGGCTGGAGCTGCCCCACGCCAAAGAATGCCTGCAACGGCTCGCGGCAGGCGGGACCCGAGTGAGCGATCGGCTTGCGACCGACCAGCTCGTCCTGATCGAGCCGCGGAGCCTGCCCGGACTGCTCTGTCGGCTCGCGGACGTCAGCGAAGGCGGAGCGCGCCTTGCCGGCTGCGCGAACGATCTCGGATTCGAAGCATTGGAGCTGCGCGTCGCCCTCCCCGAAGCGGGACCGTCCGGCGGGCAGCTCGAAGCGTACGGCCGCGTCGCGTGGGCGAGAGATGGGGACGTGGGGGTGGTCTGGGACAGGCGGGATCTCGCCTCGCGCGCGGCCGTGCTTCGCCTTCTACAGACGGCGATAGACGAATGGGAGACCGCGCCGAACAGCGCCCATCCCCCCGCCTGCCGTTGCAAGAACAGCCAGCACCGCGCCCTGCTCCACGGCTGAAAGACAGCAGCGCACTCCGCGGCCGATTGTCGGCGCGCACGCGAGTGGCGCGACGAAGTGCGGCGATGCGTTCGCCGCGGCTGGCGGCGCGATGCATGCGGCAGCGGCCAGGTGAGACCGCGCGCTCTTGGGATGCAGAGAGACAGCAAAACAGCGCGCGAGAGCCGCCGGGGCGCATCCTCGCGCCGACGCGATTTCGAGGTTCGCCCGAAGTTCCGCAAGACCCCGAGGCTGCCCGGGAGGGGCGGACCTTGCATGAGCGACGCGCGAGGGTGCGCCCCGGCGGCGACCCGATGGCTTTGCGTCAGCCACACCCCGCGAAGCCGTCAGGAACACCGGCGCGAAAAGGGTCAGGGCAACGAGCGCATCAGCATCATCGAGCGCGCCTGCACCTGCACCGTGCTTCCCGGCGCCAGCGTCTGCGCCCTGCGCGAGCGGCGCAATTCGGGCGGGGTGTCCTCGTTGGTGTCGAGGACGCGCTGCCACTTCACCCCGAACTTCCCGTCGGGGAGCTGGAAGCTGAGCGGCTCGTGGTGGGCGTTGAAGATCAAATAGAAGCTGTCGTCCTTGATCACTTCGCCGTGCTCGCCGAGCCGCTTGATGGCGCTGCCGTGCAGGAAGACCGCGAGCGACTTGGCGTAGCCGACCCGCCAGTCCTCCTCCGACATCTCGCTCCCGTCCGGCTTGAACCAGGCCAGGTCCTTGATGTCGCCGCCGTGCAATTCGCGCCCCTCGAACCAGCCGCGGCGCCGGAAGATGGGGTGGTCGCGGCGCAGCCGGATGAGCGCGCGGGTGAACTCGAGCAGGTCTTCGTCGAAGTGCTCCCAGTCGATCCAGGAGATCTCGTTGTCCTGGCAGTAGCCGTTGTTGTTGCCTTTCTGGGTGCGGCCCATCTCGTCGCCCGCCACCACCATGGGGACGCCCTGCGAGAGCATCAGCGTAGCGAGGAAGTTCCGCTGCTGCCGGGCCCGCAGATCGAGAATGGCCTGGTCCTGGGTGTCGCCCTCGGCGCCGCAGTTCCAGGAGCGGTTGTGGCCTTCGCCGTCGCGGTTGTCCTCGCCGTTCGCCTGGTTGTGCTTCTCGTTGTAGGAGACGAGGTCGCGCAAGGTGAAGCCGTCGTGGGCGGTGACGAAGTTGATCGAGGCGTGCGGGGTGCGGCCGGCGGAGGCGTAGAGGTCGGACGATCCCATCAGCCGGAAGGCGAATTCGCCCAACGTCGAATGCTCGCCGCGCCAGTAGTCGCGCACCGTGTCCCGGTATTTGCCGTTCCATTCCGACCATTGGGCGGGGAAGTTTCCCACCTGGTAGCCGCCTTCGCCGACGTCCCACGGCTCGGCGATCAGCTTCACCCGCGAGACGATCGGGTCCTGCTGGATCAGATCGAAGAAGGCGGAGAGGCGGTCCACGTCGTGCAGCCCGCGGGCGAGCGTGGCGGCGAGATCGAAGCGGAACCCGTCCACGTGCATCTCGGTCACCCAATAACGCAATGAATCCATCAGCAATTGCAGAACATACGGATTGCGCATGTTCAGCGAATTGCCGGTGCCCGTGTAATCCATGTAATAGCGCGGGTCCTTGGCGACGGTGCGGTAATAGGCCTTGTTGTCGATGCCCTTGAACGAGAGCATCGGGCCCAGGTGGTTTCCCTCGGCGGTGTGGTTGTAGACCACGTCGAGGAAGACTTCGATCTCGGCCTTGTGCAGGTCTTTCACCATCTGCTTGAACTCCTGCACCTGCTGGCCGTCCTGGCCGCGCGAGGAGTATTCGTTGTGGGGCGCGAAATAGCAGATTGAATCGTAGCCCCAGTAATTGCGCAGCTTCTTGTCCTGCAGGTGCTGCGAATGGACG
>DASXHM010000051.1:0-9995 GCA_036488495.1 Myxococcales bacterium | reverse complement strand
GAAGGAGACCGGCGAGGAGAAGTTCGACGTCGATCTCGGCAACGGCAAGAAGGCCAGCTACCTGAAGAAGACCATCACCCCCGGCAACGGCCCGAGCCCTGCCGCGCAGGACAAGGTCAAGGTCGACTACGAAGGCAAGCTAATCGACGGAACCGTCTTCGACAGCTCGTACAAGCGCGGGACGCCGGCGGAGTTCGGCTTGAACCAGGTCATCAAGTGCTGGACCGAAGGCGTGCAGAAGATGAAGGTGGGCGAGAAGGCCCAGCTCGTCTGCCCGTCCGACCTCGCCTACGGCGACCACGGCAACCGCAGCATTCCCGGCGGCGCGACCCTCATCTTCACCGTCGAATTGCACTCCATCGCCGGCAAGGACGCCGCCCCCGCCAAGTAACCCACGCGTGTTTCGCGCGACGGTCCTACCGCGTCGTGAGCGGCACCCTTCCTACAGGGGGCCGCTCATTTCTTGCGGTAATCCTTCGGCACTTCGAAGAGCGAGTCGGGCTGCGGCGTGCGCCGCGGCTCGACCACCTCGAAGAGCGATGCCCCGCGCCCGGTCCGGGTGAGCGCGCGCAAGAAGACGTAGTCCTTGGCGGAGTCCTCGATCCAGACCCGCTGCAGCACTTTGCCGAACGGCGTCGAGAGCCGCGCCTCCCAGATGGAGAACGCCTTTCCCGCGATGGTATCGCTGCCGACCTTGCGCATCCCTCGCAAGGACGGCGGCGGCACCGTCGCATACGGCGCCTCTTCCTTGGGCAATTCGACAAAGACCTTCTGCGCAGGCCGCAAGAGAAAGACGTGCGCTCCGTCGAAGACGATGACGAGCGGCCCCGACGCAGTCGCTTCCTCGATGCGGACTTTGTCGCCCTTCACGTGGATGCTGCCGTCGGGCGACGCGTCCTTGCGCGCGGGCTCGTGGCTGAAGCGCAGCGATGCCTGCCAGGGGGTCTGCGCGAGCGCGGCGACGAGGAAGAAAACGAGCATGTCAGACCCCCATGGCATCTTGCCAACGATCGGGTGCTTCTGTACAAGCGTACAGTAGATCGGCCCCGCGGGAGGAACATTGGCGAACGTGGAAAAAGAGAAGGCAATCGAGCTTGCGGTCTCCGCCATCGAGAAGCAATTCGGCAAAGGCGCGGTCATGCGCCTCGGCAGCGACGAGCCTCTCGTGCAGGACATCGCGGCCATCTCCACCGGGTCGGTCTCGCTCGATCTGGCGCTCGGTGTCGGCGGCATTCCCCGCGGCCGCGTCATCGAAATCTACGGCCCGGAATCGTCGGGCAAGACGACCTTGACCTTGCACGTCGTGGCAGAGGCGCAGAAGGCCGGCGGGGTCGCGGCCTTCATCGACGCGGAGCACGCGCTCGACGTGGGCTATGCGCGCAAGCTCGGCGTCCGCACCGAAGACCTGCTCATCTCCCAGCCCGACACCGGCGAACAGGCGCTGGAGATCTGCGAGTTGCTGGTGCGCTCCGGCGCGGTGGACGTCATCGTGATCGACTCGGTGGCGGCGCTGGTTCCCCGGGCCGAGCTGGAAGGTGAAATGGGCGAGCCGCAGATGGGCCTGCAGGCGCGGCTCATGTCGCAGGCGCTGCGCAAGCTCACCGCCACCATCTCCAAGGCGCAGTGCACGGTCATCTTCATCAACCAGATCCGCATGAAGATCGGGGTCATGTTCGGCAATCCCGAAACCACCACCGGCGGCAACGCGCTCAAGTTCTACGCCTCGCAGCGGCTCGACATCCGCCGCGTCGGCGCGCTCAAGGACGGCGACACCGTCATCGGCAACCGCACCCGGGTGAAGGTGGTGAAGAACAAGGTCGCGCCGCCTTTCCGCGAGGTGGAGTTCGACATCCTTTACGGCCAGGGCATCTCCCGCGAGGGAGACCTGCTCGACCTCGCGGTCGAGAACAACATCATCGAAAAGAGCGGCGCCTGGTTCAGCTATGGCGGCGAGCGCATCGGGCAGGGCCGCGAGAACGCGCGCGACTACCTGAAGCTGCACCCGGAAACGCTCGCGGACATCGAGGCGAAGTTGTTCGACAAGTTCGGCGTCGTCCGGCCGAACCAGCCGGCGGGCATCCCGGTGGAGCTGCTCAAGGCGAAGAGCGCCGCGGCCGATGACGACCGCCGTTCGAAGGTCAAAGCGGTGAAGTAGCGGCGCGCTGTTAGAATCGGCGCCGGAGAGGAGCCGCGCCATCGCCCGCATCTTCCACCAGGGACGCCAGGCCGAGCTCGCGGTCGGGAGCGGCGAATGGCTGCTCGAAGTCATCGGCGCGGTCGCGGCGGAGAGGCACGACTGCCCTCCGTCGCCGGTACCGCTGCGCGAGGCGCGCGTCCTCTTGGAGGCGCAACTTCGCGAGAGCGGCCTGGCTTACGGGACGGGCGCGCAAGATCCGGCCATCGAGCTGGACGCTGCGGCGCGGCCGGGTACGCGCGCCTTCGCGCACTTCGTCGCTGGCGTCCTCCGGCTTTGCGTCCGCGCCGCGACGCTCGTGCACGCGCCCTGGTTCTTGCCGGCTGCGAGGCGAAACGGCATCGATGCCCGGCGCGCCCAGTTGGTCGCCGTGCTCGCCGCCGTCTCGGGCGAGAGCGAAGCGGCAGCCCGGCTCTTCGAGACGCCGCTCGCCGCACCGAGCCCGTTGCCAAAGCTCGCCACCAAGGCGGCCGCGCGGCTCGCGCGGAGGTTCCTCGCCGAGAGCGGGCCCTTCGCCGGGTTGCCCCTCCACAACGGGCTCTGCGCCATCGAGGCGCGCACCTGCGCGACGGTTGCGCTTTCCAGCTTCCGGCACGGCCGCATGAGCCCGGCGGCGGTGGCGTTGGTCGGGCGCTCCGCGCTGTTCTGGCGCGCGCTCTTGGTGGAGCTCCTCGC
Source organism: Myxococcales bacterium (assembly GCA_036488495.1). Taxonomy (GTDB): domain Bacteria; phylum Myxococcota; class Myxococcia; order Myxococcales; family 40CM-4-68-19; genus 40CM-4-68-19. The sequence continues at coordinate 7,126 of DASXHM010000051.1, read as the reverse complement.
CGGCCTCGCGTCGGTGCAAGAGAACGGCGCCGCCTCCTTGCGCGGCTTCGAGCAGGTGCTGCGCTCGCAGCGGCTGCCCGTCGCCGAGGCGCGGCTCTTGCGCGGGTCGATGCGCAGGCCGCGAACGCCGGAAGCGGTGGGGCCGCAGTTGCACAGCGCTCCCTTGCGGCGATTCGCGCTCACGCACGTGCTCTTGGCCGCGCTCGTCGACGGCCGGTTCGAGCCCGGAGAGGTGGCCTTCGTCGAGCGCCTTGCGCAGGCCGCCCAGGTCGATGCGACAGCGCTGGCGGAGTTGGAGGTTGCGGTCGCGGACTTCTACCGCCACAACCAGGAGGCGCTCGCGGCGCTGCGCCTCGCCGACGCGCCGGAAGGCCTTCCGCACGCGCTCACCACCCGGCTCGAAGAAGCGGCGGCGGACAACCTCGCCCGCATCCTCCAGGAGATCCGCGAGACCAAGGAGCTGGCGGAGCTCCTCGCCAAGGCATCGGTCGGCAACAACCTGACCAGCGCGGAGAAGAGCAAGGTGCGCGAGCAGTTGCTCGATCTGGCGAAGACCATTCCCGCTCTCGCCATCTTCGCCGCTCCCGGCGGGATGCTGCTCTTGCCGATCCTGCTCAAGCTCTTGCCGTTCAACCTCTTGCCCTCGAGCTTCGTGGACCGTCCGCACCTGCCGCCTTCGCCCGAACCGCGCCGCCGTTCCGGCTCTTGATTTCGCGCTGCACGCCGTTCGCTGTCCTCCCGCGCAGACTCTGCGATCTCAAACTCGGTGGCTGCACGGAGCGTTTGTCGCCCGTCGAACGCAAGCCGCCGCGCACTTCGATGGCTGGTGGACAGATCGCCGCGACCCGGCTGGCGCCTGTCTTTTCCCGACTCCCGCGGCCGGGGCAGGCTTTCGCGCACGATGAGCTATCGCATTCAAATCCAGCCGGAAGCCGGGTCGCTCTTGCGCACGCTCGCGCCGCACGTCGTGCTGCGCCTCGGGCAGTCGCTCGCGGAGGCGGCCGAGGCGGTGACGGGCGGCGCGCACGAGGAAGCGCACGAGGTCCGGGTGGGCGACTGCGTGCTCCAGTTCGTGGTCGACCACGCGCAAGGCCTTTTGCGGGTGACCGGCATCGATGGCGGGCCGGTCCTCGCCGAAGCGCGCGCCTGACGTTCCTCGCAGCGCCTGACGCCGAGTACGGGCACGGTTCCGAACGCGAAAACCAGGACGAGCACGGGCACCAAAACGGGCCGGCAGCCACACTGACCGCCCTCGCGTTTCCGGCTCTCGAAGCTTTGAGGCCCGGCCCCCCCCAAGGGAAGCCGGGCCTCGAACGGCTCTTCCCTGGAACCGTTACGCCATCTTGCGAACGTTCTGCGCCTGCAGCCCCTTCGGGCCCTTCACGACGTCGAACTCCACCTTCTGGCCTTCGGCCAGCGAGCGGAAGCCGTCCGCCTTGATCGCAGTGTGGTGGCAGAACACGTCCTCACCGCCGCCGTCCTGCGTGATGAAGCCAAAGCCCTTGGTATCGTTGAACCACTTCACAGTTCCAGTCGCCATTCGAGACGTCTTCCTTCGTGAAACGGGTCGGCTGAAATTGCCGATTCCGGCGCTGGGTTCTTCACCCGCGAGCGCTCGGATTTCCTACGGGCTGCTCTCTTGAGTGTCAAGAGACTGCGACGATGCAGGATCAGCCCTGCCGACCAGGATCCTGGCCTCACGTGACAGCCGAGGCCGCACGCCCTCAGACGCGTGTCTCGGCGCGCTCGCCGCGACGCCCCTCTCAGCCCGCCTCACCCATCTGGCCGAGCGGCCGGATGAGGACCTCGCGCGGCTTGGCTCCGTCGGCCGGCCCAACGATGCCGTCGCGCTCCATCCGCTCGATCATCCGGGCGGCGCGGTTGTAGCCCACGCGAAGCTTGCGTTGCAGGAGCGAGATGGAGATGAAGCGCATGTCCGCGAGTGAGGCGATGGCCTGATCGTAGAGCTCGTCCGGGCCTTCGTCGTCCTGCGGGAGCCCTTCGCCGTCCTCCGCCCGCGGCTTCAAGATGTTCGGATCGTAGACCGGCGCGCCTTGCGCCTTCCAGTGCTCGACCACCGCGTGGATCTCCTTCTCGTCGACGTACGGTCCGTGGACGCGGGTCAACGCGGAGGTGCCCGGCGGCAGGATCAGCATGTCGCCCATCCCGAGCAGGTTCTCCGCGCCCGGGGTGTTGATGATGGTCGCCGAGTCGTGCCGGGAGGCGACCTGGAAGGAGATGCGGGCGGGGAAGTTTGCCTTGATGACGCCCGTGACCACGTCGGTCGAAGGCCGCTGGGTGGCGACCATCAGGTGGATGCCGGCGGCGCGCGCCATCTGCGCGAGCCGGGCGATGTACGTCTCCACCTCGCGGGAAGCGACCATCATCAAGTCGGCCAACTCGTCGATGATGATGACGAGGTACGGCAGTTTCCGCAGCGGCTCCGGCTCGGGCTCGGCAGGCGGAGTGACATCACCTTGCGCGATCTTGCGCTCGTTCTCACGCAGCAGCGCGACGGCAGGGTTGTCGGGTTCCTTGCGCTCGAGCTCGCCCGAAGCAGCCGCCGCGGTGAGCTCGTGCGCGTCGAGCGACGGATCGGACAAGTCGACGACGCGCTTTTCCTTCGGCGCCTTCGCCGGCAGCCGCGCGCCGTTGCCGTCCTTCTCCACCTTCTTGTTGTAGCTCGCGATGTTGCGCACGCCGCAGTCGGCGAGGAGCTGGTAGCGGCGCTCCATCTCCTCGACCGCCCAGCGCAAGGCCATGGCGGCCTTCTTCGCGTCGGTGACCACCGGCAAGAGCAGATGCGGGATGCCCTCGTAGACAGAGAGCTCGAGCATCTTCGGGTCCACCATCAAGAAGCGCACTTCCTCGGGAGTCGCCCGCAAAAGCATCGAGACGATCATCGAGTTGACGGCCACCGACTTTCCCGAGCCCGTCGTTCCGGCGATGAGGAGGTGCGGCATCTTGGCGAGGTCGGCGACGTAGGGCATGCCTTCGATGTCCTTGCCGAGGCACATCGCAAGCCGGCTCTGCGACTTTTGGAACGCGTCCTGCTCGACCAATTCGCGCAGCACCACCGTCTCGCGCTGCCTGTTCGGCACCTCGATGCCGACCACGCCCTTTCCGGGGATGGGCGCGACGATGCGCACCCGCATCGCCTCCATCGCCATCGCCAGGTCGTCGGAGAGCGAGGCGATGCGCGAGACCTTGACCCCCGCCGCCGGCAGGAATTCGAACATCGTCACCACCGGGCCGGGGCGGATCTGCGTGACCTGCCCCTGGATGCCGAAGGAGGCGAGCTTCTGGCGCAGCTTTTCCGCGGTCGCGGTCAGGCCCTCGCGGTCGAGCGGCAGGTGCTCCGCCACTTCGCCGGTGAGGATGGTGATGGGGGGCGCGACGAAGGCAGTGACGCCTTTCGCGAGCTTGAAGCTGTCGCCCTTCGGCTCCACCGGCTTGGGCGCGGCGAGCGCGGTCACCGGCATGGGTTTCGGCGGCGGGCGCGGCTCGACGATCTGCGGGACCGCGGCTTTGGTGGACTCCGGCGGTGGTGCCGTGTCGACGTCGAATTTCGCTGCCGCCTTCTGCGCGGCTGCACTCTGCGCCTCTCCGGTGACGAGCGCCGGCAGCGTCGCCAGGTCGGCGCCGGCCTTGGCGGGCTTGCCGGAGACCGCGACGGCCGCAGGGCCGGCGAGCGCGAGCGGCTCGTCCTTCTTCCGTCTCTTCGCTTGCGCGTCGCTCTCGGAGAGCTTCTGCAAAGGCTCGCGCGGATCCTGCGGCGGCTCGTCGGCAGCGGCGAGCGCCAGCGCTTCCGCCTTCTTGTTCTTGCGCGAAGCGGCGGCGGCGGCGCGGGGAACGACGATGCGCGCGTCCTCCTCCGCCTCGATCAACTCCTCTTCCAGCGCAGCCGCTTCGCGGGCGCGGGCCAGCGCGGCAGCGGCGCCCTTGAACGCCAGCGACCCTCCGGCGACACCCAGCCTGGCCGCGCCTTTTGCTGCATGCAGCGCCCACAGATCGGTCGCCACCAGGAGCGCCGCGAAGGCGAGAGCGAAGAGCAGCACCGCCGCGCCCGGCACCGACAGCGCGCTTCGGGCCGCCCCCGCGGCCACCGCGCCGATGGCGCCACCGGGTGCGTGCCCCTGTAGCCGGACCCTGACCAAGAGGTCGACGAGCGCCATCGTACAGAGCGAGAACAGGAGCCAGGAAGCGGTGCGCCCGAACGACATCCGCGGCCGCCCGAAGAGGAGCCCGCAGGCGACGACGACCAGGAAGAGCGCGAGCGCGTACCCGCCCGCCCCTGCCACTTCCAAGAGCGACGACGCAAGGCCGTGCCCGACCGGACCGGCCCAGTTGGCGGTCCGCGCGTGCGGATCGTACGAAGACAGTCCGAGCAAGAGCAGCATCGAAAAGCCGCCCAAGAGGATGCCCGCGACCGGCCGTCTCCAAGCCACCTGCTCGCGCGCTTTTGGTTGCGCGGTAGCGCCCTTCCCTTTGCGACTCATCTCCGATGCCTCCCGAGCGCGACTTCCGGGCGACTGTAGGGGGAGACCCCGTCCCGTCAACTTTTCGGGGGCGCGAAAGTCCGGTCGAGACGCGCTTTACAGTCGCGCCGCGCCATCTTAGAACACCGCCTTTCCGCGGGTTTTTCGAAGGAGCGCAAGTGGAAGTCCGCTGCGAGAAATGCCAGGCGCGCTACCGCGTCGAGGACGGCCGGATCGGGCCTGCGGGCCTCACCATGCGCTGCGGAAAGTGCCAGAACACCTTTCGCGTGATGAAGCCGGCCGCAGGTGCGGCGGCGCCAGGCGGAGCTTCCACGGGGACGGCTCCCGGCGGCGGAGCGCCGACCGCGGGAGCGCAGGCTGCGCTGCAACCGGCCGTGGGAAGTTCGGCGGCGAGCGTTGGAAGTTCGGCGCCGTCGGTTGCCGGAGACTCGGCACCGTCGCGCAGCGGGGCCTCGCCGGCCGCCGCGGCGACTGGACGCCCCCCTCCGGCGTCTTCGGCAGGCGTCGCCGCGAGGGCTGCTGAAGGAGACAGCGTCCCGCGCGCCACTCCGTTTGGCAGCGGCGCCGGAGCACCGGCAGCGTCCGCTTTCGCAGCGCGCGACGGTGTTCCGCCGAGAGCAGAAGCGGCGCCCGCGGGCATCGAGACGGGCCAATCCGTTTCCGCCACCCGAAGCGAGCCTGCCGAGAAGCCGGCTGCGAGCGAGCGAGGGCTGACGCCCGCGGCGGACACCTCCGTCGCCCGGGTCGCGTCCCGCCCGCGGTCGAAGGCCGTCCTCGTCGCCATCGTCGTGCTGCTGGTGCTCGCCATCACCGCGCTCCTCGTCAAGCAGAAGCTCGGGCCGCACCCCACGCCAGGGACCGCGCTCCGCCCCATTCCCGCGCACGCCGCCCCCGCCGGACCAACGAAATGACCACAAACCAAAAGCCCAGCAACCAGGAAGACGAGTGGTTTGCCCGCGAGGACGCGGAGCGCATCCGCAAGCTTCATTTCGAAGAGCAGTCGCGGCTCTTGAGCCATGAACGCGACGCGCTCAAGCAGGCCCACCAGGGACGCTGCTCGAACTGCGGCGCCTTGATGGTGCCGGAGACGATGGGCGGGGTGCGCCTTCTGCACTGCCCGGCCTGCGGCGGCGCGTTCCTCGGCAAGTCGGCGTGGAACTTCATCCACCAGCATGCCGAGCCGCACACGGTGATGGGCGCCGTCCTCAACTGGTTCAAGTCCGCGAACAAGCCGTAGCGCCTTTTCGCGAAGGCGCCGGCCGGACCAAGGGCGCCGGCAGGAGGAGTGACCAAGTGGCCATCGATCGCGCGCAGGTGAGGCACGTCGCGCGCCTCGCCCGGCTGGCATTGTCCGCCGAGGAAGAGGAGCGCTTCGCCGCGCAGCTTCAGCACGTCCTCGGGTACATCGAGCGGCTGCAGCAGGTGGACGTGTCCGGCGTTCTGCCGCTCAGCTTCGCGGGCGACGTCTCGAAGGGGCTCCCGCTGCGCGCGGACGAGCCGGGCCCGTGCCTTCCCCGCGAGAAGGTGCTGGCGCAGGCACCGCAGGCGGACGAAGAGACCTTCCTCGTGCCCCGGATCATCGAGTGACGCCGCTCCCTCTCGGACAGGTTGCCGATGCGCTCGCGCGCGGCGAGACGACGGCGGCAGTGCTCCTCGAAGAGTCGCTCGGGCGGGTGCGCGCGCTCGACGGCAAGGTGCATGCGTTCCTGCGGCTGACGGAGAAGGAGGCCGCGGCGGCGGCGCAGGCATCGGATGCGCGCCGCGCGAAGGAGCAGCCGCTCTCGCCCATCGACGGGGTGCCGGTCGCGCTCAAGGACATCTTCTGCATGGAGGGCGTCGAGACCACGGCCGGCTCGAAGATCCTCGAAGGCTACGTCCCGCCGTACGACGCGACGGTGGTGCGCAAGCTCAAAGAAGCGGGAGCGGTCATCGTCGGCAAGCTGAACATGGACGAGTTCGCGATGGGCTCCTCCACCGAGAACAGCGCTTACGGGCCGACCATGAATCCCTGGGACCTCTCTCGCACGCCGGGCGGATCCTCGGGGGGCAGCGCCGCGGCGGTGGCTGCGCGGCTGGTTCCGGGAACGCTCGGCACCGACACCGGCGGCTCGATCCGGCAGCCGGCGGCGCTGGTCGGGTGCGCGGGGCTGAAGCCGACCTACGGGCGGGTGTCGCGGTACGGGGTGGTCGCCTTCGCGAGCAGCCTCGATCAGGTGGGGCCGTTCAGCCAGGACGCGCGCGGCTCGGCGCTCCTGCTCTCTGCCATCGCCGGCCACGACGCGCACGATCAGACTTCGTCCGAGCGGCCGGTCCCCGACTATGCGGCGGTGCTAGGAAAGAGCGTCAAAGGGCTGAAGCTCGGCGTCGCGCGCGAATTCTTCGGCGAAGGCCTGAACCCGGAAGTGGAGAAGTCGGTCCGCGCCGCCATCGAGAAGTTGCGCGGGCTCGGCTGCGAAGTGCGCGACGTCTCGCTGCCCAATTCGCCGCACGCCATCGCCACCTACTACATCGTCGCCACAGCCGAAGCCTCGTCCAACCTCGCCCGCTACGACGGCGTTCGCTACGGCCTGCGCAAGAAGGGCGCGAACCTGCTCGAGCAGTACGAGAAGACGCGGGCGGAAGGCTTC
>DASXHM010000027.1:0-4930 GCA_036488495.1 Myxococcales bacterium | reverse complement strand
GGACCTTCTGGGTGGGGTCCCGCATCTTCCAGCAGTTCCGCATCCGGCGCTTCCAACGGGAGCTGCAGCTCGACCAAGTTGACCTCCTGCTCACTCGCGCCGCCGCGGTCGTGCGCTCCGCCGAGTTGGTCAAGGGCCTCGTCGAACCGGCGGGCCAAACTCCCGGCCTCGGGAACCTCGAGACCTTCCTCCACGGATCCACCGAACAGCGACTGCGAGCTCAACTCTCGGAGGCCCTCGCGGGCGCAACCAACGTCGCCGACATGATCTTGTGCTTTCGGCCACCGCTCGACAACGACACGTTGTTCAAGTGGGGCTCGGTGCTGCGCGACCGAACGATGCGGATCCATCGGGTCGTCGCGGAGATCGCGGCGCTCGCGCGGACAGTGCCGGGCGCGCCCCGCGAAGAGCATCTGGGGCTCGCCGATGCGGCCTATGAGTCGTACCGCAGCTTTTGGCAGACGTTTCGTGTCGGCAGCGGGGTCTCGTGGGACCATTCCGATCCCTTGCTGCCCGACATGCAGATCGTCCTCCCAGCACTCCGCTATCCGCTCCCGGCGAAGTGAGGCCGGTCTTACGCCAACCGTTGGTCCTCCATCGGCGCCGCTGGCGGCCGCGGCCGGTCACGCGCGTGCCCGCGGCCCCACGTCTGTGCCGGACCCTCATCGCTGTCGACCGCGCTTGGTCTGACCGGAGAGCCCCCGCCGAAGCACCTGTTCCGCGAACGTGTCCGGGTCGGGTGCGGCGCTCGGCCTCGAGCCACTGAGCCACACATTGAAGTCGTCCTTGCGGATGCGGTACGCGCGCGCACCCGGCGGACGGAAGCCGCGCAGCTCGCCGCTCTTGATGCGCGCAAGGATCGTCTTCGGGTCGCACTCGGCCAGGCCCGCCGCGCTGGCAACCGAAAGCGTCTCCGGTGCCTCCTGCAGCATGCCCAGCCGCTCGAGGATAGGGCGCAACTCCTGGCGGACAATCCGTCTGAATTCGTCGTCGATGCTCATAGGGCGTCCCCCCCGGTGTGTAATCCGGACGTGGCTAGATTCCCTGATTGTACTTCTGTAGGGCGAGCGCGGAATTGTTATTGCTGGAATGGGGCTCTTGGCGCTTCATGTGGGCAAGCTGGACATATTGCCACCAAGACCACAAAGCCACCCGCGTCGGGCTTCCAGCCCGCACCATCGCCAACGAGACCCACCTTTGGGCAAAGCCCGTGAGTTGCAGCAGGTCGCCGTCGAGTCCCTCCCTCGTCTATTTGCGGTCGAAGGCGTTGCTCAGGCGGTAAGTGAATCTGTCGCGTCGGTACGACGAAAGCTGAACGATGGCCGGCTGCCCGTCGTACGTTTCGCGGGCGAGGGCCGCGGTTCCAGGCTCTTCGTGCGCAGCCGGACATCAAGGTTCGAGCCGCTTTCTGCTGCAGAAGCTGCGCACCTCGCAGCGGCGACGCTCACCATGAAAAAGGCGGGAGTTCCCGCTTTCCTCAAGGTCTCCACTGTCGCGCGACTCCTCCGCGTTCATCCTGCGTACGTGCGGGAGAAGCTCATCGCAGCGGGCCGTCTCAAAGCGGTTCAGTGGGCGGAGGGCGGCGCCTACTTCATACCGCTCGAAAGCTATCTCTCTTTCTTCGCGAACATTTAGCTTCGGTCGTTGCTGCTTTTGTACCGGCCATAGGGCGCCGGCGGCAAATGTTCGCGTCCACAGACGTGCGTCGGCAGGCGCTGCGCGCGCGTTCTCAATCAAGCGCCGGAGGTGACTCAACATGCAGGAAAAGTCTGTCCGCGAGGTGCGTGGTCGATTCGCGGATTACATCAGTCGTATCGCTTACGGCGGCGAGCGGTTCTACGTCACACGCCGCGGCAAGCGCGTCGCCGCCATCGTACCTGTCCAGGACATCGAGAAAGGCACTGGCCAAGGATCGGACGCTGGCAAGGGCGAGGTCTCTCGATGAGCGAGCCGGCGATGTTTGTGCCGATGGACGCGCTTCTGGAAGGTCTGCGCGAGAGCCCTGCACTCCGCAGCGCGATGCGCGCTGGGTTCCGCGTGGAGCCCGATGCGGACGCGCTCAACGACCAAGCTCTTCTGGAGCACCTTCATGATGCACGCCGCGCACGCCTGACGCACGCGAGGCTCGTCGAGATCGGCGAAGCCATCCTGAAGGCGGTGGAAGAGCACCTCCAGACGCCGACGACTGCGGCGGACCTGCGCGACCTCGCGACGGCGGCAAGCCATGCCCTCTCGTTCTGCCTCGCAGACGTGCCGGCGGACACCGCGCGCGCCCCCCTCAGCCGGGGCGGGACGATGCCGGCGGAGTCCGAGCAATGAACGGCGGCGAGGTGACTGTGCTGGAGCGCGAAGTCGAGCAGCTGAAGCTCAAGAACGAAGAGTTCGAGCGCGAGCGCCGCCTGCTCCGGGATGAAGCCGACAACAAGACCGTGCTCGAGGCACTCAGCAACGCTGGCGTCAAAGGCGCGCGCACCGAGGTCGCCCTCAACCACCTGCGCGCCGAGAAGCTGGTGAAGCGAGGGGAAGGCGGCGGCTTGGTCTTCGTCATGCCGACAGGCTACGCAGTCGAGCTCGAAGAAGGCATCGGAGAGTTCTTGAAGGGCGAAGATGCAGATGTCTTCCTGCCGAAACCCCCGCCACGCGCGGCAGTTCGCAAGTCGAGCGCTGCCGAGGCCATTCATCAGCACCTGTTCGGCGGTCGTGAATCTACCTCGAAGGCCGACGGCGCCGATGTCGTGGTCGAGTGGCTGAAGGGGGGGTGAAGTCGGGTGGCGAAGCGGGGCCGAAGGGGCGGGCGGCCGCCGTGCCGTCAACCAATGTCAGAAGTCCTGATGACAACGGCGGTAGCACTCGGGCGGAGTCGGAGTCGGAGTCGAATCCGGAGTCAGAGTCGAAGTCGAATCCGGAAGGCGGGTCCGCTGGCGCGTCCCGGCCCGCTGCGCCTGGCTCTTCCCCTCCTGTTGCGCTGACGGAAGCCGAGGCCATTCTGGAGCACGAGGCCGAATGGCCTGCGGACCTGCGTGAGCAGACCCGCAAGTGCATCGCGGCCACGAGGTCGACGAAGAAGGTCAGCGACAGCGTGTGGCTCGACTTCCTCGCGGACGCCAAGCGCCGCTGCCCAGCCATCGACACCCGCCTCGACATGGCGCGGCAGTACGTCCACGGCGAATACGCGGGCACCGGCAGGGACGAGAAGTACCTGCTCGGGATGATGGAGCGCGAGCACAAGCGCCGTCTCACCTCGGGCCACGAGGTCCACCGCGCCGGGGTTATCTGCAGTTTCTGCAGCCCCATAAAAGCGGCTGGGACGACGAGACGACGAGGGGCAGGCTCGCCGGAGAACTTCCCAGCAGGACCCGCCCCGTCTCGACGGCTTTTCCCCTCCCTGGTCGGCGCGCGGCTATGCCGCGAGGCCGAGGCCGCGTGCGCGGCTCATCAGATTCCTCGCCAACGCGAAGAGCCCCGACTTGTCCGTAGGTGGCGCCGGCGCGGCGTCGTCGACGCTGTTCGGGTTCATTGAGCTCGTGCCCAGGTACTCCTGCTCCATGGCGATGGCGCCGCGGAGGATCATCGCTTCCACGACCTCGCGGACGGTCGCGGGCTCCTCGCCTTCGGCGAAGATTTGGGACAGCGCTGGGGCGATGCGCTCCGCGATCGCGGCGACATCCGGATTCACCGCGACGAACAGCTTGACTGGCGACCTCTTGCTCGTAATCTGGCTCATGGCTCGTGTTCCCTTCTCGGGGCTACGGGTTTAGAGAGGCGCCGCGGGTTCCAGCCGAGGCGCCTCTCGCGTCTTCACTTCGACTCTTCTTTCTCGACATCGTTCAGAGCGCGCGTCAGCAGCATTCGCACTGCGTCCGCCAAAGATAGATTCGCCCCCGCATTCCTCTCGTTGAGCTTGCCGCGATGGGCTTCCAGCCGCGCGAGCAGCTCGTGCGGGAGCCGAAACGCTGTTTGCTTGGTGGGGCCTGACTGCTTCTCCGGTTTCTTGGACATGAGCGGCTCTCTACGCGACCATGCGCGCGATCTGGATGGGGGCGAACGCGCGCCCGGTTCGGCTCCGGATGCCACGTCGCAGGAGCACCGCGGCGATGGCGGCGAATGAGCGGCCTTCATGGCGAGCCTTCCGCGCCGCGGTAATGACCGCCTGTTCGGCAGCGTTCGGCATGAGTCGCGCCCCATCCGCGGAGAGCGCGAAGCCGTACGGGACGCGACCGCCGATGTACTCGCCCTGCGACGCCTTGTGCCGCAGAGCTGCGGAGGTGCGTTCACCAATAGCCTCGCGCTCCCACTGCGAGACGCTCGCGAGCACGTTCAAGACGAGTCGCCCGGCGGCGCTGCGCGTGTCGATCTGCTCCCCCACCGAGAGCAGCGCGGCCTTGCCCGGCCCGAAGTAGGCCTCGACGAGCTGTCCCAGGTCCCGCACGCTGCGCGTCAGACGGTCAAGCTTGGCGATCAGCAGCGCGTCGGCCCGGCCGTCCTCGAGCATTCCGAGGGCGCGCGCGAGGCCAGGCCGCTGCAACGTCTTCGCGCTAGCTCCTGAATCGACGATCGTTTCGAGCAACTCAAGCTCGTAGAGCTGGGCGTAGGCCGTGACCTTGGCGCGTTGCGCGTCGAGGCTCACGCCCCGGTCGGCCTGCTTCTCGGTGCTCACCCGCAGGTACGCGATCGTGCGGGTCCGCGTGTTCGTTGCCATCGGTCCGTCCACCCAAGGCAAACCCTACCGCCGTCGGTATCCGGTGTCAACCACTGTCGTTCATCGTCGTGCGCATAACAGCGGGTTCCCGCTGTTATGCCGTGGCCTTGCGCGCGTTGCGCGGCGTTCCGGCCGTGGCCCCGCGGTCCCGCGCGGCCTCCGCATGCGCGGCAGGGCCGTTTCCGGTTCGTCTAAGCGGCCTTGTCGTTTGCGGGTCGCACTTCGGCCGTT
>DASXHM010000375.1:0-1895 GCA_036488495.1 Myxococcales bacterium | reverse complement strand
GCGCCGAGCACGATCTGCTCGCCGGCGAGCTTTCCCGGATAGCCGTTGCCGTCGAAGCGCTCCTGGTGCTGCAGCACGATCACCGAGGCGTCGCGGAGGAATTCGATCCGCTGGAGGAGCGCCCAGCCGAGGCGCGGGTGCTCGCGCATCTCGTCCCATTCCTCGTTGTCGAGCGGCCCGGGCTTGAGCAGCACCGCATCGCGCACGCCGATCTTGCCGATGTCGTGCAAGAGCGATCCCATCTCGATGGTGCGCAGCTCCTGCGGGTCTTCGACGCCGAGCTCCCGCGCGATCCGCACCGTGTAGCGCGCGACTCGCCGCGAGTGCCACTGCGTCTCGGTGTCCCGGTAGTCCAGCACCGCGACCATCCCGTCGAGCAGGTTGGTGGTGCGCTCGTCGACCAACGCCTCGAGGCCCTTGTTGAGCGCGGCGAGCTCCGCGTTCTGCGACTGGACGATGGCGGCGAGCTTTTGGTTGCGCTCGCGCAGGCCGTAGGTGTCGAAGGCCTGGCGGACGCTGCCCAACAGATCGGTGCGAGTCCACGGCTTGGAGAGAAGGCGGAAGATCTCGCCCTCGTTGACCGCCGCCGCTGCCGTGTTGAAGTCGTTGGCGGCGGTGATGAGGATGCGGAGCGTGTCCGGCTGGATGACGCGTGCCTGGGCGAGGAACTGCGCGCCGGTCATGCCGGGCATCATGAAGTCGACGGAGAGGACCTGGTACGTCCGTTCGCGCAGGTGTTTCAACGCCGCCTCGGGGTCGGTGCAGGCGGTGACCTGATAGCCCGCGCCTTCCAGCGTGCGGGAGAGGACATGCAGGATGGGCGCCTCGTCGTCGACGACGAGGATGCGTTCGACTTCACTCATCTCTCGACGCGGGGCCTCCGCGCGGTAGTTTAGCGCTGCCGGCTGCACCGTCTCGTTTCCTTCCAAGGTGGACAAAATGCTCGTCTCCGCAGAGTGGCTCGCGCAGCACCCGGAAGTGCGCCTCGTCGATCTTCGCTGGCCCAAGGGTCGCGAAAAATATGACCAGGGCCACATCCCGGGAGCTATGTTCGTCGATCTGGACGTGGAATTGTCGCAGCCCGGAGGGCCTGGGCGCCACCCACTTCCGACAGAGGAAGCGTTCGCCGGAACCCTCTCGCGGTTAGGTGTCAGCACAGACACCCACGTCGTCGTCTATGACGAGGGCTCGTCGGCATATGCCGCGCGCCTCTGGTTCATGCTGCGGCTCGCCGGCCACGACCGCGCCTCGTTGCTCGATGGCGGTCTTCGCGCCTGGAGCGAAGCCGGACTGCCGTTGACCCCCCAAGTGCCGTGGATCGAGCCGGCGGCCAGGCAAGCGCTTCGCTTCGATCGCAGCCGGATCGTCGACCGCGCGGAGGTCGAACGCCGCGGCGACGTACCGCTCTTGGATGCGCGCGCGCCCGAACGCTATCGCGGGGAAGTCGAGCCCATCGACAAGCGCGCCGGGCACATCCCGGGAGCGTTCAATGCGCCGTTCGAGAACAACCTCGGGGCGAACGGCCGCTTCAAACCGCCCGAAGAGCTGCGCAAGCTGTACGAGAGCTACGCGTCGCCGATCGTCTCCTGCGGAAGCGGCGTCACCGCCTGCCACGATGCGTTCGCCATGGAGCTCGCGGGCCTTCCGCCTGTGCGCGTGTACATCGGCTCGTGGAGCGACTGGAGCTCCGACCCGGACCGTCCCATTGCCATCGGCGCCGAGCCGGGGTAGCGAGGGCGACATGACCCTCTTCCTCGCTCTTCTGCTCGCGTTCTCCGCCCAGGAGCGCACGGCCGCCGCGCACATCACGCCGAACGAGATCTCCGGCCATCTGCGCTTCCTCTCCGACGACCTGCTCGAAGGGCGGAAACCGGGCACCGCCGGCGATTCCCTGG
>DASXHM010000372.1:0-17520 GCA_036488495.1 Myxococcales bacterium | reverse complement strand
GCGGCGGGGAAGCCCTTCGAAGTCTCGCGAGGAGCCGTCGTCGCGGGCCACCACCGCCCGGGCGCCGGTGAGCTCTTTGACCATCCGCGCGAGCGAGTCGCGGCGCGCCTCGGCCCACTCGGACAGGTGCTGCACCGCCGCGACACCCGCGTACCAGTCGACGAAGTAGCCGGGCAGCAGATCGGATTCGCCGTGCAAGAGCCGGAACGCGCTCGCGGACGGGATCATCGCGCGCCGCCGCTCGAGCGCGCGGCGGAGCCGGGTGGCGAGAAGCTCGTCGTCGAGCGCGCTGTCGGTGCGGGAGAGGATGCGCAGCGCAATCGGGCTCTTCACCGCCCAGAACGCGCGGGCGATGAAGTTGCCGCGAGCATCTGCGATGCGGACTTCCTCGCCGGAGGCGAGGCCTTCGGGGGCGGAGGCGACGTCGCCGCGGAAGATCCAGGGGTGGCCCGCGCGGGCTCGCGCAGCGCCCTTTTGCGAGATGAGTACGGTTGCGACCATTCGCCGTTCATCGCACGAAACAGACGACAAAAGCGTACGTTTGCCCATCGCGCAAAGGCCTCCACCATGCGTTACTCTGTCTGGATGCACGATGAAGGCGCGTCCGCCAAAGTGACCCCGCTCGCCATTCCGCTCGAGCCCAAAGAGGCCAAGGCCATCGCGGTCGCGCTCGAGGCGAACATCTCGCGCGCGCTCAAGGGGAAGGAAGAGGTCGTCGAGCTTTCGCTCGCGGGCCTCGCGGCGGGCGGCCACCTCTTGCTCGAGGACGTGCCCGGCGTCGGCAAGACGACGCTCGCCCAGGCGGTCGCGCGATCGCTCGACCTGTCGTTTGCGCGGGTGCAATTCACGAGCGACCTTCTTCCCGGCGACATCACCGGCGTCTCCATCTACGACCAGTCGCGCGGCGCGTTTGCGTTCAAGCCGGGTCCGTTGTTCGCGAACCTGGTCCTCGCCGACGAGATCAACCGCACCACCCCGCGCACGCAGAGCTGCCTCTTGGAAGCCATGGCCGAAGGCCAGGTCTCGGTCGACGGCGTCGCCCGCCCGTTGCCCGGGCCCTTCATGGTCCTCGCGACGCAGAACCCGCACGAGCACGCCGGGACGTATCCGTTGCCCGAGTCGCAGCTCGACCGCTTTCTTCTGCGGCTCTCGGTCGGCTATCCGTCGGCGGACGTCGAACGCGAATTGCTCCTCGGCGGCGGAACGCACGTCGAATTGACGCACCTGCGGCCGGTGGCGAGCGCGCAGGACGTCCGCCGCCTCCAAGCCGCGGTCCCGGGAGTGCGGGTCGCTCGGGAGATCGCGGACTACGTTCTTGCCATCGTGGCGGCGACGCGGAAGTCGCCGCTGGTCTCGCTCGGCGCATCGCCGCGCGGAGCCATCGCGCTTCTGGGCGTCGCCAAGGCCCGCGCCCTGTTGCGCGGCCGCGCCTACGTCGAGCCGGAAGATGTCAAAGAGCTGTGCGTGCCGGTCCTCGCGCACCGGCTCACGCTGTCCGGCCGCTACGAGGCGGATCGCCTCGCCGCCGAACGCGTGGTCCGCGAGCTGGTCGAGCAGGTGCCGGTCCCCGAATGAAGGGCGCGGTCTTGATGCTGCCTGCGCGGGCGAAGACGCCCGCCTGGAAGCGGCGTCTCGTCTTCACCCGCATCGGCCGCTGGTACACGGCGCTGACGGTCGCGATCGGCTTCGCCGCCATCAACACCGGCAACAACCTCTTGTTTCTCATCCTCGGCCTGTTGCTGTCCTCCATCGTCGTCTCCGGCATCCTCTCGGAGCAGTCGCTGAAGGGCATCCGCATCGAGCGGCGGCTGCCGGCTTCCGCCGCCGCGGGAGAGCCGGCGCTGATCGGTCTCTGTGCGCGCAATACGAAGAAGCGCGCCCCGAGCTTCTCGTTGGAATTGCGCGAGCGGGGCGGCCATGTGCGAGGCCGCGGTTTCTTGATCTTCCTCGCCGCCGGAGAGACCGCCGAAGTCGCCTATCCGTTCGCGCCCGTTCGCCGAGGCCGCTACCGCTTCGAGCAACTCGAGGTGGCCACGCGGGCGCCCTTCGGGCTGTTCGAGAAGTCGCGCCCGATCGACGCGGACGCCGAGATCGTGGTCTTTCCGCGCAAGGTCCCTGCTCCCGTCTTCGAAGTGAGCTCGCTCGCGCGGGAGGGCGAAAAGCCCGAGGATCGGGTCGGTCTCGGCCTCGAAGTGCACGGCCTCCGCGACCATCGCGCAGGTGAAGACGCCCGCAGCATTCACTGGCGATCGACGGCGCGGCATGGCCGCCTGATCGGTATCGACCGGGAGCAGGAGCGGCGCCTGCGCATCTGCGTGGTGTTCGATCATCGCGGCCTGTCCGGCGAGCCGCTCGAGCGCGCCGTCGAACGCGCCGCGGCGGTGGTCTCCCGCGAGATCGACACCGGGGCGGAGGTGTCGCTCGCGCTCGCCGGCCAGCACCTTCCGGCGGCTGCCGGCGACGCACAGCTTCGCGCCGCCTTGCGGATGCTCGCGCTGCTCGAGCCCGCGGACGCCGCGACGCCATCGCCTCGGCCGGACGTCGATGCGGCTCCGCTGGAGGTCGCATGAGGCGCGCCTTGACGGTCGTGCAAGCGCAACAATGGGCGTGCGCGCTGACTGCCTTCTTCGCCTTCTGCGCCTGTGTCGTCTCCGGCGAGCTCGGTCTTGTGCTCGTGCTCTTGTTCCCGGCGGCCATCATCGGCGCCGCGCTCTTCGGCCACCGCGTCCACGGCAAGCTCGAATGGCTCTGGACCGCCGGCCTCGCCTGCGCCCTCGTCTACTTCGCCTCCCGCGTCGCAGCAGGGCAGGTCGACGCCGTCCTCGCCGCCGCCCGCTTCACCGCGCTCCTCTGCATCCACCGGCTCTGGCGCCGCCGTACCCAGCGCGACGAGATCCTCCTCCTCTTGCTGTCGCTCTTGCTCCTCTGCGCCGGGGCCGCGCTCTCCGCCGAGCTCCTGTTCGGCGCCGCCTTCATCGGCTTCTCGGTCGCGGCGACCTGGGCGATGGCGCTGACGCACCTGCGCTTCGAGATCGAGTCCGGGCGGGGAACGGCGCTCTTGCAGTCGCGCAGGCTTGCGACTCCGCGGCTTCTCGGCGCGCTGGCCTTGCTCTCGGTCCTGGGCATCGCCGGCGCCGCCGTGGTCTTCGTCACCTTCCCGCGCGTCGCCCTTCGCAGCTTGCGCAGGCCTTCGCACAAACAGCCCCTCGCCGGTCTGAGCGACCAGGTCGACCTCTCCCTGCAAGGCGCCATCGGCGACGATCCGCGCGTGGTCCTGCGGGTGCAGCTGTCGCCCGACCCGGGCATCGAGCACCTGGCGATGCACTGGCGCGCTCGCGGCCTCTCCGTCTGGACGGGCCAGGGATGGCGCACGGCCGAGGCGGGCCAGATGCCGGCCGTCCGGATGGCGCCGCGTCCGAAGCGCCGGCCGGGCGGCCGCCAGCACATCCAGAGCGCGGACATCGAAGCGGTGGCGGGGTTCTCCGACGGTGTGGTGCTGACGCCGGAGGGCTGGCCGCTCGCGGTCGACTTCAAACGCCAGATGACGGCCCGCGGCCCCTCGCAACGCCTCTACCGCAACGCGGCCGGCGACCTCTTCTACCAACCGATCGACATCGGCGACTTGCGCTACGTGGTCACCGTCTCGCGCGACGATTCCGACCGCGCGCTCCTGCGCGGGCGCGGAAATGACTATCCCCCCTGGCTCAAGCCGGAGCTGAGCCTGCCTGCAAACCTCGATCCGCGAATAGCCGCGCTCGCGCAGCGCATCGGCGGCGCCAAGGATCCGGTCGATGCGGCGGCGGCGATCGAGAAGTGGCTTTCGGGCACGCTGCAGTACACACGCGACCTCGCCGGCGAGACGCGAGACCCGATCTCCAACTTCCTCTTCAAGCGCCGGCGCGGCCACTGCGAGCTCTTCTCCAGCACCATGGTCATCATGTTGCGCTCGCTCGGAATCCCGGCCCGGAACGTCACCGGGTACTTCGGCGGCGAGCGCACCAGCGCCGGCTACTACGCGGTGCGCGGCGGGGACGCCCATAGCTGGGTGGAGGTGTATTTCCCCGGCGCCGGCTTCGTCACCTTCGATCCCACTCCCGCCGCCGAGCGCGGTGGCCAGGAGCGCGGCCTTTGGGCGCAGGCGCTCCTCGCCTGGGACGCCCTGCAGCAGCGCTGGCGCGCGTTCGTCATCGACTTCGATCTCGTCTCCCAGGGCCACGCGGTGGCGCGCATCGGCGAGGTCTTCAGCGAAGCGGCGCGCAGGCTTTCCGGAAAGACGTCGACCGACACCCGCCTCCGCAACCTGTTCCTGAGCGGCGTCTCGCTCTTTCTGCTCGCTGCAGCGGTCGCCCTGTGGACGAGGCGCATGCGGCTGCCGCGCGGGGCCCTGGCTCGACGCTCGCCGCTCGGCCCCGACCAGCGGCGGGCCATCGCCCTCTTCCGCGATGCGCGCCGAAAGCTGCAGCGCGCGGGAATCGACCTGCCTCGAGCGATGACCGCGTCCGAGCTTGGGCGGGTGTCGCCCGCTGCGAACGAAGTCGCAGCTTCCTACAGCGCTGCCCGCTGGGGAGACGCGGCGCTGTCTTCGAAGGACGTCCGGCGGCTCCTCCGCGATCTGTCGGAATCGCTCTCGGCTCGAAGCTAGCTGGCAGTTGCAGCCGGACCGCGCCCGTGCGATGCGGCAGCCGCGATGCCCGAGCTTTCCGAAGTCGAAATCGCTTCTCGTCAGCTCCGTTCCTGGCTCTCCGGACGCACCATCGTGCGCGCCAAGGCTACGAGTTCGCGCGTCATCCGCGGGCAGAGGCCGCAGCGCTTCGCTTCGCTCGCGGGACACCGCTTCGAAGAAGTCGAGCGCTTCGGCAAGTGGATGATCCTCGCCTTCGACGGCGGCGAAGGCCTCGTGTCGCATCTCGGAATGACCGGCAAGTGGATCCGCAGGGACGCCGAAAAGCCGGGTCCGAGCCATGTCCGCGCCACCATCGACCTCGATGACGGGCACGCCATCGACTACCGGGATCCGCGGCTCTTCGGCCGCCTCATCCGTGGGACCGTCGAGGCTCTGCACAAGCTGCCGGCCATTCGTGAGCTCGGGCCGGATCCGCTCCCCGGCATCGACGTCGACCGGCTGTACGAGAACTTTCATCGCAGCAAGCGGTCGCTCAAGGAAGTGCTGATGGACCAGCGGACGCTGGCCGGACTCGGCAACATCCACGTCTCGGAGTCGTTGCACCGCGCGAAGCTGAATCCGGAGCGTCTCGGAACGAGCCTGTCGCGAGACGAGACGGAGATTCTCGCGCGGGGTATCGGCGATTCTTTGCGCTTTGCGCTCAAGCAGGAGGACTCGCCCGACCCCATCACCTACGTGGAGGAAGGCGGCGAAAACCACTTCCTCGTCTACGACCGCGCCAAGAAACCGTGCTTCACCTGCGGCAGCGCCATCCTTCGGGTGGTCCAGGGAGGCCGCAGCACCTTCTACTGCCCGCACTGCCAGCCGCGCAGACCGTCGCGGGCAGCAACGGGGGCCCGTCAGCGCGGTGCTCCCGCCGCGCCACGCAAGGCACCCCAGGGCGTCAAGGCAAGCAAGCGCAGCCGCGCCCGCTGACCTGGGCGGACCGCGTTTGCCTCCCTCCGCTGCCGTCCCCATTTTGCTTCGGTGCGACAACGGCCCAGCACCGTAGCCGAAGAACAACGAGAACAAGATGCCCACCGCGGCGCGCTGCTCGCGCTGCAGGAGGCAGGGCTTGCTCCAATGGTTGGCGGCGCCTACGCGCTTCGCGTCCACACCGGCATCTGGCGCGATACCAAGGACCTCGATCTGTTCCTGCGCAAGGACCGCATCGACGAAGCGCTCCGGGTCCTCGACCGCGCCGGCTACCGCACCGAATACACGGACCGGTTGTGGATCGCGAAGGCTTACTGGGGTGAGTACTTCGTCGACCTGATCTTCTCTTCCGGCAACGGCATCGCCATCGTCGACGAGCATTGGCAGCGTCGCGCTGCCACTTCCGACGTGCTCGGCGTCCCGTCGTTGATCGTGCCTGCCGAGGAGATGATCTGGTCGAAGGCGTTCATCCAGGAACGCGAGCGCTTCGACGGCGCCGACATCCATCATCTGCTTCGCTGCAAGGGCGCGGAGCTCGACTGGAACCATCTCTTGTCCCGCTTCGGCGGGCGTCATTGGGAGGTGCTGTTCGTGCATCTCGTCACCTTCCGGTTTGCGTTCCCGAGCGAGAAGGAGCAGGTGCCAGGCTGGGTGATGCGCGAATTGCTCGGGCGCATGCAGCAAAAGGAGAACGACACGGACGAGAAGGAGCGCGTCTGCCGCGGCACGCTGTTGTCGCGGCAGCAATACCTGCACGAGACCAACGTGCTCGGGTATCGCGACTCGAGAGAGACGGAGACGTCAGGATGGACCGGGGACGACAGTTTCCCGGTGCTTTACCCGAAGGAGCGGAGCGATGCGGATAGCGGCGGTCGGTGACCTTCATTGCCGCGCCGATACGCGGCGCAACATCGCGGTTGCGTTGCGCGACGTGGACCAGGAAGCGGAAGCGCTTCTCCTCGCCGGCGACCTGACCGATCACGGCACGGTCGACGAGGCGAAGTGGCTCGCGGACGAGCTGTCGCAGCTCAAGGTCATCAAGTGCGGCGTGCTCGGCAACCACGATTACGAGTCCGGCCAGGCGGCGGAGGTGACGAAGATCCTTTGCGACGCGGGGGTGAAGATCCTGGATGGCGAGCCGTGGACGATGAACGATCTCGGCGTCGCCGGAGTGAAAGGATTCGCCGGCGGCTTCGAGCAGGCACAGCTGCAGAAGTTCGGCGAGGAGCCGCTCAAGAGCTTCGTCAACGCCTGTATCGAGGAAGAGCTGAAGCTGGAAAAAGCGCTCTTCCAATTGCGCACCAAACACCGTGTGGCCCTCCTTCATTATTCGCCTTGCCGCCAGACGCTCGAAGGCGAGCCGCTGGAGATCTTCCCGTTCCTGGGCGCAACGCGCCTCGCGAATCCGCTCGATCAGCTCCGCCCGGCCATCGCGCTGCACGGACACGCGCACCGGGGAACGCTGCGAGGCGCGACCCGCGGCGGTGTGCCCGTCTACAACGTCGCGCTGCCCGTCTTGCGCCGGCAGGAGCGCCCGGTGGGATTCCTCACGCTGGATCTGTAGCCGCAATGGCAACGACTTCGGCCGCAGCGATACCGTGCTGGTCCTCGTCCTCGTTTTCGCGCTCGGAGTCGTGACCGTGTGCGCGCTTGATTAACCGGGCTCGATCTTTCGATAGAGGTACGTCAGTTCGACCTCGCCTGCGCGCGCTCTCGCCTGCGCCCGCGGTCCCGCGCGCATGAACTTCACCGCCGTCGACGGCAGCCGCGCGGACAGCCACTTCATAGTCTGGCCCACCCAGATGGAAAACATCGGCCGTTTGCGCTCCTTGTCCGCCGCCCGCCAGTAGGTGACGTGCGCGTAGATCTGCGCCGGCTCGAGCTTGCCGTTGCCGGCTTCCCTCACCCGCACCACGATGCAGTCGCTCCGCTCTTCATCGATCTGGCTCCAGCCGGCAAAGGGCCCCGCGGGTTGCTCGTGCGTGACGACGGCGTCCGAATGCTTGCGGTGGAAGAGATAGAGGCGCCGCTCCTGCGGCAACGACTCGCGCCGCTCGAGCCTGGCCGGATCCTCGATCAGCGCGCGCGCATCGCCTTTGAAGTAGCGTCCGGAGGAGACGACAAGCCCGGGTTCACGCTGCGCGATGGCCGCGATCAACTCGTCGAGATCTTCCTGGGTGAGAAACGCCCAGAGCTGTCGCGCAGGCATGGCGCTTCCCCTTACTCCATCGCCCTTGGTTTCGGATCGCCTTCCGCGGTGGCCGCGACGAGCTGGCGCAGCTCGACCGTGCCCTGGAGCTTTCTGCGCCGCTTGCCGGCGACGATGGGCGGCAGGTCCGGCTCGTCAACGTCGAACAGCGGGTCGAGCGGCTCATAGCGCGGGTCGATGTGGCGAAGCGGATCTCCGGACGGCAGCAGGTCGTCGAACATGGTCTCCCCCGAAAGTGGACGAGCGGCCGACTGCATCGACTGTGCCGTCCGGGCTGCAGAGGGAGAGGCGGCCGACGAGGCCGGTCTCATTTTCGGACCGGTCCTACAATGCGACCGTGGCGTTTCATCGTTGGAGAGGCCCGGACCTCGAACTGACCGTGCACGTGCAGCCGGGCGCGAGAAAGACGGAAGCCGCGGGCGCGCATGGAGAAGCTCTCAAGATCCGCGTGCGCGCGACCCGTCGACGGCGCGGCCAACGAAGCGCTGCTCGATTTCGTGGCGCAAGCGTTGCAGGTGCCGCGGAAACGATGCGGATTGGTCAGCGGCGAGACCAGCCGCCACAAACGAGTGTTGGTCGAGGCGCCCGATCCTGCGCGCGCAGAGGAGCTTCTGCGCGCGTGGCTTCAGACGAGCTCGTAGCGCGGCGCGGTTTCGATGCTGTCGTGTCGCAGCGCTCAGACGAGCTCGTAAGCCTTCGCCAGCGCCGCGTCGAGCTGTGCCGGATCGCCGCCGCCGGCCTGGGCCAATTCCGGCTTGCCGCCGCCGCGGCCGCCAAGGATCTTCGACAGCTCCTTCACCAAGTCTCCGGCGCGATACTTCTTCGCCAGATCGCCGGTGACGGCGACGAGCATATTCGCCTTGCCGTCCTTTTCCCCGCCCAACACCACGATGCCGCTCTTGAGCTGATCGCGCAGCTTGTCGGCGAGCTCGCGCAGCGCTTCCGGGTCTCCGGAGTCGTGCCGCGCAGCCAGGATCTTGATGCCCTTCACGTCGCGCGCGGTGGAGGCGAGCTCGCTCGATCGCGCCGCCGCGGCTTTGCGAGAAAGCTGCTCCAACTGGCGCTCCAGCTCCTTGATCCGGCTCGCGGTCTGTTCCGCACGCAGCGCCACGTCCTTTGGCGAGCTCTTCAAAATCGCCGCCACCCGCGCGAGCTGCTGCTCTTCTTCCTGCACCAGCTTGAGCGCGTCGGGGCCGGTCACTGCGACGATGCGCCGGACGCCGGCTGCAATCGCGCCTTCGCTGACGATCTTGAAGAAGCCGATGTCGCCCGAACGCGAGACGTGGGTGCCACCGCAGAGCTCCACCGAGGGCCCGATCTGGAGCACGCGCACCTTCGAGAGCGTGGTGTACTTGTCGCCGAAGAACGCGAGCGCTCCGGATTTCACCGCGTCTTCGGGCGCCATCACCTTGGTTTCGGCTGCATGGTTCTCGCGCACCAATTGGTTCACGCGCCGCTCGAGAAGGGCCCGCTGCTCGTCAGTCAGCGGCTGGTAGGCGGTGTAGTCGAAGCGCAGGTAGTCGGGCGCCACGACCGAGCCGGCCTGCTTGACGCCTTCGCCGAGGAGCTCGCGCAGCGCGCGGTGCAAGAGGTGGGTCGCGCTGTGGTTCGCGCGCAGGTTCGCCCGGCGGGCGTTGTCGATCACCAACTCGACCTTTTCCCCCTCGCTGAGCGTCCCTTCGAGGACCTTCGCTTTGTGGACGATGAGACCGTGGACCGGCCGCTGGGTGTCGAGGATCTCCCCGCGCGCCGCGCTGGTGGTGACGAAGCCCGTGTCACCGAGCTGTCCGCCCGACTCGCCATAGAACGGCGTGCGATCGAAGGTCAGCTCGCCTTCCTCTCCCGCTTTGAGCTGCCGGACGCGCTTGCCGCCGGCGAGAATGGCCTTGAGCGTCGCACTCGCGGTCAATTCGCCATAGCCCAAGAACTCGTTCTCGCCGACCTCTGCGGCGAGCGACTTGTGCGCATCCGCGATGGAGGCCTCGCCCGAGCCCGCGAAGGCGCCGCGTGCGCGCTGCTCCTCCATCAGCTTCTCGAACCCTTCGACGTCGACGGTCGCAGAGCTTTCCGCGGCGATCACCTGCGTCAGGTCGAGCGGAAAGCCGTAGGTGTCGTGCAGCTTGAACGCGACCTCACCGGGGACGCGCTTCGTGCGCGCGAGCTCGTCGGCCAGGATGGCGTTGCCGCGGTCGAGCGTGCGCAGGAACAGCTCGGTTTCGTGCTGCACGGTCTCGAGGATGCGGACCCGCGAGCCCGACAGCTCAGGATACGCCCCGCTCATGGTGTCGATCACTTTCGCGCAGACGCTCTCGTACAGCTTGGGATCTTGCGTCAGCCGCTGGGCATGCCGGATGGCGCGGCGGAGGATCCGCCGCAGCACGTATCCGCGGCCTTCGTTCGACGGGAGAACGCCGTCCGCGAGCAGAAAGGCAGCAGCGCGCGAGTGGTCGGCGACGACGCGCATCGAAGCGCTCGGTCCTTGCGCGTCCACCGCGTCGCTCGCCGAATAGGTCTTGCCCGAAATGCGCGCCGCCTCGTCGATGAGGGGCCGCAAGAGATCGGTGTCGTAGTTCGAAGGCACGTTCTGGACGGCTGCCGCGACACGCTCGAGACCGGCGCCGGTGTCGATGGAAGGCTTCGGCAAAGGCAAGAGCGGCCCGTCGGCTTCCTTGCGCTCGAACTGCATGAAGACGAGGTTCCAGATCTCCATCCAGGAATCGCTGCCCAGCTCGGCGGTCTGGTCGAGAGCAAAGAACTTGTGCGCGTGGGCGTCGATGTCGGCCAAAGCCGCGTCGGGCGCGCCGCGGAAGAGGTGGATTTCGCTGCAGGGGCCGCAGGGGCCGGTCGGACCCATCGCCCAGAAATTGTCCTTCTCGCCCAGCCGGAAGATGCGCTCTTTGCGGACGCCGATGGCGCGCCAGAGCTGTTCCGCTTCGTCGTCGTCGCGAAAGACCGTCACGCAGAGCCGCTCGACGGGAAGGCCGAGCGTCTTCGTCACCCAATCCCAGGCAAAGGCGACCGCGTCCTTCCTGAAGTAGTCGCCGAAGGAGAAGTTGCCGAGCATCTCGAAGAAGGTGTGGTGGCGGGCGGTGAAACCGACGTTCTCGAGGTCGTTGTGCTTTCCGCCGGCGCGAACGCACTTCTGGCTGCTGGTCGCGCGGCGGTAGTCGCGCGTCTCGCGGCCGGTGAAGACGTCCTTGAACTGGTTCATGCCCGCGTTGGTGAAGAGCAGGGTGGGATCGTTCTGCGGGACGAGCGACGAGCTCTTCACCCGCTTGTGCCCCCGCTCCTCGAAGAAGCGAAGGAAGGATTCGCGGATTTCTGCGGCCGTTCGTGGCGTCGACATGGGGGCGGGAAGATAAGGAAAGCGCCCTCGAAAGTCACGGCCGGCTCACCCTTTGGGCAAACGGCGGGGTCGCGCTTTGCGCAAACGGCGGGGTCGCGCTTTGCGCAAACGGCGGGCTCACCGTTTGCGCAAGAGCAGCGCGCGGAAGAGCTGCGCAAAGCCGGCGGGCGCGGTCGCGTCCGGCCACCGCGGCGAGCCGAGCTCGGGAAGCTCCAGCGCGAGGAGCCGCGACAAGAGCGGGAATCTTCGCCGCACGGCCGCTTCCGGCGCTGCAAACACTTCGCACGAGGCAAACCGGCGGAGCCGCCACAGATCGGTGTAGCTCGCGCAACGCATGGTCAGGTCGACGCCGAGCAGCTCGTGCAGGGGCAGCTCTCGGCAAGTGAGTCCCGATTCGGCGGCCGTCATGCGCAGCTCGCGAAAATCGATGGACCACTCGACGTGCTCACCCTCGCCGCCTGCCGCGAACAGCCGCACCGGCCGGGGCGCGAAATCGCCGCCGAACTCGGTCAGCACCGCCATTCCGGATGGCGCGAGCACGCGGGACACCTCACGCAAGAGCGCCATCGCGCCGGCATTCTTTCCGGCGACGACCGGCAAGTCCGCGATCACCTCGTTCGCGAGCAGGAGACCGTCCACGTTCCCAGTTCGCAGCGGCAAGTTGACGGCATCGGCGCGGATGCCCGCCCACCCAGCATGTGTGCCGCGAGGTTCGGACGGCGCCGACAGCCTTCGCCGCTGCGCGGAGAGCAGGGCGGGGGACAGGTCGATGGAGACCCAGGGCGCCCGCGTGAACGGTCCGGCCTGGCCGCGCCACGCGCATTCGGCGATGTGGCCGGCGCCGCCGCCGATCTCGAAGACGCCCCGGCGGCCCGGCGAGCCTCCGCGGGCGGCGATGCCTTGCAGGAGCGCCTCCCCGTAGCGAAGCCCGCGCAGCGCCGGATGCGGAAAGCGCAACAGGTGCGAGACGGTGCATTCGACTTCGTCGAAGCGCCGTCGCGCCGAGAGGCGATCCTTACGGTGGTGCGCGCGCGTCCGGTCTTCGGAAGCCATCGCGCGAGCAAGCGAGCGCTAGAGCGCCGTGGCCTCGCCCTTGCGCTCGGCCTCTCGCTGGGCCTTGAACTTCTTCATCCGGCGCTTGATCAGCTCGCGCTTCAAGGCGCTCAGGTGGTCGACGAAGAGCCTGCCCTGCAAATGATCCATCTCGTGCTGAATGCAGACGGAGAGCAAGGAATTGCTCGCCTCCCGCTGCTTTCGCTTGCCGTCCCGGTCGGTGTACTCGACGACGATGCGGGCGAACCGCACCACCTCTTCGTACTCCTCCGGAATCGAGAGACAGCCTTCGGTGTAGGCGAACTCACCCTCGCCGAGCTTGAGCACGGGGTCGATCAGCCAGAAGAGGCCTTTGCCCTTGGGCGGCGGCGCTTCTCCTTCGACACTCTTCTGCTCGACGTCCATGGCGATGATGGACTGCGCGATGCCGATCTGCGGCGCTGCGAGGCCGACGCCGTGCGCCTCGTACATCGAGTCTGCAAGGTCGTCGCAGAGGCTCCGGATGGTCGCGTCCACGGTGCCGACGGGCTTTGTCTTCACCTTGAGGCGCGGGTCGGGCCAGATGAGGATTTCACGCAGTGCCATTCTACCGTCGACCTCCGGAAGCCAGCTCTCAGTATAGGCGGGAAATGTGCCCCTTGCCAGATTCCCCGGACGTGCGTTCGATTCGCGGCAGGTCCCGGATTTGCCTGCAACGGCGCCGGTTCACAGCAGCGCCGAAGGGTCGATGTCGACCGACAGCTCGACCCCGGAAGGCAGCACGGCTTCGCCGAGGGCGCGGGCGAGCCGCTGCAGCGGGGGGTGCGTAGCAGCCCGGAGAAGGAGTTGCCAGCGGTGCTTTCCGCGCAGCCGCGCAAGCGGCGCGGGAGACGGACCCAGAACTTCCGCGGCGGATCCCGCGAGGCGGCGCGCGCTGTTCGCGACACGCTCGGCAGCGCCCTTGACGCGGCCCTCGTCGTTGCCCTGCAGCCGCACCGCCGCGAGCCGGACGAAGGGGGGAAAGCGGAGCTCCTCGCGGCGCTTCAACTCCTCGGCGGCGAACGCATCGTAGTTGGAGTTGATGAGCGCGGGCTTGAAAGCCTGTGCGATCACTTTCCCGGGAGCGGATCCGCGTCCGGCGCGGCCCGCGACCTGGACCAGCAGTTGGATGCAGCGCTCCGCAGCGCGAAAATCCGGAAGTTGCAACGGTCCGTCCGCGTCGAGGATGCCGACCAGGGTGACGCCGGGGAAGTCGTGCCCCTTGGCGACCATTTGCGTGCCGACGAGGACGTCCACCTCCCGCCGGGCGAATCGGGCGAGCACGGCCGCGGCTTGTCCGGGGCCGCCAGCAGCGTCGCGATCGAGCCGTTCGATGCGCGCTCCCGGGACGATGGCGCGCAACTCTTCCTCCACTTTTTCGGTGCCGGTGCCGAGGGAGAAGAGCTTGCGCGCGCCGCATTCCGGGCAGGTCTCGCGGGGAGGCTCTGCATGGCCGCACAGGTGACAGCGCAATTCCGAGCGGCCGGTCACGTGGAGCACCAGGGCCACCGAGCAATTGGGACAGCCGACGATGGAGCTGCAGCTCGTGCACAGGAGCGTCCGGGTGTGGCCACGGCGGTTCAGGTAGAGAATGGTTTGTTCGCCCCTGGCGAGCGTCTCGCGCAAACCGGCCGCGAGCTCGGGGGTGAAGACTTCGCCGGGCGAACGTTTCACCACCGACATCGCTGGGAGCGCCCGCGCATCGACCCGCTCCGGCAGCCGCAGCGTGGTGAGCTTCCCCTCTTGGGCCCGCCGCAACGTCTCGAGCGACGGGGTGGCGCTGCCGAGGACGGCGACCGCCTGCGCCGTTTGCGCGCGGACCAGCACCAGATCGCGCGCGTTGTAGCGCAGCCGCTCGTCCTGCTTGTAGGACGGCTCGTGTTCTTCGTCGACGACGGCGATGCCCAGGTCGTTGACCGGCGCCCAGACCGCGCTGCGTGCGCCGACGACGATGCCCGCCCTCCCGTCGCGGACCCGCGTCCATTCGTTCAGCCGCTCGCGCTCGGTGAGGCCGGAATGGAGCACCGCCACGTCGTCGCCGAAACGCGCGCGGAAGCGCCCGGCGAGCTGCGGGGTCAAGGCGATCTCGGGGACGAGCACGAGCGCCCCGAGCGCTTGGGCGCGGGCATGCGCGATCGCCTCCAGGTACACCCAGGTCTTGCCGCTGCCGGTGACGCCGTGAAGCAAGAAGGGCGAGAACGACCTCGCATCGACGGCTCTCCGCAGCGCCTCGAGCGCGCTGGCCTGCGCAGGCGTCGCGCGGTGGTCCTGCGCGCCCCAGGGCGCGTCCGGAAGCGGGCTTGCGCCGGCGGGCACTTTCGACAGCACGGCAAGCTTCCGCTGCGCGAGAGCGCGCAGGTGAGGCCGGGCGCGTGGGAACGCGAGCAGCAGCTCTTCGACGGGAACCGCCTGCGCGCGGGCGAGAAGCCACTCCAGCACTTCGCGCTGCTTGGGCGCGCGGCGCAGGGTTGCGAGCGCGTTCGCGGCGAGAGGAACCGCCTGCACCACGTCGACGAGAGGGGCCGCGACGCGCGCGCGTTCTTCCTCGCGGACGAGCACGACCAGTCCGCGCCGCGCGAGCGACTGCGCGCGCGCTTTGGACAGCTTGACCCCGCTTGCGGCCTTGCGCAGCGCGCGCCGCAGCTCGCCCTCCTGCCCGGGCAGGTCGAGCTGCCCTTCCTCGAGCAGCGCCTTGCCTGCGTCGGTCAGGTGGGGAACGGCCGCGTCGCGGACGTCGATGCCCGGGGGCAGCGCGGCCTTCAAGGCCGGACCGAGCGGTGCGACGTAATGCGCGGCCGCCCAGCGCGCGAGCG
This sequence comes from Myxococcales bacterium, assembly GCA_036488495.1. Taxonomy (GTDB): domain Bacteria; phylum Myxococcota; class Myxococcia; order Myxococcales; family 40CM-4-68-19; genus 40CM-4-68-19. Next base: position 2,482 of record DASXHM010000372.1, on the reverse strand, counting down.
CGACGACGTCAGCGGTGAGGAGCGGCTCCTCGTCGAGCAGCCGCAGGGCATCGCGAACGTGCGCAGGCGCTGGCGCCGTGTCGCCGGCGGATGCGGCCTCTGGCCCCCGTCCGACTGCGGCTTGCGGTTGCGAGCGCCCGAGGACGACCCCGGTTGCGGTGCGCCGGCCGAGCGGGACGAGCACGCGCCTCCCCGGCTCCGCGGCGCCGAGCGCGGACGGGATGCGGTAGGTGAAGAGTCCGTCTCCGGAAGGGACGTTGAGCGCGACGTCGAACAGCTCGTGGCTTTCGCTCATCGAGAGCCGCGTGCGCGGCTACTCGCGCGAATCGTCATCCTCGTTGTCGCCGGAGCTGCGGACTCCGCGCGTCTCGAGCACTTCGAAGCGCGCCGCGAGCTGGCCACCCTGCCAGAGCTCGAGGACGCGCGGGAACCAATCCGCCGCGGCGGGATCGCCGTATTGGAGGAGCCGCAGATCCGTTCCCCCTTGCGCGATCAGCCGCGCCGGAGCGCGGGTGTCCTTGTAGAGCCAGAGCTGTGGCCGGGTGCTGTCGTGCGCGGGCGCGCCGAGGACGAAGGCGACTCGATCACCCAGGCGCGACAAGCCCGTTCCCGCGGTCAGGTCCACGCCGGCGCTCGCTGCCACCGCCCGAAAGGTTCCGATTCCTTCGCTGAGCGGGAGGCCGCGCGTCGTCAAAAGCGGACATGCAAGCTTGAGCAGGCTCAAGAGCGGGCCGGTGGTGCCTTCGCCCTCGAGGCCCTTCACCGACAGCGAAATGCCGCCTTCCGCTTCCAGCTTGCAGCTCGAGGGAAAGTGCAACGTCAGCGTGCCCGGTCTGGGTGGCGCCGAAGGCGCGGTGACGGTGCCGGTCATGGTGACTTCGCGCGTCTTCCCGAGCGCCTTGGCGCGCTCGGCGGCGTTGCGCAAGAGCGAGGTGGGCGAGGGGACGTACGCGACCAGCGCCGCGAGCACGAACGCTCTCACCGCGACACCTCGCGCAGATACGCCAAGAGACCTTCGCGAAGCTCCGGCCGCTTCAGCGCGTACGCGATGTTCGCTTGCAGGTACCCCAGCCGATCGCCCGCGTCGTGCCGCTGTCCTTTGAAGCGCACTCCCACGAGGCGCCCTTCCTGTGCGAGGACCGCCAGCGCGTCGGTGAGCTGGATTTCACCGCCCGCGCCGGGCTTCACCTTCTCCAGGATGTCGAAGATGTCCGGCGGCAGGACGTATCGCCCGATCACCGCGAGGTTGGACGGCTCGGTCCCCCGCGGCGGCTTCTCCACCATCTTCTCGATGGCGATGTTGCCGCTCGGTCCGAAGGCCGCGCCGGCGGCGACCCCGTACATGTGCACCTGGTCCTGTGGCACCGGCATCAGCGCGACGGTGGCCTTGCCCGTCTCCTGCGAAACCCGCGCGAGCTGCCCGATGCCGGGATCTTCAGAGTCGATCAAGTCGTCGCCGAGGAGCACGCCGAACCATTCGTCGCCGATGGCCGGCCTGGCCGCGAGGACCGCATGACCCAGCCCCATCGGCTCCTTCTGCCGCACCGAGACGAGCCGCACCATCTCGCTGATGGCGCGCACCTGTTCGAACATGGCCTTCTTGTTCTTGCGCGAGAGCGTGTCTTCCAATTCGTAGCTGCGATCGAAGTGGTCTTCGATGGCGCCCTTGCCACGCCCGTTGACCACCACCACCTGCTGCGCGCCAGCGCGCACCGCCTCGTCGACGATGAGCTGGATGGTGGGTGTGTCGACGATGGGCAGCATCTCCTTCGGCACCGACTTGGTCGCGGGAAGAAAGCGCGTTCCCAGGCCGGCTGCGGGGATGACGACTTTTCGCAAAGGGTGCCTCATGGCGGGCGCAACCTAGCATCGGGGTCCGACATCGGCCACACTGCCGCGCCGATGCGTTTCGCATTACTCGCTCTCGTCTTCGCGTCCGCTGCACAGGCGCAGCACCTGGTGACGGCGCCGGGCGCACCGTTTCCGGGATTCATCGACATGCCGCGCGCGGCGGCGATGGGCGGAGCGCAGGCGGCCATCGCCACTTCCAACGACGCGCTCTTCGTCAACCCGGCGGGGCTACCGCAGAACCACCGCTACCACTTCGAGCTCGACGGCGCGGACGACACCCACTTTCCCGCGCAGGGCATCACCGCGAGCCTGGTCGACTCCGCGAGCGGGCCTGCAGCGACGGGCATCTATTTCGATCGCTGGGGCAGCGGTCAGCCCGCAGGCAGAGGCGAAGGGTGGCACGCCGGCCTCGGCTACGCGACGCAGCTCGGCTCGACGCTCTACGCCGGCGGGGTCACGAAGTATCTGCGCTACCACACGCCGGATGGGTTGGTTGCCAAGTGGGCCGAGGACATCGGCATCCTCTCCAAGCCCGGCGCGCTCTCCTGGGCGCTCGTCTTGCAGAACATCTCCTTCGACAAGCTGCCGCTCTTTCCCCTCACCGGCACCGCCGCCGTCGCCTGGGGCAGCG
>DASXHM010000356.1:0-17910 GCA_036488495.1 Myxococcales bacterium | reverse complement strand
GGCAGCGAGCGGGCGCGCACCGCGCCCGGGGGCGCGGGGGCTCGTCCTTGTCCGGGTTTTCGTTCGGGTTCGCGTTCGGGTTTTCGTTGTGGTTTTCGTTCGGGTTTGGGTTCGGGGCCGGTGCTTGCGACGAATCGCTCGGAGTGCTGCGCGCATCGATCATGTGTCGCGCGGTTCGCGCTGAGGGGCTGCGGCGACAGGACGCACACGCGGCGACCGGCATGCGGCGATGCCGCGGGCTCGCGTGGGATTCGATAATTGCAATCATTTGATTCGAATCATTGCGGTTTGACATGCCCGCGCCGGTCCTTACGTTGGCTCACCGGAGGAGAAGATCTTGACCAATTCATCCAGCATTCCCGTCTTCGTGCTCGACGATGCCGTGCTCCTGCCCGGCGGCGTGGCCCGGCTCGAAGTCGCAACCGACGTGAAGCTTTCCCAAGGGGCGCGCGTCGTCGTCGCGCTCTCCAGCGAAGAGACCGACCTGGGCGTGCACGAGATCGCCTCGCTCGGCTCCGTCCGCGGCGTCGTCGACGGCGCGGTCATCGTCCACGTCTCCGGGCGCGCCCGCATCCTCTCCATGGACGAGTCCGAGCCGCTGCCGCTCGCCACCATCGAAGAGGTTCCCGTGCGGACCGCGTCCGGCACCGAAGTGGAGGCACTGGTGCTGGAGGCGCGCCGGCTCGCCGCCGACATCTTCGAGCTCTTGCCCGCCATGCCCGCCGAGGCGCTGCAGCGGCTGACCAGCGTGCGGGATGCCTCTGCCCTCGCCGACCTCCTCGGCCACGCGGTCCCCGCAGACGTGTCCGACAAGCAAGCGGTGCTGGAAGAGCTCGACCCGGTCGAGCGGCTCAAGCTCGTCGTCAAGATGCTCGCCCGCAGGCGCGAAACACTGAAGGTGGCGCACGACATCGAGCGCGAAGTGCAGAAGTCGCTGGGCGCGGCCGAACGCGAGCACCTCCTCCGCAAGAAGCTCGAGGCCATCCAGCACGAGCTTGGCGAGGACGACGACTCCGAGAAGGACAAGCTCGAAGAGCAATTGAAGGCGCTGACGCTGCCGGACGACGTGCGCGCGACGGTCGACAAGGAGCTCGCCCGGCTCGCCAAATTGCCCGAAGCCTCGCCGGAACGCTCGGTCGCGCGCAACTGGCTGCAAGCCATCGCCGACCTGCCCTGGGGCAAGCTGAGCGAAGACGACCTGGACGTCGAGCATGCGCGCGAAGTGCTCGACGCGGACCACCGCGGCCTCGACAAGGTGAAGAAGCGCATCCTGCAGTTCCTGGCGGTGCGGAAACTGCGCGGCGACCTGCGCGGGCCCATTCTCGTCCTCTCCGGCCCTCCGGGAGTCGGCAAGACTTCGCTCGGGCAGTCGGTGGCGCGGGCGATGGGACGCAAGTTCGTCCGCGTCTCGCTGGGCGGCGTGCGCGACGAAGCGGAGATCCGCGGCCACAGGCGGACCTACGTCGGCGCGATGCCCGGCCGCATCGCCCAGGCGCTGAAGCGCGCCGGCACCTCCAATCCGGTGCTGATGCTCGACGAGATCGACAAGGTCGGGCAGTCGGCCATGGGCGACCCTTCGGCGGCGCTCTTGGAAGTGCTCGATCCGGAGCAGAACCACGCCTTCGTCGACCACTACCTGGAAGTGCCGATCGACCTGTCCAAGGTCCTGTTCATTGCCACGGCAAACGATCTGAGCACGGTGCCTTCGCCCTTGCGCGACCGGATGGAGATCCTGGAGATCCCCAGCTACACGCTCCTGGAGAAGGCGGAGATCGCGAAGACGCATCTGTGGGCGAAGCAGCTCGCGGCCCACGGGCTCGCCGGCGACGCGGCGACGCTCTCCGACGAGGCGCTCTTGCGGGTGGTCACCGGGCACACGCGGGAAGCCGGGGTGCGCGGCCTCGAGAAGCGGCTGGCGGAGATCTGCCGGGCGCTGGCAGTGGAGCAGGCGTCAGCCGTGAAGCCGGCAGGCGATGCCGCGGCGGATGTGACGGCGGCCGCGCAGGTTTCCGTCCAGCGGCGCGTCATTGCCGCTGACGAAATCGAGACGCTCCTCGGCCCGGACAAGTTCGAATCCGACGTCCGCGAAGAGGACAGCGCGCCGGGTGTGGCGGCCGGCCTCGCCTGGACGCCGGTCGGCGGCGAAGTGCTCTACGTCGAGACCCTGCGGATGCCCGGGACGGGGAAGCTGATCCTCTCCGGCCAGCTCGGCGAGGTGATGCAGGAGTCGGCGCGCGCAGCGCTCAGCTACCTGCAGGCCAACGCGGCCGAGCTGGGTGTGCCGCAGCGGCCGCTCGAGGGCGTGGACGTGCATGTGCACGTTCCCGCCGGTGCGACGCCGAAGGACGGTCCCAGCGCCGGCGTGACGCTCTTCACCGCGATGGTGTCGCTGCTCAGCAACACGCCCGTCCGCAGCGACACCGCCATGACCGGCGAGGCCACGCTGCGAGGCAAGGTGCTGCCGGTCGGCGGCATCAAGGAGAAGGTCCTGGCGGCGCATCGCCTGGGCATGAAGCGGGTGATCCTCCCGAGGGCCTGCGCGAAGGACCTCCGCGACGTTCCGGAAGACGCACGAAAGGATTTGGACATCGTGCTGGTCGATCGGATGGAGGAGGTGCTGGCAGCGGCGCTCGCAAAACCCGCCCCGCACCTCCGCGCCGCGGCGTGATTCGGACCACTGGCTGTCGCGCGCGGCGTGCGACGGCCATCAGGCCGGGTCGCGCTTTTTCTTTTTCCGGGAGGGCGCAACCCGCTCGGGTTCGCCCTCCTGTTTGGCGTAGTGCGGAGGCCACGGCGCGTCTGCCTGGCCTTCGGCCTTCTGCCGCGCGCTTAGCTCCAAGAGCGCGTCCAGCGAGTGGTGCTTCTCGTCGATGGATTTGTGCGGATCGCCCAGCTTCGCGAAGCGGTCGGGCACGGTCTTCAGCGTGAACGCCTGCGGCTCCACCGCCGGCACCTCGTCCCAGGTCAGCGGCGTCGACACCCGCGCGTCGGGCGTGGGCCGGATCGAGTACGACGACGCGACGGTGCGGTCCTTCGCGTTCTGGTTGTAGTCGATGAAGACACCGTGCCGCTCTTCCTTCCACCACTTGCTGGTCGCGAGCACAGGCGCCCGCCGTTCCACCTCGCGCGCCAGAGCCAGCGCCGCCGAGCGCACCTCGCCGAACGTCCAGCGCGGCTCGATGCGCACGTTCAGGTGCATGCCGCGCGAGCCGCTGGTCTTGGGAAACCCGCTCAGCCCGTTCTCGCGCAGGACTTCGCGCGCCAAGAGCGCCACCTCGCGTACGTCCGCAAACGGCACGCCGGGCTGCGGATCGAGATCGACCCGCAATTCGTCGGGGTGATCGACGTCCTCCGCGCGCACCGGGTGCGGGTGCAGATCGAGGCAGCCGAGGTTGACGATCCAAAGGAGCTGCGCGGTGTCCCGCAGCACGATCTCCTGCGCGCTGCGGCCGGAGGGGAACTTCAGCTCCGCGACTTCGATCCACGGCGGCCGCGGCGTCGGCGCGCGCTTCTGGAAGAAGAACTCCCCGGCAGCGCCGTTGACGTAGCGCTTGAGCGCCATCGGCCTGCCGCCGGCACCGCGCAGTGCGCCTTCGGCGACGGCGAGGTAGTAGCGGGCGACGTCGAGCTTCGTGTAGCCGGGCTCGGGGAAGAAGATCTTGTCGGGATTGGAGAGCGCCACCTCGCGCCCTTCGATCTGGAACAGCTCTTTCTTCGCCGTCGCCACGAGTGCGAAGATACGCGCGGCAGCGGGAGCCGGCGAGGATTCGTCCCGCCTGCGCCACGACCACTCGGTTCGCTTCGCGGTGGCGGAGAGGTCAATCGGTCAGTCGGCAACCCAATCCGCGACCGTGACCACCTTGACGGCGCGGCACCTCAGCTCGCCCGCGCATCCGTACGACGACGGGAACTCGACAGCGATTGGACGCCAACCGTACTGACCGGCCTTTCGCGTCGAGCTCCGGACTCATTTGAAACACGTGAACGTCGAGCTCCAAGAAAGGAGCGTCCGGACCTCGCCGCTGGAGGCGCGCGCGGACGATCTCCGCGTCATGGAAGCTTGGCCAACGACCGAAGCGCGCTGTCAGAAGAGCTTCGTTCTCGACCGGCGGTCTCTCGTCTTCCGGCACGCGCCCCTCCGAATCTGTCCCCAATCAAGTCATCTTATTTGATTCCAGTGCGGCGAAGGCGCGCGCGAAGCCCGGACGACGCCGCGTCAAAGGCGTGCGGCGGCCTCGCTCCGCGCCCGGATGACGGCGAGGATCTCCCGCTGAATGTCGCTCATTACCGCGTCGGACCAGAGCCGCGCATACCAGTTGAAGCGGTCGAGAGGCGATGTTGGCTAGAGAGGTGCAGGCGCACCCGCGACGCCGTTTCGAGAAACAGCACACCGCGCTCGAAGCTCGCCTGCCGAACGCCGCCCGCTTCCTTCGCGTGAGCGTGTCGCCGCGATCGGGCGCGGAAAGCCGATGCGATGCGTCCACGCAGACGGAAGCTCGTCTCGCGAGATGGCGGCTACCTGCGCGATGCGTTCCCACACGATCGCGGGCGGCGCGTCGATGTCGATGACATTCGGGGCGGGGCAGTTCGCGGGATGCCATCCGCTGAAGAATACCCCGGCAAGGTTTACGCGGCATCGCCGCGGCGCAGTCAGCGCTCGCCGAGCCAGACGGAGTGGCCGGTGGCGGCGTCGAAGACGCGCGCGACCACGGCATAGCCTCCGTCGAACAGTACCTTTGTGCCACCCGCGTCCAAATCCGATGCTTGCAGGAACGGGCGCGGCGCCGTGTCGCCGCTCACCTTGGTCCCGACCACCAGCGACTGGCCGCCGCCCGCGGAGCCGATGGCGGTGATGATGTAGCCCTGCGAAGCCAGCGACGCCGCCGCCGAGGCGATACCGCTGGTGTTCGTCGAGAGGACGCTGGTCTCGTACTCTGTCGTCGTGTTCCCCTGCCAACCGTAGGAGAGCACTTCGACGAGGCCTGCATTCTCCGACAGCGCGGTGACGACGCGGCTCTTCAATCCCTCGGCAGCCACGGTCTGCGCCACGTCGGCAGCGTCCACCGGCAGGATGGTGCGATCGAACGCAGGCGGCCGAGCGGCGTGGAGAGCGGAGATTCCATAGGTGTCGTCCTCGGGGTGCAGATCGAGGCCCGTGATCACCGTGTCCGGAGTCCCGAAAATAGCCATGTCGGAATCCAGGCTTTCGAATAGGTTCGTGACGTAGTCGACGCCTGCGATGCTCGTGTCCTCGGGCGGGACGAACAGGAGAGAGACCAACCAGACACAGTCAGCCGGTGAGCCCGCCGGGCCGCACGCATCGCCCGTCATCAGCGGCCCGCCCGTGAACCCCGTGGAGCGCACCGAGAGGCCCAACCCGACGTCCATCGACTCGAAGCCTCGATACCCCGAAATCGCCGCGGGCGAAGCCACCTGCTGAAAGCGCAGGTCGCCGAATGGCGGAGGCCGCGGACTCTGCGGGACGACGATGAGCCGAGCGTCGAGGCTTGCGTACTCGCCGAGCGCATTCGTAACGGTGACGGCGAACTGCGCGTCGTTGTCTTCGTCGGCCGCCACCACCTGCAGCGAAGGGGCGTCGCCCGCGAGGGCGATTTTGTTTCGAGTCCAGTGGTAATGGAGCGGCGGACTGCCCGTGGCCGTCACCGCGAAAGTGACGGTCTGCCCGGCGACCACCGCCCGGCCGACGGGTTCGGCGGTGATGGTGGGCGGATCGGTGGGGCCTGCCTCGCGGCCGCCGCAGGCCGCAACAAAGAGAGCGCAACCGATCCAGACTCGCTTGTTCACGAAATCCCCCCGGGACGGAGGATTGAACCAGAATTTGGGCTTGAAATCAATCCGGGTTGCGACGGAAGATCGCAGAGAGCTCGGCGGGGGCGGTTTCTTCCAACTGGTCGTAGCGGCAATCGCGAGGCTCTTTGTCGAACCGCCAGCGCACGAAGGTGGTCGCATGCCGGAAGCGGTCGCCCTGTAGGTGGTCGTACGCCACTTCGCACACCCGCTCTATGCGGAGCGGCTCCCAGCTCAGGTCCTTGCCGCGGTTCCAGCGGCTGGTCGCGCCCGGCATCCGCTGCGGCGGCTCACCGCTGTCGCTGCCGAACTGTGCCCACTCCTTCCACGGGTGCGTCTCGCGCGCGCCTTCGCGCAATGGCGCAAGCTCGGAAACCAGCTCGGCGCGGCGCTTGGCGGTGAACGACGAAGTCACGCCCGCGTGCTGCAGCTTGCCGTCGTCGTCGTACAGCCCGAGCAAGAGCGAGCCGATCAGCGTCCCCGGCCCGTTCTTGTGCCAGCGAAACCCGGCCACCACGCAGTCCGCCGTCCGCTGGTGCTTGATCTTCAGCATCGTCCGCTTCCCCGGCTGGTACGGCTCGGAAAGCTGCTTCGCCATCACCCCGTCGAGGCCCGCTCCTTCGAAGCGGGAAAACCAATCCATCGCCACCGCCCGATCGCGCGTGGACGGCGTCAGGTGCAACGGCGGCTTCACGCCGCGCAAAATCCGCTCCAGCTTCTCCCGCCGCTCGGACTGTGGGGCAGCCAAGAGATCCTGTCCGTCCAGGCCGAGCAGATCGAACGCCACGTAGGACGCCGGCGTCTCCGCAGCGAGCAGCTTGATCCGCGAGGCAGCCGGATGGATGCGCAGCAACAACGCTTCGAAATCGAGCCCGTGCGGACCGGCGATGACGATCTCGCCGTCGAGAATGCAGCGCGGCGGCAACTGCGACGACAAAGGCTCGAGCAGCTCGGGAAAGTACCGGTTGAGCGGCTTCTCGTCGCGGCTCTGCAAGAACGGCTCGCCCCCCTCGCGGAAGACCAGCGCGCGAAAGCCGTCCCACTTCGGTTCGAACGACCAGCCGTCGCCCTCCGGCAGCGCGCTTGCAAGCTTGGAGAGCATGGGCGGGATGGTCATGCCGCAAAACTACTCCCGGAGCGGCGGGCCCGCGAATGGACGTACGCGCGCGGATGTCGCAAGATCGAAGCGTGGCCGCCCCGCAAAAGCGCATCTCCATCGAAGAGCTGCTCCTCCGCCACCGGGCCGTCACCGACACGCAGCTCGAACGCGCCCGTGAAGAGCAGCGCAAGAGCGGCGGAGACCTGGGCCGCATCCTGGTCAGCCTGGGATACGTCAGCGAAGAGCTGCTCCTGCGGGCGCAAGCGCACCAGCTCGGCATTCCGCTGGTGGACCCGGGCAAGAACCCGCCCTCGCAATCGTTTGCGCAGTTCATTCCGCTGCAGGTGGCCCTGCGCCTCAAGGTCATCGCGGTCGGCGGCAACCTCGAGACGCGGCTCTTGCGCGTGGCCACGAGCGCCCCGGGCGACACCGCGGTGGTGACCGAGCTGACCCGCGCGACCGGCTGCAAAATCGAGCTCGCCGTCGCCACCGCCCGCAGCATCGAAGCGGCCATCCGCGCTGCGTACCTTCAGGAGAAGACGCCGCAGCCCGAGCCGGAAGTGGACGAGCTCAAGGACCTGCGCAAGCGGCTCGAGCGGGCCGAGCGGCAGTTGAGCAGCCGCGAATACGCAGCCGCGCTGGCGCGCATCGAGCGGCTCGAGCAGATCGCGGAGAACGACCACCACGCGCTCAACGTCATCGGCCAGGTGCTCCTGGAGGTCGGCGCCATCAGCCGCGAGGAGCTGAAGCGGCGGCTCTCGCGTACATGAGCGAAGTCATCCTCTTCGTGCCGGGGTTCTTCGGGTTCGGCACCTTCGGGCATCCCGATCGGCCGCTGGTCGAATATTTCGCCCACGTCGAGGACGCGCTGCTTCGCGCCCTTCCCCGGCCGCTCCGGTTCGCGGTCCACGAGCCGCCTCCCGCGGCGTCCTTGGCCGACCGCGCGAAGTCGTTGCACCGCAAGGCGACCGAGATCCTGCAGGCCGGCGCCACCCGCCTGCACCTCGTCGGCCACTCTTCCGGCGGTGTCGACGCGCGCCTGCTCGCCAACGCCAAGACGGGAGCGCTGCCCGAGCGGGCGGACCTCTTGGCGCGGATCGGATCGGTCACCACCATCTCGGCGCCGTTTCACGGCACCCCGCTCGCCCGCCGCGCCGGCCGCGGCACCTGGATGGCGGCGCCGGCGTTGTGGTTCGGCAGCATTCTCGCGAGCCGCGGCAGGTTGCGCATCGCGGGACAGCTCGGGACGCTGTGGACGCTCGCGAAGCGCCTGACCTTGCAGCAGCCCACCCCGACGGAATCCTTGATCGCCCAGCTCGCCGACGTCGACGCGGCCACCGCCCACGAGATCCGCCGCTTCCTCGAGGACGTGGCCAAGGACCACCGCCTGGTCGATGACCTCACTCCGGAAGCGATGGGCGAGCTCAATCGCACGCTGGCAGGCGGCGACACGACGTTCATCCGAAGCTTCGTCTCCATCGCACCGCGCGCCGGGCTCTCGCCGCTCGCCTTCGGCACCGCGCCCATCCACCGGCTCCTCTACGACGCGGCCTGGACGCTCACCGCCTCCGGGCCGCGCAACGGCGAGTGCGTGCCGGCGGGGCCGTGGATTGGCAGCGCGCGCCTCTCGCTCTCGCGCATCTCCAACGACGGCATCGTGCCGGCCTGGTCACAGACGCTCGAAGGCCATGCCGACGGCCTCGTCCTCGGCGACCACCTCGACGTCATCGGCCATTTCGAATCGGCCGGCGCGACCTTCTTGCGCTCGGGATCGAAGTTCGACGAGGGCCGGTTCCGCGCGCTTTGGTCTGCGGTGGCCTCGGGGCTCTGAGCGGACGGCACGCCCGGGCGCGGCGCGGTTTGCGCGCCGTCCTACCGGACCGGCGGACCGCCGTGCATCCCCGGCGCCGCGAGGACGAGCAGCCGGCGCATGTCGTCCTCGGTGAAGCCGAGCACCTGTTGCAGCTTGCGCAGGAAGTCCTCCTCCTGCACGGGAAAGCTGCTGTCCGCGCCCACCACCCGCGCGCAACATTGAAAGGCAAGCTCCTTGAACGCGCGGTCGTGCAACCCGGACGCCGCCTGGGCGATGCAGGCGTCCATCCCCTTCTCGCTCAGCTCCTGGCGGACCTCGCGCGCGATCTCCGAGATGTGGCCGGCCGCTCCGAGCTCGTGCAGCCCGGTGACGAGCTTCTGGATGGCCACCGCCTCCGTCCCCTCGACGTGCCCGTCCGCCCAAGCGGCGAGCACCATCAACTGCACGCAGCGCCGTCCCTGTTCCACATCGGCCATGCGTCCATTCTGCCGCAAAGCGAAGGGCGCGTGTAAGGTGCCGCCGGTGACGAACCTCCCGACGCTGCGTGAGACGAACGTGGGAAAGCTGTCGCGACAAGCGTTCGACGTCTTGGTGGTGGGCGGCGGCATCAACGGCGCGGTGTCGGCGGCGGCGCTGGCTGCCCGGGGTGCGCGAGTTGCGCTGATCGATCGCGGCGACTTCGCCTCCACCACTTCGCAGGAGTCGTCGAACCTCGCCTGGGGCGGCATCAAGTACCTGGAGACGTACGAATTCGGCCTCGTCCGCAAGCTGTGCCTCGCGCGAAACCGCCTCATCCGCGCCTTTCCTTCCACCGTGCAGGAGATCCGCTTCTTCACTTCCCACGAGCGCGGCTTCCGCCACGGCAAGCTCAAGCTGCTCGCCGGCGCCTGGCTGTATTGGCTGATCGGCAACTGCTTCACCCGCACCCCGCGGCTCCTCTCCAAAGCGCGGATCGAGCGCGAAGAGCCCATCGTCCGCACCGACACCCTCGACGGCGGCTTCGAATATTCCGACGCCTACCTGCACGACAACGACGCGCGCTTCGTGTGGGGGTTCATCCGCTCCGCGCTCGACCGGGGCTGCGTCGCCGCCAACTACGTCGAGTCACTCCGCGCGCAGCGCGGCGATTCAGGTTGGCTCACCCACGCCCGCAACGTCGTCACGGGCGAAGAGCTGGAGATCCGATCGCAGGTGCTGATCAACGCCTGCGGCCCGTATGCCGACGCGGTCAACCAGCGCGACCAGGTCGCAACCGCCCACCGCCACGTCTTCTCCAAGGGCATCCACATCCTCGTCGATCGGCTGACGAACCACCGGCGGGTCTTGACCTTCTTCGCCGACGACGGCCGCCTCTTCTTCGTCATCCCGATGGGGCCGAAGACCTGCATCGGCACGACCGACACCCGGGTTGCCGCGCCCGAGGTGCAGGTCAACTCGGAAGACCGCAAGTTCGTGCTCGACAACATCAACAAGCGTTTGAAGCTCGCGCATCCGCTCGGCGACGCCGACATCGTGGCCGAGCGCTGCGGGGTGCGGCCGCTGGTGGTCAAAGGCTCTGGAACGAGCTCGCGCGATTGGATGCAGCTCTCCCGCAAGCACGAGATCGAGACCGACTCGGCCAAGAAGCACGTCACCATCTTCGGAGGCAAGCTCACCGACTGCTTGAACGTCGGCGAGGAGATCTGCGCGGATGTTCAACGGCTCGGAATCAAGCTCGACTACGCGGACCGCCGGTGGTACGGCGAGCCCCCGGACGACGTCCGCGAGGAATACTTCCACCAGGCGCGGCTGATGGACCTGGACGGGCTCACCTCCAAGCACGCGTCCGAAAAGCTCTCCACCCGGCTCTGGCGCAGGTACGGACGGGAGGCGCTCGGCCTTCTCGAATCGATCCGCCGGGATCCGCGCAACGCCGAAGTGATCATCGAGACCAGCGAATACCTGCGCTGTGAATTGGAGACCGCCGCGCGGCGGGAGATGATCGTGAAGCTCGACGACTTCTTGCGCAGGCGATCGAAGATTGCGCTGGTGGTCCGGCGCGAGGAGATCCGAAAGGCCGCCGGCCTTCGCGAGGCGTGCCGCATCTTCTTCGGCGACGACGCCGAGGCGCGCATCGAAGAGTACTGGGCGGCTCACCCGGAGAGAAGCGCCGGGGCCGGCATCTCGGCGCCCGCTTCGAACACCAACACGCCCTCGCCTTCGTAATCCTCGAGGTCTTCGGAGAGCCAGCGCTGGCCGCGCCGGATCTTGTGGAAGCGCACCGCGCAGCCTTCGCCGTCGTAGCTGACGATGATGTTGAAGCTGCCCGCGAACTTGCGCAGCGCGGCGGCCATGGTGCCGGCGGTCATCAGGCCGGCGGTCAAGAGCAGAAGTGGCGCCGAGCAGGCGAGGCGCGGCGGGATCATCGCCTCCATCCGGAGCCGGTTGGCGGCGCATTCGAGGCCGGTCTCGTCGCGGAAGTCGGCCAGCGCCAGGTGGGGCCTCTTGACGAACCCGCGCAAGAGAAACAGCCCGCCCGCCTCCACCACCTCGACGCCGGCGCCGGGAGGCACCGTGTTCGCGTCGACTTCGCGGCTGCGCAGATCGGCGAGGTATCGCCGCATGCGGGCGTTCAGCTTCATCGCCCACAAAGCATAGCGCCGGACCCCCCGCCTCCCACCAGCAAATTCACTCGCCGATCATGGTCAAAAGGAGCGTCCGCTCGTGCCTTGCGCGGCGGTGCTCCCAGAGGTAGAGCGCCTGCCAGGTGCCGAGCGCGAGCTCGCCTCTTTCGATGGGGATGGTTTCGGAGGTGCGGGTGATGGCGGCGCGGATGTGCGCCGGCATGTCGTCCGGGCCTTCCGCGTCGTGTTCGTAGTCCGCGTCCTCCGGAGCGATGCGGGCGAGGAACTTCTGCAGATCGCGCAGCACCGCCGGATCGGCGTTCTCCTGGATGCACAAGGACGCGCTCGTGTGCCGGACGAACACGGTGCACAGCCCTTCGCGGATGCCAGACTTCGCCACCGCTCCTTGGACCTCGCGCGTCACGTCGTGCAGCCCGGGGGCGCGCGCGCTGACGTGCAATTCGTCCCGGACCAGCTTCACAGAACCCGCTCCCAGCGCGGCTCCTGTTCCTCGTCGACCCGGCCGTAGAGCCGCTCCTGCGGGAGAAACCGCCCCTTGTAGCGGAGCGAGGCGCAGCCTTCGACGCGGAACCCGAGATACACCTGCGAGAGGCCGCGTTCCCTCGCGTACTCGATGGTGCGGAGCACGTTGAAGGTGCCGATCGACAGCTCGGAAACCGCCGGGTCGTGGAAGCAGTAGACGGCGGAGATGGCCTGCGGCGTCTCGTCGGCGATGCCCACGCCCACCAGCACCTCGCCGTCCCAGTAGGTGAACTCGCGCGCCGCCGGATGCGGGAAGCAGAACTGCATCGAGTATGACTCGGCGCCGATGCGGTCCGGCCGCCAGCCGCGCTCTTCTTCCCGGTTCTCGTGCCAGCGGCGGTAGAGCAAGAGCCGCTGGTCGTCGACGACGGGCGGGCCGACTTGCACGCGCAGGCGCGCCGCGCGCTTCGTCACCCGCTTCAGATTTGGCGACGGCGCGAACGCGTTCACCGGAACGCGCACCGAGACGCACTCGTCGCACGCCATGCACACCGGACGGAAGTAGACCGGGCCGAAGCGGCGCCACCCGCGCTCGAGCAGCCGCTCCAGCTCGACCGGCGCCACGCCGGTCATGAGCAGCGTTTCGGTAGCCGACGTGCGCCCTGGGAGGTAAGGACACGGGTCGGGACCGCTGATGTGATGCTGCAACAGGCGCACGGGCGAAGTGTACCTTGTGGTCCAGGTTCCTGGCTCCAAGATCCGCAACAAAGTGCAACATCATCTCACGTGCCTGGACGCATGACGACCGGCGCAGTGCGACGGGGTGCGCGTCGCATCGCGGCATGGCAGCATAGGCGAGGGTGCGATGAACCTTTTGCTCCTGCGCGACGAGGACTTCCTTCCCGACGGCACCGCGCGCCTGATCGGGCGGCGCCTCTTGCACGCGCGAGAGGTGCTCCGCCTGGCCGAAGGTGACGCGGTGCGCGCGGGCAGGCTTCACGGGCCGACCGGCGAAGCCGTCGTGGTTCGGCTGACGCACGAAGAACTGGTGCTGCGAGTGCAACTTGCGGAGCCGCCTCCGCCCCGATGCGGCGTCGATCTGCTGCTGGCGATGCCGCGGCCGAAGGCGCTGCGCAAGGTGTTGCCCGCCGTCGCATCGCTCGGCGTCGACCGGCTCGTGCTGGTGAACGCGGCCAGGGTGGAGAAGAGCTACTTCTCTTCCAAGGTGCTGGACGAAGCGTTCGAGCTGTTCTGCGAGGGCCTCGAGCAGGCGCGCGACACCACGCCGCCCGAGCTGCAGATCCGCGAGCGCTTCCGGCCCTTCGTCGAGGACGAGCTGGATGCGATGTTTCCTTCGGGCACGCGCCTCCTCGCGCATCCGGCGGCGGAGTCGCTCATGCCTCGCCAAGGCGGCCGGGTGGTGCTCGCCATCGGTCCCGAAGGCGGCTGGGTGCCGTTCGAGGTGGAGCTTCTGACCGCGCACGGCTTCACGCCCGTCTCGCTGGGCCCGCGGCCGCTGCGGGTGGAGGTCGCGGTGGCGTGCGCGCTCGGCGCTCTCAGCCGTTGAGGACGCCGGCGCCTCCTGCGCGCTGGCCGACCTCGATGCGTGCGGGCGTCCACTCGCGCTTGCGGCGGTCGATGCGGCCCCCCGCGGTTTCCGCACCGTACGAAGAGCGCACCGCGTCGTTGGCCAGTGCGTCGCCGTCGAGGAGGTTCGCGTTCACCACGGCCCACGTGGAGCCGCCGTCCCTCAGCACCGCACCGGCGTAGACGCCGCAGCGCTTGCAGACCAGGAACTCCGCGGTGCGCAACCCGAAGACGTAGCGCGAGAGCTCGCGTTTGTCCGCCACCTCGATGCGCGCCGCGCCGTTCGGATCCATCACGCTGCGGACGCCGTGCTTGCGGCAGAAGCTGCAGTCGCAGGCGCGGAGCTTCAGGTCGGACGGATGGAGGCTGGTTTCGAACCGCAGTTTGATGTTGCCGCAGTGGCACGATCCGGTCAGTACGGTCATGAGCCCATCCTACCGCCCCGCCCGAGCCGCGCCGGGGCGAGCTCGGCAACCGTACACGCACTACAGGGGCGGGCGAAGCCAGGGCGCCGCGCGCAGCATGCCGGCCTCTTCCCGCAGCATCGCGTGCAGCGCACCTTCGTGGAGCGCGCGGATGGGCGCGCGCGGATCGGGAAAGCCCTCCGGCAGCCGCCACGGCGGCGCACGAACCTCGCCGGCCTCGATGGCCTGACCCGAGCCCAGCGCCGCCATCTCCGCCGAAGTCACTTCGCGCGATGCGCACCAGGGAAAGAGCTCCACGCCACTCACGAGAAGGCGCTCGGCTGGATCCTCCCACGGCCCGATGGCGGTCCGGCGAAGCGCGGACAGATGCGCCGGCACCGACAGCGCCCTTCCCAGATCGCGCACGAGCGAGCGCACGTAATACCCGCCGCCACAGACGAGGCGGAGCGTGCTCGAGCGCGGCAGGTCGTGCGTGGTGAAGCGCGCCTCGTGCAGGTAGACGCGCGACGCAGGCAACTCGAACACCTCGCCGCGGTGGGCGCGGACGTAGGCGCGCTCGCCGCCGATCCTCTTGTTGCTCGTCAAAGGCGGAACCTGGTCCTGGAGGCCGAGAAAGCGCGGCAACGTCGCCTCGAGCAAAGCCGCGGTCAACGCGGTGGCATCGCCCTCTGCGACCACGCGTCCGAGCGGATCGCCGTTGTCCGTCTCCGTCCCCCAGGCGATCTCGGCGAGGTACATCTTCGGCACCGGATGAAGCAGGTCCATCAGCCGCGTGGCCTGCCCCGCAAGAAGCAGGACCAGCCCCTCGGCGAACGGATCGAGGACGCCGCCGTGGCAGACCGGCAGCTTGTCGCGGCGGATGCCGGCCAGGCGCACCTCTTCCATGAAGTCGCGGACGAGGTCGAAGCTCGTCGCCCCACGCGGCTTGTGGACGAGGTAGATGCCGGGCGTCATGACTGCGTGCGCAGTGGTGGGCGTCATGCGCGCAGGCGCAGCCTCTCCCAAAAGGCGAGCGTTTCCGAGGCGGCGCGCGCTGGCGTGAAGGTCAGCGCGCGCTCGCGGCCGGAGGCTCCCAAAGAGCGCGCACGGCCGGGGTTGCCGAGCAGCGCCGAGAGCGCCGAAGCGATGCTCTCCTCGCTCTGCGCATCGACGACGACTCCGTCCACTCCATCGCGGACCAGCTCGCCGCTCGCGCCCTCGCTGCCGGCGATGACGGGCACGCTGCACGCCATCGCCTCGAGCACGCCGCGGCAGCCGCCGTCGTTGCCTTCGCGCAGCCAGACCGCCACATCCAACGCGCGATACGCCTCGGTCAACTCCGACCCGCGCGTATAGCCGGCGAAGATGACCTGCGGCGGCGCCAAAGCCCGAAGCGCTTCTTCGTCCTCGCCGCGGCCGACCAAAACGAGTCGCGCCTCCGGCACCCGGCGCAGCGCCACAGCGAAAGCACGCAGGAGCTGGCGGTGGCCGCGCTCGGGCTTCATCCGCGCCACGATGCCGGCGAGCGGCACATCGGAAGGAATTCCCCACTTGCGCCGCAGCTCGCTCGCGCCCGGGGTGAAGCGCGCGCCGTCGACGGAGGGCGGCACGTAGGCGACCCGCTCCTCGGGCAAATCGCGCAAGAGCCGCTCGCGATACGACCGCGCATGCACCACCACTCCGTCCGACTTGCGCAGCGCCAGAAGCCGCAACGCCGCCGCCTCCACGTCGACGCGCCTTTGCGCGGCGCGGACGACCAGCACGCCTCGGCGCTTCGCCCAAAGCGCGAGTGAATGGTCGTGGGCAAACGCCGCGTGCAGCACGTCGAACCGGCCCGCGCGCGTCCACGATCGAAGGAGCCGCGCATCGTGGAGAACGTCGGCGATGCGCACCTTGCGCGAGAGCCGCAGCTCGCGCTCCCAGAAGACCCCCGCCTCCGCGAGCTGGCCTGCGAGGTTTTCGCCCGGGCGGACGGTGTCGCCGCCGAAGTGCGCGTCGATGCCTCGCTTGCGCAGCTCGACGGCGAGCGAGATCAACCCCTCGACTGGCCCGGTCCGGGACGAGCTCGCGCAAAGGAGAAGCGGCTTCACGCGGACAAGAGCGGCAGCCGGCCCGCGCGCAAGAGCCTCGAAAGCGCGCCCCATGCCCGCTCCTCGTCGAGATCCAGCATGCAGCGGAAGTGGCCGCGCGGGCAGCGGCGTCGGCCGAAGAACGAGCACGGCGAGCACTCGACGCCCGCGAACAGCATCTCGTGCCCGTGGAAGTCGAACATGGCCGGGTCGGTCGAGCCGAAGAACGAAAGCGTGGGAACGCCGAGGGCCCGGGCGATGTGCATCGGGCCGCTGTCGTTCGCGACGAAAGCCGTGCAGCGGGAGATGAAGCCGCTCAAGGCCGGCAGCGTCAGCTTCCCGCACAGGTCCACCGCCGAAGGCGCGAGCGCGGTGATGGCGCGGCCGAGCGGCGCCTCCGACTCGCTGCCCTGCACCGCCACCTGCACGCCCTCTTCGAGAGCGCGCCGCGCGAGCCCCGCGAACCGCTCCGCCGGCCAGCGCTTGGTCTCCCAATTGGCGCCGGGTGAGAGACCCAAAAGGGGCCGCTCGGGGTCGACGCCGTTCGCGCGCAGCACCCGGTCGGCCTGCGCCAGATCGTCCGGCCCGAGGAAGTAGCGCAGTCGCCCGCGCGGCAGCTCCCGGCCGACCAGCTCTTCCACCGCCTTGTGATACCGGTCGGCAAACAGCATCGAGGCGCGGTACGGGCGGATGGCCAGCTTGACCGGCAGCGTGTCGCGGAAGTCGCGCTTGTGCCACACCACCTTGCGCACTCCGGGAAGGAGCGCGCGCAAGATCTTGCTCCGAATCTTGCCGTGCAGATCG
Organism: Myxococcales bacterium; assembly: GCA_036488495.1. Lineage (GTDB taxonomy): Bacteria > Myxococcota > Myxococcia > Myxococcales > 40CM-4-68-19 > 40CM-4-68-19. The sequence goes on along the minus strand of DASXHM010000356.1, from coordinate 1,240 downwards.
AGCACCGCGGTGGGCCTGGTCGACCGCAGCCGGGCCGCGTACGTGAGCGGGCCTTCGCCTTTGTGGAGCGCAACCACTTCGTCGACGTTCGGGTTGTACTTGACGAGGTGGGCGAGCCGCTCCTTGACCGCGTAGACGATGCGCGCGTCCGGCAGCGCCTTGCGCAACGCCTCGATGGCCGGGGACGTCAAGACCACGTCGCCGACGGCCGAGAAGCGCAGGACGAGGATGGTCTCTGTCTTCACGCCTTCGCCAACAGATGAAAGGGAGCGGGCAGCTTGCAGTTGCGAAGCGGAATCAGGAACGTGTCCACCAGCGCATGCTGGCCGCGGATGCAGGCGTGGGAAACTCCGTCGGTCAAGACCATCCACGCGCTGTAGGGCGGGAAGGAAAAGCGCTGGTGCGGCTCCGCCTGGAACGAAGGCGTGTCCTTCATCCAGTTGTGGAAGCGGCGCATCCGTCGATCATAAGGCGAGCTGTCGATGACGCGCGCCATGGGAAAGACGCCGCGCGCAGCCTGCAGCGCCGAAGAGACGGTGCGCTGCAAAGGACCCGGCTCGAGGCCACCGCCGAGGACGCCCGCCTCGGCGCCGTACTTGTCGAGCACCTCGGCGAAGGTCCCTTTGCTGATCCACACCCGCTCGCGCGAAGGGTTCAGGTTGACGAAGAAGCGCAAGATGCGGTCGCCGTGGGTCGCGCCATACGCGCCGGCGTCGACGTGGATGCGTTCGTTCGAGGCGTGGGCGGAAAGTCCGCGGCCTTCTTCCTCGATGGGGCGGAAGCTGGAAGTGCCCGGCTGCCACCCGGCGGTCCATTCCGGCATCGCCCTCCGCAGGTAGGCCTGCACCCGCTGCGAATGCTCGCGAAGAATTCGCATCGCTCGTTCGGCCACCGAAGCAGGCGCTTGCAAGCCCGTCAGCTTTCCAGCCTCGGGGTAATAGCTGACGTTCTTCTTGCGAAGGAACGGCGAGAGCTCGTCGCGCAGGAAAGCCTGGTCGGGCTCGTCCGGCAGCCCGATCGGGCAGCTTTCGAACCTGACCACGCGACCTCGTTCGAGCGCTTCCGCGAGAGCAGCCGAGGGCTCGTCCGGCTTGACCAATTGCAGCATGAGCGGGTGTTTCTTCTAGCACGCCGCGCCATGCTTTTCTCGCTAGGCGGCAGCCTGATCGTGGGCGTAGCATCCAAGCCCTATGAACATCCGGACCATTTTGATTCTGGCTGCTCTCGCTGGCGCGGGCGC
>DASXHM010000306.1:0-8059 GCA_036488495.1 Myxococcales bacterium | reverse complement strand
TCGCGGGTCGGGTCGTGCACCTCGATGGGCGTGTCGCTCACCACCGCCGCGATGTCCTTGAAGTTGATGGTGTGCACGTCGGCCGGGTCGATGCCGATGCCGAGCGGCCCGAAGCGCAGCGGCTCCGAAGATTGGATGATGCAGTAGACGTACTTGCCGCGGCCGTCGGCGGTCTGCTTGAGCGCGCCGCCGTCGAGAGCGCGATCCTTCTCGCGCACGACCGTCTTGGCGGACGAGGCGGCAAGACTCGGCGCGAGCGGCGGGGCGGACTTTTCCGCGGACTTTTCCGCAGTCACGGGCGGCTTCGGGGTGACGACGGTCCTCGCCGAAATGGCGGCGGGCTTCGCGGGGGCCACCGTCGCCTTCACCGCCTTCTTCGCCGGTGGCAACGCCTGCTTCTTCGCCGCGGCTTTCTTCTTCTCGAGCTGCGGCATCGGCTACTCCTTCACCTGGATTTTGGTCTGGCCGCTCGCCAGCATGCGCTTGATCTCGGCGACGAGCTGATCCGGCAGGCAGGGCTTCGCCAGGAACGAATCGCAGCCGGCCTCGCGCGCGCCCTGGGAATGTCCGGCGAGGGCGTGCCCGGTCAGGGCGACCACCGGGATGCGGCGGGTGCGGTCGTCGGCTTTCAACCTGCGCGTCGCCTCCCAGCCGTCCATCACCGGCAGCGAGAGGTCCATGATGATGATGTCGGGAGCGCGGGCTTGCGCCGCCTCCAGCGCTTCCTTCCCGTTCTTCGCCTCGATGACGTCGTACCCGGAGTACGTCAGGTACTCGGAGTACATCTCGCGGTTGTCCGCGAAGTCGTCCACCACCAGCACGAGGGGCTTCTTGTCGACGTCGGTGCCCGTCATCGGCGCTTCCCTTTTCGCTGCATGATGAGCGTGAAGCTGGCGCCGCGTCCTACCTCGGACTGCAGCTCGATGCGCCCATCCAGCATGTTGGCGAGGCGCCGGCAGATGGCGAGCCCGAGCCCCGCGCCGCCGTACTCGCGCGTGACCGAGTTGTCCGCCTGCCGGAAGTCCTCGAACACTTTTTCGTGGTCGTGCCGCGCGATGCCGATGCCGGTGTCCGCCACCGAGATGCGCACTTCGCGCTGATCGTCGTCGGTCGCGACCGACACCTTCACTTGCCCCTGCGGGGTGAACTTGATCGCGTTGGTCAAGAGGTTGAGCAGGATCTGCTTCACCTTCTGCCGGTCGGAGTAGAGCGGCAGGAGCGAATGCGGCATCTCCACCACCGTCTGCAGCCGCGCCTTCTGGATGAGCGGCTCCACTTCCGCGAGCAGCTCGTTCACCAGGAGCGGCAGCTCGAACTCCTCCTGGTGCAGCGGCATCTTGCCGGCTTCGATGCGGCTGATGTCGAGGATGTCGTTGATGATGGAGAGGAGGTGCCGGCTGTTCGAGTCCACCCGCTGCAGCTTCTGCTTCTGCGGGCCGGGCAATTCGCCGGAGACGCCCGCGAGCAGCATGCTGGTGTAGCCCAGGATGGCGTTCAAGGGCGTCCTGAACTCGTGCGACATGTTGGCGAGGAACTGCGATTTGAGCTGCGAGGCCTGCTCGAGCTCGAGGTGCTGGCGCTGCAAGAGCTCGTTGCGGCGGACCAGCTCGGCCGTCGCCTCGCGCACCTTCTCTTCCAACTGCTCGCTGGCAGCTTTCAGCTTCTCGTAGAGCCGCGCCTTGTCGAGCGCCTCGGTGCGGTCGTGGAGGATGGTGACGACCGCGGTGACTTCGCCGTGCTCGCTCAGCACCTTGCCGGCCACCGCTTCGACCGGCAGCGGGAGCAACGTCGAAGGATCGGTCAGGCTGATCTCGCCGCGCCAGCGCAGGCCGGTGCCGGTGAGGAACAGGTTGGAGACGAAGCTGCCGAAGTGGGCGTCGTTGCTGCGCACCGCGCGCTCGGCGTCGGCGGCGCCGGCGGGAACATCCTCCGGAGCGGTGAAGAGGCGCTCGGCGGGCGCGTTCATGAGCAGGATCTTGCCCGACGGATCGGTGACCAGGATGGGGTCGGCGACCGAGTCGATGATCAGATCCAGCCGGTCGCGCTCGGCGCGGACGTCGGCCTCGGCGAGCTTGAGGCGGCGGTAGTTCTCCTCGATCTGCTCGGTGGCGGCGCGCAGGTCGGTGACGTTGCGAAGGATGGAGACGACGCAGGTGCCTTCGCGCGGATGCTGCACCACCGAAGAGAGCAACTCGAAGAGCAGGTCCGAGCCTTCGCTGGGTGAAACCAGGAGCAGCTCGCGCCGCGAGGCGGCTGCCTCGTCGATGGCCTGCTGCGAGAGCGCCGCCGAGAAGAGCATGTTGTTCAGCCCCACCGCGCGATGCCGGCCTTCGCTCTCGCCCTCCTTGGCGGTGAAGAGCGCGTCGGCGCGGGCGTTGGAGATGATCATCCGCCCTTCCGGATCGGTGAGCAGGATCGGGTCCGGCGATGCGTTGATGATGTTGAGGAGCAGCTCCCGCTCGCGGGTCAGCTTGTGCTCGCTCTCGACCACCGCCCGGTGCGCGCGGACGCGGGCGAGCTTCTGGCCCAGCATCTCGGCAGCCCAGCGCGTCTCGGTCACCCGCGACGGGCTGACCAAGAGCAGCCCCAAGCGCGCCTCGCGCTTTTCCGTCAGCGGCAGGGGGACGGCAAGGAAGTCGCGGCGCCAGGGATCCTTGCCCTTGCCGTTCTTGAGCTCGACCGGCTCGCCGCCGGCGAAGGCGAAGAGGAGCGGGTGGCCCGGATCTTCCAAGGCGAGGCCGAAGCTGTCGAGCTGCGCGCGGGGGATGCCGTAGGTCACGACCGAGGTCGCCCGGCCGGTGTCTGCATCGATGAGGGCGCAGAGGCACCTGCGCGCCCCCGCGCGAACGCCGAGCCAGTCGATGGCGGCTTGCGCGCACTCGACCGGGTCGTCGCTCAAGAGGAGCGCTTCGGCGAGCGCAAGGCGCGCTTGCGCCCTGGCCTCACGCTCCTCCGCGACGGCGCGCATGTGGCCCTCCATCGACATTGCGCTCACGAGTTACTCGGCGCGGCGTCGCTTGGAGCTGCGGCTTTCGGCCAGCGCGGTGGTGGCGATCTGGGCCTTGAGCGCGGCGTTCTCGGCGAGAACCGCCTCGTGCGTCTTGGTGTCGATGCCCTTGGCGGCGACCGGCTGCGCCTGGCCCACCGCCTCGGAGTACTTGAGGTAGGTGTCGATGGAGGCGACCACGACGCGCGCTTCGACGGTGATGAGGTCGATGCCGACCAGGGAGACGCGCACCCAGGCGTCGATCACGATTCCCTTGTCGAGGACGCGGTCGAGGACGTCGATGAGGCTGGTTCCACCTGAAGCTCTTTCAACGGGCATGGGTTGCTCCTTTAAGATTCGCTGCGCGCGGCCTTCGCGGTCCGTTTTGCTCCCGGAGTGCGGCGGGTGAGCTGCTCGACCTTCCGCTCGAGCAGGCGGACCTGGTCGCGAAGCTGCTCTTTTTCGACCTCGATCTGGTGACGGCCGGGCGCCAGGTGCTGATCGTAGCGCCACCAATCGAGCCCGATCTGCTCGGCCTTGTCGATCGAGCAGACGATCAGGCGGATGCGGATGGTGAGAAGCTCGACTTCGGCGAGCGACACCTTGATGTCGCCGGCAATCACGAGCCCCTTGTCGAGCACGCGGTCGAGAACGTCGACGAGACCGCTGGCCTGCTGCCGCCCAAGGTGAAATTCGGATGCCATGTGGGACCAACAAACAACAGCATTGGCTGTGCGCGCAAGCGCCCGGCCGTCTGACCCGTAAATTGAACAGGCGGTTGTCCGGCATTCAACTTCGACCACAAGCGTCACGATGAATTGGCGACAAAATGGCCAAATGCCGCCGTCATTTATACAGTCCATAGACGCCGCGAGGGCTCTTCACCGCCGGTGAACGTCGCGCGTACGACACTGATCGCAAAAGGCGGTGGCCTTCGCGCGCCGTAGGTGGATCTTGATGGCAATGCAGGAAGCAAAGCTGAAGCTCGCGCTCATCGAAGACGATCGCGACCTCGCCGAGGTCACCCAGGTCGCGCTCAGCGACGAAGGATTTGCCGTCGAGGTCGCTTACGACGGCCGCGAGGGGCTGGATCTCATCCAACGCAGCCAGCCGGACGTGGTCATCACCGACGTGGTGATGCCGGTCCTCGACGGGCTGCAGCTCATCCAGCAGCTCTTCGCCGGCGACGGGCACCGTCCGCCGGTCATCGCCATCTCGGCCATCGGCTCGAGGCTCCACCTCGCGCGTCAGCTCGGCGCGTGCGAGGCGCTGGTGAAGCCGGTCGAGCCGCAGGAGCTGGCGCAAGCCGCCCGCAAAGCCGTCCGCCGCTGCCGCTCGTGATCATCGGCCACCAGGAGTGGCGCGACCTGTTGTTCGTGCACTTCCGCGTACCCGCCGCAACGCTGCGGCCGCTGATCCCGCGCTCCCTCGGCGTCGACGAGAAAGACGGCACCGCCTGGGTGTCGATGACGCCCTTCACCATGCGCCGCGCGCAGCTGCGCGGGCTTCCGCCCTTGCCCGACTTCCACGAGCTGAACGTGCGGACGTACGTCACCCACGCGCGGAAAGGGCCGGGCATCTGGTTCTTCAGCCTGGAGGCTTCGAACACGCTCGCGGTCGCCGCGGCGCGGCTCTCCGTCCGGCTGCCGTACATGCGCGCCAGGATGGGCCGGGCAAGCCTCTCGTACGTGTCGGAGCGCGTGGCCGGGCAGGGAAAGTTCGAGGCGAGGTGGACGGTTTCCGGCGAGCCGCATCTGGCAGCGGCGGGCTCCATGGAGGAGTTTCTCGTCGAGCGCTACCGGCTCTACTCGCGCGCTTTCGGACGGGTTCTCTGGACCGCGAAGGTGCAGCATGAGCCGTGGCTCATCCAGCCGGCAGAGATCAGCGAGCTCCACCAAACGCTCTCGGCCGCTGCAGGCTTCGACGCCGGACGTCCGGCGCTGGCGCACTGGACCCCTGGCGTCGCGGTCGACTTCCAGCCGTTCGTGCTCGCCGCCTGAGGGCGGCTTTGTCAGCGCAGGACCTTCGCCGCCACCTTCAAGTCCTTGACGAAGAGCGCCGTCTCGCGCGCCCGCGCGTCGTCGTCGGGTGCGCGGAGAATGGACGAGGGATGCACGGTCGCGAGGACCCGGCCGAGCTCGTGCTCGAGGATCTCGCCGCGCTGCTTCGTGACCCGAAACGTCTTCCCCAAGAGCGCCTGCGCCGCGGTCGCACCCAGGCAGACGATCAGCTCCGGCTCCAGCACTTTCAGCTCCGCGAGAAGCCAGGGGCGGCACGCGGCCTGCTCGCGCGCGTCGGGTTTCTGGTGCAGCCTGCGCTTGCCCCGCGCCACCCACTTGAAGTGCTTCACCACGTTCGTCACGTAGACCTTGTCGCGCTCGATGCCGGCTTCTTCGAGCGCGCGATCGAGGAGCTTGCCGGCGGGGCCGACGAACGGGCGGCCGAGCTTGTCCTCCTGGTCGCCGGGCTGCTCGCCGAGAAAGAGGGCGCGCGCGCTTTTGAGGCCTTCGCCAAAGACCGTCTGGGTGCCGGTCTTGTACAGGTCGCAGGCGGTGCAGCCGGCGGCGGCGGCGCGCAGCGCAGGGAGCGAAAGCCGTGCAGGGACGGGAGCTGCGCCTTCGACGTGCGCCATCGCCGAACGGTAGTCACTTTCAAGGCGTGATCCATCTCGGGACCAGCGGCTACGCCTACGACCACTGGCGGCACATCTTCTATCCCACGGGTCTGCCGACCAAGCGGTGGCTCGCGCACTACGTGAAGGTCTTCGCAACCGTCGAGCTGAACGCGACGTTCTATCGCCTCCCGACGGAGGCCGCGGTGGACGGATGGCGGAAGGGAACTCCGGCGAGCTTCGTCTTTGCCGCCAAGGGCAGCCGCTACCTCACCCACATGAAGCGGCTCCTCGATCCGGGTCCGGGCATCGACAAGTACTTCGAGCGCATCTCGCGGCTCGGGAAGAAGCTCTCGGTCGTGCTCTGGCAGTTGCCCCCGCAGATGAACAAAGCTGATCCCTTGCGGCTGCAGAACTTCCTCGAGAAGCTGCCTCGCAAAGGCCTTCGCCACGCGCTCGAGTTCCGCAGCGACGCCTGGTACACCGACGAAATCTGCGATCTGCTCGACGAGTATTCGGCCGGGTTCTGCGAGCACGATCTGGTCTTGGCGCGGCCGCCGCGGGTGACGGGAGGCTTTCGGTATCTGCGCTTCCATGGCGCGACCGGGAAGTACCGCGGGCGCTACGGCAAGCGCGCTCTCTTGCCGTTCGCGCGGTCGCTCACGAAGTCGCGCGAGGACGCGTACGTCTATTTCAACAACGATCTGCAGGGGCACGCGCTGCGCGACGCAATGGATCTGAGCGAGCTTCTTGCGGCAGACTCGACCAATGCTCTTCGAGACGCGCGCCGGACCCTTGAGGCTGCGGTGGAGTGAGCGCGGGCTGACCGCCATCGAGATGCCGGAGCTGACCGGGCGGGAAGTGCGCGCGCAGCTTCTGCGGCAGAAGGCGGAACCTGCTCCGCCGCCGTTCGTGAAGGAAGCCGCCGCGGCGCTGAAGCAACACCTGAACGGCTCGCCGCGCGACCTGTCGCAGCTCACGCTCGACCTGTCGGTGCTGACGCCGTTCCAGGCCAAAGTGTACGAGGCCGCGCGGTCGCTTCCTTCGGGGCGGACTGCGACCTATGGCGAGATCGCGGCGAAGCTGGGGAAGCCCGGTGCATCGCGCGCGGTGGGACAGGCGCTGGGGAAGAATCCGTTCCTCATCGCCGTGCCCTGCCACCGGGTGCTCGGCGCAGGCGGCAGTGCGGGCGGGTTCTCGGCGCCCGGCGGGGTGATCGCGAAGCAGCGCCTCCTCGCGCTGGAAGGCGTCCGCATCGCGGTGGATCACGGTCTCGACTACGATCCGGTGGCGGCGGTCGACCACCTGAAAGCGAAGGACAAGAAGCTCGCGCGGTACATCGACAAGGTGGGGCCGTTTCGCGGCCGGCCGGCGGGCATCTCCGGGACGCCGTTCCAGTCGCTGGCGGAGTCCATCGTCTACCAGCAGCTCACCGGCAAGGCGGCGGCGACCATCCTCGCCCGGGTGGTCGCGCTCTTCCACCCGCGAAGGTTTCCCGAGCCGCAGGACGTGCTCGAGATGGCGGACGAGAAGCTGCGCTCCGCCGGGCTGTCGCGCGCGAAGACGCTGGCGCTGAAGGACCTCGCGCAGAAGACGCTCGACGGAGTCGTGCCGCCGACGGTGGCCGAGCTCGAGTCGCTCTCGGATCAGGAGATCGTCGATCGGCTGACGGAAGTGCGCGGCATCGGGCCGTGGACGGTGGAGATGATGCTCATCTTCCGCCTGGCGAGGCCGGACGTGCTGCCGGTGACGGACTACGGCGTGCGCAAGGGCTTCGCGCTGGTGCAGAAGTCGAAGGAGCTGCCCTCGCCCGCCGCATTGCTCGAATACGGCGAGAGGTGGCGGCCGTTCCGGAGCGTCGCGAGCTGGTACCTCTGGCGGGTGCTCGATCTGTAGCAGCGGACGAGCACGGCGCCGAGAACGAAGACGAGCACCGGCACGACACCCGGCACGAAAACCCGGACCAGCACGACCACGGTTTCAATGGCCGTTCGCGGGCGGCGAGGCGATCAGGTCGACCCGGATGATCGGATCGGACGGCTCGCAAAAGGGCCCCTCGTAGCGCAAGAACGCGGAAGGCTTTCCCGCCACGAGGTAAATCGCCTGGTCCGGCACTTTGATGAAGAGCTTCGCGATGGCCGGAATTTCCGGGTGGATGGTGAACTTGTCCGCGTCGATCTTGCGGCCCGCCATCTCGATGCGCTGGGCGCCGCCGTGGATGACCTGGACGGTGGCCTTGCGCGGCTTCGGCGTCATCGCGATGGCGGTGATCTCGGCGTTCTGGCCCGAAGGCAGCTCGTCGCGCAGCGCTTTCACCACCTCGATGAAGGCGATGCCGGCCCACGCCTCGCCGAGCTTGACGTCGAAATGCTCCTCCCAGTGCTCGTTCTTGTCGAAGTGCTTGCCGGTCGCGTTGCCGGTCTTGAAGTCGATGGCGAAGTGACGCACGGGCGTCTCGCCGT
>DASXHM010000402.1:0-15576 GCA_036488495.1 Myxococcales bacterium | reverse complement strand
CCGTGGCGGAAGATCGACCGCCAGACGTAGTTGTTGGTGACGAGCTCGCCGAGCTTGGGCTTACGGGTCTCGGTGTCGGGCAAGGTTTACGCTCCGCTGAATTTGACGTACGCGTTCGGGTCGTCCCACTGGCCCAGCTCGTAGCGATAGCGGAAGGCCTTGTCGACGATGAGCTGGCCGTCGTCGCCGAGCGTGATCTTCACGCGCTCGAGCGGGCGCGGCGTGGGTCCTTCGAAGTTGATGCCGTCCTTCGTGTACCCCGAGCCGTGGCAGGGGCACTTGAACTTGTTCTCCGGACCCAGCCAGCGCGGGGTGCAGCCGAGGTGGGTGCAGATGCCAAGGAGCGCGTAGAGGGTGCCGCTGGTCCGGATGATCCAGACGCGCTGGCTCTTCATCCACTTTTCGCTGACGTCGCCGACGGTGTACTCGGCCGGGTAGCCCGCCTTGAAGCTGGTGGGGGGCTCGAAGAGCACGCGCGGAAACAAGAGGCGCACGATGGCGCCGCCCGCGATGGCGAAGCAGGTGAGGATGGCGCCCCACCCCGCAAGCGAGGCAAGGTCGCGCCGCGACCAGACGAAGTGACCGCTTTCTGCTTCGGGGATGCCGGGATTTCCGCCGGGCATTGTGCTCCTCGCTGACCCCTCAAGAAGAGGGAGTCTTCCTTGCACGGCGGCTAACGCGGGTCAAGCGCTCGCGACAAAGCGACACACCGGCGGTACTCGCGATTCGCGACAAAGCGACACACGACCATCGTCGACGGTGCCGCCATCGCATTTCCCTGTGCGGCGACGGTACGGCATCGCCGCCGTTGACCGACGCACCGTTTGCCGCTAGCAGTAGCGCGCATGGGTCCTCTCGCGAATTTCTGGGCCATCGTCTCGGTCCCGGACAACATCCCCATCGTCTTCATGCTCCTCCTCGTGGGGTACTTCACCTATCTGTCGTTCGACGAGGCCCGCAAGAACGACCGCCTCATCCGCGAGGGACGCAAGGATCAGATCCTCCGGCGGATGCAGGACTGACCCGTCGCAGGTGCGCGCAGGCGGCGCTGCTGCTCTTCGCGCTCTGCCTCTTCGCCTTTGCTTGGCATTGCGACGCCGCCTGGTTCGAGCGGCACGTCTTCCTGCCGCAGCAGTTCTTCCAGGTCGCCGACCCGCGCATCACGACCGCGGCGCGCATTGCGGCAGGCGTCGTTGGACTGCTCGCGTTGGCGCTCTTGCCGTTCGTGCCGCAGGGCCCGCGGCTGCGCGCGCTCGTCGTCGCGGTCGTGTGCGCGGTGCCGGCGACCGAGCTCGTGCTGCAATGGAAGGCGCACCGCCTGCTGCGCACCGACCTGGTCGCGGCGATGGACGCGCTCACCAGCGTTGACCCGCGCTACGGGGTGACGCTCAATCCGTCGATGGATCGGACGCAGGTGATGTCGGGGCGGCCGGTCCGCTTCGTCACCGACGCGGCGCGGCGGCGGACCTCGGGGCAGCCGCTCGATCCGCGAAGGCCTTCGCTGGTCTTCGCCGGCGAATCGACCGTCGTCGGCCACGGCCTCGAGTGGGACGAAACCTTTCCGGCGCTGCTCGGCGCACGGCTTGGCCTGCAGGTGGTGAACGTCGCCAGCATGAACTACCGCCTCGACCAGTCGTGGCAGAGGCTCGCGGATCAACTCTCGCAGCTCGAGCGGCCAGTGGCAGCGGTTGGCTTCTTCTTGCCGGGGCTGCTCGGGCGCGAGTTCGCAGCCGGGCCTCATCCCGTCGCGCGCCCACGCGGTTCAAGCGTCGAGATCGTGCCGCCCGAGCAACCGACGTTCTGGCGGCGCAGCGGCTTCTACCGGATCTTCCGCCACCTCTATTGGTCCGACGCCGACCTGTCCGAAGGCATGGCGTCTTTGTCGGCGGTGCTGCGGGCGATGGACGGCGCCGCGCGCCAACGCGGCATTCCGATGGTGTTCGTCGTCACCGGCCACACCCCGCAGTGGATGCTCGACGAGCTCTTCGTGAAGAACGGCCTCGACTACGTCGTCGTCGAAATCCCGCGCGAAGAATTGCTCGCCGACGGCCACCCGAACCAACAAGGCGCCCGCCACATCGCCGACGCCCTCGCGCTGCGGCTGCAGCACCTGCTGCACTGAGCACGAATGCCTTTCGGCGGCGCAACAGGCCGATCCGGCTGGCTCCGGCCGGACAAGAATCACAAGCGACGGATGTGGAAGCTCGACGTCCAGGGAACATTCGCCGAGATCGACCACGCTCCACCGAGCTGCCGAATGAAATCGGCAAGCTGTCCGCAACACGCGACGTGCGAAAATCAAGCGGGGTTGTCGAAATTGGCCTGTGCGATCGGCTCTGGCGTAAAGCGTGCTCACCAACACAATCTCCAGTGTGCCTTACAAACTCTGGTCGAAGTCGACAGACGAATCCTGAAACTGTTTCAGCGTTGTGCCGTCCTGCAGCTTCCAGACGGCTCTTCCGCTGACGTTGGCGCCGCAAACGACTTGGGCGGCGCCGCTGGAAGACCCGAATGAGTAGTCCTGGGTGAACCGGTAGGCCCAACCTTCGTTCACGAGGACGCCAGCGCTGAGCAACTCTTTTCTGAGCGCGATCGAGGAGGGACTCAGCGACGGCGCTTCTGCCAGTCGCGCGGACGAACCCGCCTTAACGACGAATTCACCATCAATCAGCAGACAGCTTGCCGAATATCCATCGCCAGCGAGAAAGAACGTATGGCTGTCAACCGCGGCGCTCATCGCCGGGAGTGTCGGCGCAGGCTCGAACGCTGACACGCCGAATGTGCTGAGCAAAAGGCGCAACTGATCGACGAACTCTTCGACCTCTGCTGTGTCTGCCTCGGAAAGCTTCCCGCCCACCGGCTTCGTCTTGTTTACGACCGTCGCTCGCTTCGTTTGCCATGCGATTTCGAGAAGACGAGCCTCGACGGATCGCACGTGCGCCTTAGTCAGGTTCTCATCTTTGCTGACGAAGATGACGACTCGATCCCAGAAGTCCTTCTCTTCATCCTTGTCGTGCAGCAGGATACGTTGCAGGACGTCGTCACCTTCCCCGACATAGACGGACGAGCGGCCAGGCGTCGTCGGATCGGGGCCGATCAACACGTAGACGCCAGTGCGGTGGCCCTCTTCGCGCTTGGCGAGGGCATCAAGAGCGCCGCGTGGCGCGAAAACTGCCTTGCATGTCGAAAGACCTATCTCCGCCGTGCGGAGTCCTGAAGAAGTCCCGTCTACCAGGAAGATCCGGATTGACTTGCCGCCCATTTCGCGACGCTCGCTCAGTGTGCTCAGCGTGGGCGCGGCAATAACCGCTCGGCGGGTTCCAGATAGCTCATGTCGAGCTTGTCTATGGAGTCGCAGCCGAGCAGCTTCATCGTGCGGTCGAAGTCGGCGAAGAAGATGTCGATGGCGCGCTTGATGCCGGGCTCGCCGAAGGCCGCCATCCCGTAGGCGTAGCCGCGCCCCAAGAGCACCGCGCGCGCGCCGAGGATGAGCGCCTTCACCACGTCGGCGCCGCGGCGGACGCCGCCGTCAAAGAGCACCTCGATCTGCGTGCCGACGGCCTGGGCGATCTCCGGCAGCACCCGCAGGGTCGCGGCGACTCCGTCGAGCTGGCGGCCGCCGTGGTTCGAAACGACCAGCCCCTGCGCGCCAACGTCCACGCAGCGCTTCGCGTCGTCGACCGTCATCACACCCTTCATCACGATGGGGCCCGGCCACGCCGCGCGCACCCACTTGATGTCGTCCCAGGTCAGGATCGCATCGCTGAGCGCGACGCTGACGTCGATGAGCTCGAGCGGCTTTCCGTCGATGACGATGTTGGGCAGGCGCGGGACTCCGCCGTCCTTCAAGAACGCCCACAGCCAGGCCGGGTGGCTCATGATGTTCGGCAGGTGCGGCACCTTCGGCAGAAAGCTCTTGCCCAGCACCTGCGCGTTGCCGTTGCGGACGTCGCGCTCGCGCATGCCGGCGACCGGTGTGTCGATGGTGACGAGGAGCGTCTCGTAGCCGGCCTTGCGCGCGCGCTCGAGCGCCGGCTCCACCGTCTTGCGTCCGCCGATGGTGTAGAGCTGGTACCAGAGCGGCCCCTTCGGGGCCTCCGCGCGCACCGCCTCGATGGAATGGCCGGCGATGGTGGGCAACGCGTAGGTGATGCCGGCCGCGGTTGCAGCGCGGGCGGCAGCGATTTCTCCCCGATGGTGAAGGAGCCTGCTGTAGCCGATGGGCGCGAGGATCATCGGCACCTTCAGAGGCGTGCCGCAGACCGTCCGCTGCGCTTTGACCTCCATCACCTTAGCGGCGTTGCGCGGTTTGAAGATCCAGTCGTCGAAGGCGGCGATGTTCTCTTGCAGCGTCCGTTCTCGCTCGGCGCCGCCGTCGAGATAGTCGAACACGCCGCGGGGCAGGCGCCGCTTCGCAGCCCGGCGCAGATCGTCGATGTTGGTCACTTTCGAGAGGGGCACGGCACGAGCCATGCCGCGCGGCAGGCCCGCGGTCAAGCGTGCCCTTACGGTCGCAGTTTGCCGTCCGCCGTCGCCAGCACTCCGTACAGCTCCGGCCGCCGATCGCGGAAGAAGCCCCAGGCGCCGCGCATCCGCCGCAGGTGCGCCAGGTCGAAGCTGGCGCTGACAATCCCTTCCTCGTCCCGCGACAGCTCCGACACCTTGTCGCCGCGCGGATTGGCGATGAACGACGAGCCGTAGAAGATCTGCCCTTCCTCGACGCCGATGCGGTTTGCCGCCACGACCGGCATCACGTTCGAGACCGCGTGGCCGACCATCGCGCGCTGCCAGGGGTCGCGGGTGTCGAGCTCCGGGTCGTGCGGCTCGGAGCCAATCGCCGTGGGGTAGAAGAGGATCTCCGCGCCCATCAGCGCCATCGCGCGGGCGCTCTCTGGGAACCACTGGTCCCAGCAGATGCCGACGCCGATGACGCCGTGCTGAGTCTTCCAGACCTTGAAGCCGGTGTCGCCAGGGCGGAAGTAGAACTTCTCCTCGTAGCCCGGGCCGTCGGGGATGTGGCTCTTGCGGTAGAGGCCGAGCACGGCGCCGTCCGCGTCCACCACCGCGAGGCTGTTGTAGTGCGCCTGGCCCGCGCGCTCGAAGAAGGACACCGGGATGACGATGCCGAGCTCTTGCGCCACTTTGGAAAACCGGGCGATCGTCTCGTTGCCTTCGAACGGCCGCGCCTCGTCGAAGAACGACTCTCGCTCGTGGCGGCAGAAGTAGGGGCCTTCGAACAGCTCCGGCGGCAGCACGATTTGCGCGCCCTTGCGCGCGGCCTCGCGGACGAGCTTCTCCACCTTGGCGACGTTCTCCGCGCGGCCGCCGCCGAGCGCGCACTGCACCGCCGCCACCTTCACTTCGCTCATCTCGGCACCTGCTGGGTGATGCAGTGGAAGGCGCCGCCGCCCGTGAGGATGGCGCGCGCGTCGACGGGCACGATGCTGCGACCAGGGAAGAGATGCTCGAGCGCGCGCGCCGCTTCGTCGTCGAAACGCGTTCCATAGGCCGGCACCACCACCGCGCGGTTGCCGATGTAGAAGTTCGCGTAGCTCGCGGGCACGGGACCGCTCTCGCCCAAGACCAGCCCCGGCGATGGAATCTGAATCACTTCGAACGCGCGGCCGGCTGCGTCCAACGCCTCGCCCAGCGCAGAGGAAATGGCCTCCAAGGCTGCCCGGTTCGGATCGTTCGAGCCGCTCGGCCGCATGCACACGACCGTCGCGGGGGCGACGAAGCGGGCGAGGTTGTCGACGTGGCCGTCGGTGTGATCGTTCAAGAGCCCGTCTTGAAGCCAGACGACCGTTTCGATGCCGAGCTGCTCGAAGAGCCCGCGCTCGACAGAGCGCTCGTCCATTCCGGGATTCCGGTTCGGATTCAACAGGCACTGGCGGGTGGTCAGGCAGGTGCCTTCACCGTCCACGTCGATCGAGCCGCCTTCGAGCACCCAGTCCACCGCGAATTCGCGCCGGCCGCTCTGGCGAGCGACGCGCGCCGCAACCTCCGCGTCATGCTGCAGCACGTACTTTCCGCCCCAGCCATTGAAACCAAACCGCGCCGCCGCCACTTCGCCGACGGGGTTGCGAACGAAGATCGGCGCGGTGTCGCGCAGCCAGATGTCGCCGAACGGGACCCGGTGGAAGCGAGCGTCGATGCCGCGGAGCTCGGCGCCGGCGGCGCGTTCGGCGTCGGCGTCCGGCACCAGCACCTCCAGCGTCTCTCCGGAGCCGATCGCCCGCGCCATCTGCACCCACGCCTTGCGCGCGAGCGGCAGATTCTGGAGCCACAACGATTCGTCGCTCGGCCATGCCACCCAGCAGGCGGCGTGCGGCGTCCACTCGGCGGGCTGGGCGAATCCTTGCTCTTGAGGCGTGGTCATCGTCGCCGCGAGGATACGGTTTTGAAAGCCCGCGCCGCCAGAATTTCCGTCCCGGCCGCCCGATTAAATCTTTCGCTGTGCGTAGGCTTGCGGAAGGTGCTTCTTGACCAGCTTGGCCAACGCATCGCCATCGAGGAGATCGACGGGGTTGCCGCGGGCCGCGTCGCGGGCCTCGCTGGTGAAGGTGCCGAGCGTCGCCAGGATGCCCTTCGCCACCAGCTCGGCCCGGGCGCTCTCGATCAGGTTTCGCACCTCTTCCACGTCGACGGCCACGCCCGGCGCGAACAAGAGCCCTTGCACGTAGAGACGGCCGCCGCGGATGGGGGTCGGGTCGTTGACGAACAGATCGATGGTGCGGGTGCCGCGCTCGCTGCGCTCGGGGTGGAAGCCCATCTCTGCGAACAAGGTGAGGAGGAGCCGCTGGAACCCTTCGACGCCGTAGCCGCGCACCCACGAGAGCTCGCCGAGGCCCTCTTTCGCCAGGTTCTCCGGCGACGCAGGCGACACCGGCTGGCCGCGCCCGATCATCAGGATGAGAAGGAAGCCAATCCCGGTCGCAAGCCCGGCGACGATGAGGATGCCCATGCCGCCTCCGTCGCAGCTTCTTGGGCGCCCCGTCAAGGGCCGCGCAGCGGCGTCGACGGCGCCCAAGACGGATGGACGCAGTCTGCCCGCTTGACACCGCCGGCCAGTCTCCGATACATGGCCGCCCCTCGCCGCGCGGATCTCCCCCGTTGCGGCGTTCGCACGACCGCCTCGTTCTGGCGGGGCAAGACCGCAACAAAGTGGGCCTGTAGCTCAGCTGGGAGAGCGCTAGAATCGCACTCTAGAGGTCTCCGGTTCGATCCCGGACAGGTCCACCACCCCCTGCGCTGCCGCGCGGGGGTGGTGGTTCGCCATTGCGGTTCTTGCCACCAATGACGTGCGGTCTTCCTGTGTCCGCCTCGACGATCACACCAGGGGCGGCTCGCGCCTCCCCCTGGACCCCCACGCGTTCTGTACTCACGGGCCGGTTCGGCCAGCCTCGGCGCGTTCTGTACTCACGGGCTGGTTCGACTGTACGCGGACGGCGCGAACGCCTTTCCATCCGACGTCGAATGTGCTCACGGGGAGTCGAGGCGGAGGGCGAGAGGCTCGATGCGGTCGCGCGGGCGGGCGCGGCTCCAACCTCTGCGCAACAGCCATCCGAGTGGCGGCGCCAGTGCGCCCAGGCCGCCCGGTCCGCGGGAGCTGAAGATGTCGGCGCCGCGGTCCCCGTAGTGGTGGTTCGCATTGTCGACCACGTAGCGAATGGCGCGCGTCAGCTCCGTGGGCGTCGTCAACAGGCGCGAGTGATAGTGGTCAGCAAAGACGCGGCCTGTTCGGCCCGCGAGCGCGTTGAGGGCCTTGGCCACGCGAATGGCCAGCCCCTGCATACCGCGCGAGAGCGCACGGCCGTCGTCCGCCTCGACGATGAGGTGGAAATGGTTGCTCAACACCGAAAACTCGACCAGCCGCAGCCCCAACCTGCCGCGCGCCGCCTCGAAGCACTGGCGAATCCTCGCGAAACGACGTGAGCTGCGCAGGTTCGGAATCTCGTCGTCGATGCGCAAGGTGACGTGGACGGGCGTGATCTTGTCGAACCGCGGCCGCGCCAGGTGACTGACCATCGCGCGCTCGCCCTTCGGCGGACGCCCTGCTCCTTTGCGCGGTCCACCGTGACGAGGCCGGTCCTTGATCGGCAATGGGAGCTGCAACGACATGATTTAGGATATATCTTGCAGTCAGCCCCGTCAAGCGGCCGTTTGCGTACTTGCGCTACTCGCCGACGCCGAGGTGGCCGTTTCGCACCCGCGCCGGCGTTTTCGAGACGCGCGCTGCGGCGCGATGACGGGACACCTTCGCGCCCCGCGCCGTCGGCGGTCGATACCGCGCATTCTCTGCGTCAGCCGGCTCGGATTGCACGGGCCGTCTCTGCCGGGGTGCTCGATTCCGGGGCTCCTGGGCTGGCCCGTGCTGAAATCGGCAGCGTGCGCGCGCCTCGTCTTCTGTTACAACCCGCACCTCGAAATGGCAGACACCGTCGAACAGAAGCTCAAGCAGGAAACGGCGCGCAGGCGCACGTTCGCGATCATCTCGCACCCCGACGCGGGCAAGACCACGCTGACCGAAAAGTTGCTCCTCCACGGCGGCGCCATCCATTTGGCGGGCGCCGTCAAGGCCCGCGGGGCGCAGCGGCACGTGACGAGCGACTGGATGGAGCTCGAGCGGCAGCGCGGAATCAGCGTCACCTCCAGCGTCCTGCAGTTCGAGCACGACGGCCACCGCATCAACCTCCTCGACACGCCGGGCCACCAGGACTTCTCCGAGGACACCTACCGCACGCTCGCGGCGGCGGACGCGGCGGTGATGCTGATCGACAGCGCCAAGGGCGTCGAGGCGCAGACCCGCAAACTGTTCCAGGTCTGCAGGCGCCGCGGCATTCCCATCTTCACCTTCGTCAACAAGATGGATCGGCTCGGGCGTGAGCCGCTCGATCTCCTCCACGAAGTGGAGGAGGTGCTGGGCATCCGCACGGTCCCGGTGACCTGGCCCATCGGGCAGGGTCACGACTTCAAAGGCGTGGTCGAGCTGTTCGACGAGAACTGGAAACGAAAGTCTCCTCCGGCATACCTGCCGGAGGAGATGCGCGAGGAGATCGAGCTGCTCGAAGCGGCCGGCGATCCATTCGATCATGAGCGCATCTTGAAGGGCGAGTTGTCGCCGGCCTTCTTCGGTTCGGCGATGACGGAAGTGGGCGTGGACGAATTCCTGGCTGCCTTCGTCCGGCTGGCGCCGCCGCCGGGTGCGCGGGTGCGCGTGGACGGCGAGCATGTCTCGCCGACCACCCCGAGCTTCTCCGGCTTCGTCTTCAAGATCCAAGCGAACATGGACCCCGCCCACCGCGACCGGCTGGCGTTCTTGCGCGTCTGTTCGGGGCGCTTCGCCCGCGGGATGGACGCGCGGCTGCCGCGTGAAGAAAAACCTCTGAGACTTTCCATGCCGCACCAGCTCTTCGGGGCGGACCGCCACGTCATCGAGGAGGCGTGGCCGGGCGACGTCATCGGCCTCTTCGACACCGGCTCCTTGCGCATCGGCGACACCCTCGCCGAGGGGCAGCCGTTCGAGTACGCGGAGCTGCCGCGCTTCTCGCCGGAGATCTTCACCCGCGCGCGCGCCAAGGACGCGCTCAAGCGCAAGCAGTTCGAAAAGGGCTTGGAGCAGCTCTCGCAGGAAGGCGCCATCCAGATCTTTCACCAGCGCGGCGGCGGCATGCGCGACCCCATCCTGGGCGCGGTAGGCGCTCTGCAGTTCGAAGTCCTGCAGTACCGGCTCGAGCATGAGTACAACGCGCAACTCGTCCTGGAGCGGCTGCCGTACCAGGTGGCGCGCTGGGTTTCAGGCGAAGGGTTCGATCCGGGGAAGTTCGAGCAGGAGGTGGACGCGCTCTGCGTCGAGGACCGCGATGGCAACGCCATCGCGCTGTTCAAGAGCGAGTGGAACCTGAACTACGCTGCGGGAAGGCATCCAGGCTGGACGTGGTCGCCCACGGCGCCGGTGGTGCCGCTGGCGAAGAGGAAGTAATCAATCGTAACGAAGGGAACGGAGATCGCGAGCCCCCGTCAATGCCAAAAGCGTAACGGGTGCATCGCCTCCGGCGATCACCCGTTACTGCGACCGCTGCTTGCGGCCCGCGAGGATGCCGTCGAGGCCTAACGCGGTGCCGCCCTTCCCCGCGAAGATCACCAGGAACGAAAGCAGGAACACGAGCGAGCCGGGCATGTAGAAGCCCTTCGTGAACGGCAACGACGCGGCGAAGTAGAACTGCAGCGTCATCACGAACGCCAGCAGCGCCGCGAGCGGAGTCAAGAAGCCGAGCACGAGCAGTGTGCCCAGGCCAAGCTCGCCCAGCACCACCACCTTGGAGAGCACGTTGGCGTGCGGCGCGACGAGCGCGACGTACTTCGCCACCATCGGATTGGCCGCGTTCGCCTGGAACTTCGCGAACGTCTGCTGAAGCGGCACCGAGCTCGAGAACCAGGCGAGCTTTTGCGAACCGGCCAGGATCAGCGCGGCGCCTGCCGCGATGCGCATCAACGCCAGGACGACGGTGAACCCGCGGGAGACCATGCAGGCTGTATAGCCCCGACCCTGACGCCTGGAAAGTGTTCGGCAGGCTTTTCGGACGGTCCCTTTCCTGCTACACGCCTCGCCTTTTCCAAAGGCGACGCGTCGCCTTTCCATGGGCGGGGAGGAGCTGCTGATGTTGAAGGGTGCGATCGCCGGATTCGGCTTCATCTCTGGAAAGGGCCATCTGCCGGCGTATCGGGAGCGCAACGACGTGGAGATCGTCGCCTTCGCCGATCTCTGCCCGGCCCGCCTCGAAGCCGCCCGCGCCGCCCACCCGAAGGCGCGGCTGTACGCGGACTGGCGCGAGCTTCTGCAGAAAGAACAGCTCGATTTCATCGACATCTCGACCCCGCCGAACGTCCACGCCGAGATCGCGCTCGCGGCGACCCTTCGCGGCGTGCATGTCCTCTGCGAAAAGCCGCTCACGACCAGCGTGGCGGAAGCGCAGAAGCTGGTCGACGCCGCCCGCAAGCGCAGGCGAGTCATCTTCCCCGCCCACAACTACAAGCACGCGCCGGTGGTGAAGTTCGCGGAGGCGACCATCCGCTCCGGCCGCATCGGGACGGTGCGGGCGGTGACGCTGGAAACCTTCCGCACCACCCACGCCAAGGGCGTCAAGGAGTGGAACACCGACTGGCGGCGGGACAAGAAGCTGTCCGGCGGCGGCATCGCCATGGACCACGGCTCGCACAGCTTCTACCTGACCTTTGCCTGGCTCGGCTCGCTCCCGACGCACGTGACCGCGAAGACGCTCACCCTCGACCGGCAATGGGACACGGAGGACAACTTGAACTGCGTCCTCACCTTCCCGAATGGCTTCGCCCACACCTTCCTCACCTGGACGGCGGGCGTGCGCAAGGTCATCTATTCGTTGCAGGGCTCGAAGGGGGCGCTGGTCATCGCCGACGACGACTGGGAGCTCACCGCGGACGGCAAGGCCGAGCGCGGCGTCATCGAGAGCGACTGGATGGATGCCTCGCACACCAAGTGGTTCAACTCGCTCTTCGACCAGTTCAAGACCGCGATCGACAAGAACGACTTCGTCAACCGCGAGCTTCGCGAGGCGGTCGCCTGCGTGCAGATCATCGAGACCTGCTACAGATCGAGCGCGGAAGGCTGTCGCGAATTGCCGCTGCCGCTCGACGTGCTCGCCCTGTAGCAGGGCGATTGAAAAACGAAGTTTTTCAACGAACCCTGCTACGCTTTGCTTTAGAGCAGCAAAGGACAGGGAGGTGTCGTGGCGAAGGGACTGGTCGTCATCACCGGAGCATCGGCGGGAATCGGCAAGGCGACCGCGCTCGGCTTCGCGCGCCTCGGACACCCGCTCGCGCTCGGCGCGCGGCGGATCGAAAAGCTCGCGGAAGCAGCCGACGAATGCCGCAAGGCGGGCGCGCCGGAAGTGAAAGTGCTGGCGCTCGACGTGCGCGACAAAGCGAGCATCGAAGAGTTTGCTCGCGGCTGCGGCACTCCCGAGATCCTGGTCAACAACGCGGGCATGGCCCGCGGCCGCGACTCGATCGACAAGCTCCACGACGAAGACATCGTCGACATGATTGAAACCAACGTCACCGGCCTCCTCCGAGTGACACGCGCGTTCTTGCCCGGCATGATCGCCGCCAAGAAAGGCCACGTCATCAACATGGGTTCCTACGCGGCGCACGGCGCCTACGAAGGCGGCGCGGTGTACGTGCCGACCAAGCACGCGGTGCGAGCGGTGTCGCAGGTGATGCGGCTCGAGCTCTCCGGCACCAACATCCGGGTGACGGAAGTCCAGCCGGGCCTGGTGGAGACCGAGTTCTCGGTGGTCCGCCACCGCGGCGACGAAGGCCAGGCAAAGAACGTCTACAAGGGCTTCACCCCGCTCGTGGCCGAAGACATCGCCGACGTCATCCTCTGGGCGGCGACCCGGCCTGCGCACGTGAACATTTCCGAGGTGGTCCTCACCCCGGTCGCGCAAGCCTCGCTCACCAAGGTGCACAAGACTTGACCCGCGTGAAAGCGCCGCTCTTCAGCCACCGCCACGTGACGAAGCACCGGCTCCTCTGGGCGGTGCTCTTGCTCGTCTTCCTGGTCGGCGGCGGATTCGTCTGGCGCAGGTCGCGCGAAATCAACGAGTTCTTCCTCGACGCGCGGGTGGCCGACGCAGGCGACGGGTTCTCCTCCGCGCTGGAACAGACGGTCGGGTCGCCGCTGCGTCCGGGGCACAAGCTTGCGCTGCTTCCGAACGGGAAGGTCTTCGACGCGCTGATCGACGAAATCGGCAAGGCGCGCTCGAGCGTGCACATCGAGATGTACATCTGGAAGCACGGCGAGGCCTCCGACCGGGTGATCGCTGCCTTGAAGAAGCGCGATCCGAACGTGAAATGCCGCATCCTTCTCGACTGGATCGGCAGCATCTCGCGCGGCCACGAGGTGGACGACGGCTTGAAGGAAGCGCACTGCGAGCTCGCAATCTTCCGCAAATTCGAGGCGCTCACCGCGCGCAATCACCGCAAGGTCGCGGTGGTCGACGGCAAGGTCGGCTTCACCGGCGGCTTCGGCGTCGACGACCGCTGGACCGGCAACGCAGAGAACGAGGACCACTGGCGCGACACCAACGTCCGCGTCGAAGGCCCGGCCGTCGCCGACATGCAGGAGGCCTTCACCGAGGACTGGCAGGAAGCGACCGGCGTGGTCCTGCCCGGCCCGATCTTCCCCAAGCCGGAGGAGGCCGGGCCGGCGATGGGCGCGTTCGTGCGCAGCACCGCTTCCCCCATCGTCACCCGCGCCGACCGCCTCTCCCAGCTCATGCTCGACGCGGCCCACGAGCGGCTGTGGATCGCCAACGCCTATTTCGTGCCCGGCCATCCGGTGTTGGAGCTGCTCGGCAGGCGCGCCAAGGAAGGCGTCGACGTGCGGCTGCTCGTCCCTGGCACCAAGAGCGACTCCAAGCTTTCGCTCCTGATGCAGCACCGCGAATACGGCGAGCTCTTGAAGCGCGGCGTGCGCATCTGGGAGTACCAGCCGTCGATGATGCACGCGAAGACGATGGTGGTGGACAAGACGCTCGCCATCATCGGCTCGGTCAACCTGGACCCGCTCTCGCTCGGCAAGCTCGAGGAGGGGGCCCTGGTGGTGCAGGCCCCGGAGCTGGTGGCGGAGATGGCGAAAGACTTCGAAGCGGACTGCGGCCGCGCCGTCGAGCAGCGGCAACGCTGATGCACAAAGGTCTCTACGGCCAGTCGCTCGCGCTCCTCACCGACCTCTATGAGCTGACCATGGCCGCCGCGGCCTGGAAGTCGGGCATCGCCGAGCGCGAGGCGGTGTTCCATCTCACCTTCCGCAAAGCGCCGTTCCACAGCGGGTACACGGTGGCGGCGGGCCTCGGACCCGCCGTCGAATTCATCCGCGCGCTCGAATTCTCGCCCGACGATCTCGCGTATCTCGCGACGCTCGAGGCCGCCGAAGGAGAGAAGCTCTTCGAGCCGGCGTTCCTCGACTGGCTAACCAACTTTCGTCCGCGGCTCGACCTCGACGCAATCCCCGAAGGAACGGTGGTGTTTCCGCAGGAGCCGCTGCTTCGGGTGACGGGCCCCATCGCGGCGTGCATGCTCTTGGAGACGCCGCTCCTCACGCTGATCAACTTCCAGACGCTGATCGCGACCAAGAGCGCGCGCATCTGCCAGGCGGCGCGGGGCGAGCCGGTGATCGAGTTCGGCCTGCGGCGCGCGCAGGGCATCGACGGTGCGCTCTCGGCGGCGCGGGCGGCATTCATCGGCGGAGCGGTCGCCACCTCCAACGTGCTCGCCGGCAAGCTCCTCGGCATCCCCGTCCGCGGCACGCACGCCCATAGCTGGGTGATGTGCTTCGAGGACGAGCTGGAAGCGTTCCGCGCGTACGCGCGCGCGATGCCGGCGAACGTGGTGCTGCTGGTCGACACCTACGACACCCTGCGCGGCGTCGAGCATGCCATCGAGATCGGCCGTGAGCTGCGCAGCTCCGGCCATGAGCTGCTCGGCATCCGCCTCGACTCCGGCGATCTCGCCTGGCTGTCGGTGGAGGCGCGCAAGCTTCTCGATGCGGCGGGCTTCGAAAAGACGGAGATCCTGGCCACCAACGATCTGGACGAGAACATCATCGACAGCCTGAAGGCCCAAGGCGCGCGCATCGTGAGCTGGGGCGTGGGAACGAGGCTCGTCACGGCTTACGACGAGCCCGCTCTGGGCGGCATCTACAAGCTGGCGGCGGTGCGAGAGGGCGAAGGCTGGTCGCCGCGGATCAAGATCTCCGAGCAGACCGCGAAGACGAGCATCCCGGGCATTCTCCAGGTCCGCCGTTTCACCGTATCCGGCGAACTGCGCGGCGACATGATCTACGACGTGACCGGCGATGCGCCCGGTTCGGTGTTGGTCGACCCGCTCGATCCCACCCGTCGCAAGGGCATGCCGCAGGGAGCCCTTTCGGAGGACCTCCTGGTGCCGGTCATTCGCAAAGGCGAAACGGTCTATGCGCAGCCGCCGCTCGAGGAAGTGCGCGCTCGGACGCAAGCGCAGCTCGCTCAGCTTCATCCCGCGATCAAGCGGCTCGTCAACCCGCACCTCTATCCGGTCGGGCTCCAGCCTTCGCTGCACGAGCGGCGGACGCGGATGATCTTGGAAGCGCGCCAGCGCAAGTGAGCGCTACGACCGGGGCGCGCCGCCCGGCTTCGACCCGCCACCGCCGCGGCCGCCAGGTCCACCAGGACGACCGGCACCGCCGCCGCCCGGCCTTCCACCCGGAGCGCCACGTCCACCGCCGGGAGCGCCGCGCCCGCCGCCCGGTGCGCCACGTCCGCCGCCGGGACCGCCGCGACCGCCCGGACGGCCTCCGCCGGAGCCGCGCTCGCTCTTGCGATCCTGGGCCACCGCTTCCATCGAGAAGCTGCCCTCGAGCGAACCCTCCGGGCCCTTCTGCTTGCCGCCCGAAGGCCGCTTGGGGCCGCGGCGCTTGTCCTTGTCGTCGCGCTCGAAGACCTGCTTCATCGAGTGCGGCATCAGGTCGACGATGTACTGGTGCTCGCCGATCTTCTT
>DASXHM010000299.1:0-46145 GCA_036488495.1 Myxococcales bacterium | reverse complement strand
CTCCCGACCACCGCCAAGGAGCCGCGCGGTTTTCTCATTTCTTCTTCGCGGGACGAGACTTCGCCAAAGGCTTCTTCGCCAGCTTGCCCGCGGCGGCGGCCTGCAGCGCGTTGCACTCCGCGTGCTTGCAAGCAATGCTGTCCTGGCACTCGACCGAGAACATCATGTCCGCCGCCAGCTTGGGCGCGCCGACCAGCGCGTGGATCACGTCGGGGATGCACCCGCGCTTGATCAACTTCTTGTGCGCATCGCTCAGGTCGGAAGCTGCGAGCAGCTTCGCCCTCGCCTTGGGACCGCCGTTGAATTGGTCGCCCTTGTCCGGATCTTCGTAGAGCCCGCGGAAAAACCGGTGCAGCCTCTGCGTGTCTTCCGGAATTGCAGCCTGCGCGCCTGCTCCGCGTGGCGCGGATGCCGCCTTCTTCTTTGCCATCGATGTCCCCCCACTCACTTCGCCGCGACGGTGCCCATGAGCCGCGTGAGCTCGCGCTCGGCGGCCTGCACGAGCGGCTTCTCCGCACCCTCGCAGTTTTTCCAGGCGTCTGTAAAGCCTTTGTAATGCTCGATGGCGCGAGACACGTCACCGGTTGCCGCGTAGATCCGCGCTTTGTGGAGATGCGCGATGGGGCCGAAGATGGGATCGCTGAAGCTCGCGAAGATGAGCGCGTCGTAGAGCGGCAACGCCTCCTGCGGACGCCCGAGCGCTTCGAGCAGCTCAGCGCGCAAGAACCACTCGCCCGTCTTCCAATAGGCGTAATGCATCTCGTAGCGCAGCGGAATGCGCAGGTTCTGCTTCTCGAGCAGGGCGAGAGCGCCGGCGTAGTTCTTCTGCCGCTGCAGGATCCGGGCGCGCAGGGCCAACGCGAGATCTTCCGGGATGCTCGAATTCCCCAGCGTCATCTTCTCCAGCTCGGAAGCGATGGCGGTGGCGGCGGCGAGGTCTTTTGCGCGGACGGCGAGCACGCCGCTCACGTAGCGGAGCATCGGCAACTTGTCGGGGTTCCCGCCGTGCGCGGCGAGGAGCCGCTCCGCTTCCGCGCGGTCGGCGGCGAGCTCCGCGGGCGTGATCTCGAACTCGCTCAACGAGTCCACCCAGAGCGCGTGGAAAGGCGTGTCGCCGCTCGGATTGCGCGTCGAGGCGCGGCGGAAGATCTCTCGCGCCGCTTCCGGCTCACCGTGCAAGAGGTGGGTGATGGCCCCGAGCTGGAATCCGTCGCGGTCCTTGAACTTGCCGGCGATCAAGTCCTGGTCGGCGGGGGCGCCCATCAGCCACGACAAGGTGTTGAACGCGAGGTAGAGGGCCTGCTTGCCGGTCGCGACGTTCAGACGGTCGATGGACGCCATCGCCTTGTCGTGCAGCGCCTGATCGTTGTGCGCCCAGGCGTCGCGCAGCACCATTGCCAGCATCAAGGGGTCGTCGCTGAGCAGCAGCAGCCGATCGGTCAGGCTCGCCACCGTGTCCCGCTCGCCGCGCAAGAGCGCGAGATCGCTCAGGTGGCAAATCGCCTCGGTGTCCACCGGATCGAACATCAACGCTCGCGTCAGCGGCATCAGCGCGTCTTGCGGCGAATGTCCGCGCGCGGGGCCATGGTGGAAGTAGTACTCGCCGAGCGCGCGCCAGGTTTCGCCCTCGCCGGGGAACTTGTGCGTCGCATCCAGGAAGTAAGCGTCGGCGTCCGCGAAGAGGCCTCGCTGCAGCGCGAGCTCGCCTTGGGCGAGGAGCTGCTCGGAGGGCCGCAGCCGATCCTTGTAGCGGACGGCGAGCTCGAACGACCCCTCTGCCGCGAGCGGCTGGATGATCTGCGTCCCCAGGCCCAGCCTGTAATGCGCAAGCGCGAACTCGGTGTCCGCGGTGACGGCGCGGCGGAACGCGTCGTTGCTCTTGTCATAGTCCAACTGCCGGTAGAAGCGTTCGCCATCGAGCCAGCCTTGCAGCGCAGCCACCGAGTACGAGGTGTGCCAGGCGAGAAGCTCGAGCTTCTTCTTGAACTCCGAAGGCGTTGGCGACAGTCCCTGCAGCCCGTCGGACAGCTTGCGCATGACGGTGAGCACGTCCGAAGGCGGCCCAAGGCCGAAGCCGCGGGTGACGGCGTTCGTGCTGTCGGTCTCGTGGAGCACCGCCTCGACCTGCAGCTTGCCCTTCTTTTCCTCGATGCGCCCGAGCACGAAGTAGCGCGCGCCGAGCTGCTGCGCCGCGAGCCGCGCCCGGTCCAAGTCGCCGGCCTTGCCGCTCCCGAACACCTTCAAGACGCTGGCGGTCTCCAGCGCGTGGAGCTGCCCGCCTTCGAGATCGCGGCCGAGCAGATCGCTCACGCCTTCGGCAAGCGATGCGAACTCTGGCGCGCCGCTCGCGTCGAAGGGAAAGAAGGCGACGCTTCCCGCCGGCTTCACGCCCGTCAGCCCCGGCGGCGGCGGCGCGGGTGTCGCCCCCAGTTTGCTCCACGGCACGCGCAGGGACGCGACGGCCGCGGCAGCGGCGATCAAGAGCAGGACGATGGGCACCGACGCCGGAATGCGCCACGCGCGCTTCGTCTTTTTGATTGCGCCGCGCTGCTGCAGCGCTTCGAAGACCTCGCGCGCCGACGAAGGCCGCGCCTCTCGATCCTTCGAAAGGCACTGCTCGACGAGGAGGCGCAGCCAGCGCGGCACCGAACCCGGCAGCGGCTTCGCCTCGTCGAAGAGGATGGCGTAGCCCATCTCGGTTGAAGTCGTGCCGTTGAACGCGCGCTCGCCCGCGAGCATTTCATAGAGCACGAGGCCGAAGTTGAAGATGTCCGCGCGCGCGTCCACAGCCTGCCCGCGGACCTGCTCGGGCGCCATGTAGCCGACGGTGCCGAGCGTTCTTCCCCCCGCGGTGGAACTGCCGTCGGGCATGGGGGCAGCGTGCAGATCCTCGTTCAGCTTCACCAAGCCGAAATCGAGGATCTTCGCCCAGCCGTCCTCGGTGATGAAGATGTTCTCCGGCTTCAAGTCGCGATGGGTGAAGCCTTTGTCGTGCGCAGCCGCGAGGCCGGCGGCGATCTGCCGCGCGTACCGCAGCGCGACGGCCACCTCCAGCGGCCCGTCTTGGAGCAGGGCCCGCAAGGTCGAGCCGTGGAGCAGTTCGGTGACCAGGTACGGCCGCCCCGCATCCTCGCCCGCATCGAACACCGCCACGACATTCGGGTGCTGCACCGCCGACGTCGCCAGCGCCTCGCGGCTGAACCTCCGCAGCGCGTCCCGATCCGGCGACTCCGCCAAGATCACCTTGACCGCCACCTCGCGCTGAAGCTTGCGGTCGCGCGCGGCGTACACGCGCGCCATCCCGCCCTTGCCGAGGAGCCCCCCGACCACATAGCGGTCCCCCAGCACCGAACCCGTCGCGGGCATGGGCGGCGTCACAGGCGGGGGATCCTTCGGCAATTACGCCTCCTGCTCCTCGGGGCCGCAACAGTACAGGAAGGGTTCCGCTCGGCGCCAGAAGTAGCGTGGCGACGTTTTTGGCGTTTTCCTGCGAGCTTAGCGAAAGACCGAAGGTCGGATGTTGTACCTGCGCATCCACCTTTGCACCTGGACGCGCGCCTTGCCCAGCGCCTTCGCGACAGCGGTGACGTTGCCGTGGTGTTCTTTGAAGAGCGTGAGCAGCTCTTCGCGCCGTTGCTGCTCCGCCGGATCCAGCTCGACGACGGCATTGGGACGGGCCTTTGCCTCGCGGACGGCCTGGGGGAGATGCTGCGCGTCGATGATGCCGTCGGACGAGAGCGCGGCGGCGAGCGCGAGCGCTTTCTCGAGCTCGCGCACGTTCAACGGCCATGAGTAGCGAAAGAGCGCCCGCCCGGCTGCCTGGGTGAAGCGGAACTCGCGGCCGGGCGCGTGGCGGGCGAGAAGCGCGGCGACCAGCGTCCCGAAGTCCTCCGGGCGCTCGCGCAGCGGCAGGAGGTTGACGGTGAACCCCGTCAGGCGCGCGAGCAGGTCGGGCCGGAACGCGCCGTCCTCCGCCATCTGCTCGAGGTCGCGGTGGGTGGCGACGACCAGCCGGAAATCGACCGGCATCGCCTTGGTGCCTCCGACCGGCAGCACTTCCGACTCCTCCAGAACGCGCAGGAACGCGCCCTGCGCCGGCAGCGGCAGATCGCCGATTTCGTCGAGGAAGAGGGTGCCGTTCTCGGCGCTGCGGACGAGGCCGGGCCTGTCTTCGAGCGCGCCCGAGAACGCGCCTTTCTTGTAGCCGAACAGCTCCGACTCCAGCAGGCCGGGGGCGATGGCGGCGCAGTTGATGGCCTGGAAGAGGCCGCTGCGGCCCGAGAGCTGGTGGACCCTTCGCGCCAGCACTTCCTTGCCGGTGCCGCTCTCACCGCGAAGCATGACCGGCAGCGCCGCCTTGGCCGCGCGCTCGAGCGCGTCGAGCTGGCTTGCGAAGTCCGGCTGGAACGATTGCGCATCGGGCCGCGGATCGTCTCCTTCGGCGGCGGCGCGAAAGACGCAGAAGGTGTGGCCGATCTCGAAGACCGCTCCGTCGGTCAATTCACGCCGCTCGATCTTCTCGCCGTCGATGAAGGTGCCGTTCTTCGAGCCTTTGTCCTCGAGCAGCCAATTTCCGAGCACCCGCTGGAGCGACGCGTGGGAGGTGGAGAGGAAGCGGTCGGGGATCTCCACCTTGAGGTGCGACTCGGAGCCGGCCCGCACGCGCACGGCTTGCGCGGGACCCTTGCCGCGCGAAAACGAAACGGCCTGGATGCCCTGCAGGGAGAAGGACAGCGCGGCGTCGTGCGGGCGTTCGAGCTGGAGCGAGACGGTGAGGCGCGCCGAGTCGGGCCGGCCAGAATACCGGACCTGCGACTCGTCGGCGGTGACATCCAGGTCGACCATCGGGCCGGCGAGTATCGGTCACCCCAAAACCGTTCCGCAACCGGGGTGCAACAGGTGGCGCTACATCCGCCCCCCTGTTGCACCCTGCGCCGCGCTCGCTGCCGTGAGAGGGGGACAGGCTGGCACGCCGGGTGCTTTGAGGCCTGGCATGTCGCCTCTCCTCGCCATCCTCTTCGCAGCCGTCAGCCAGACCACCCCGATCAGCGCCCATTGGACGGAGCGGTACTTCGGTGTCGGCAGCGGTGAACAGAGCGCGCTCGCGTGCCAGGAAGCGCGCGGCCACGCAGACGGCAACTCCGCCTCCGCCTGCCAGAGCAAGCGCGGCACCCGCGGCGGAGTGGAGTTCACCGACTGCCTCTGCTCGGCGGCCGGCGAAGGAGAGCACGTCTGCAACGTGAACTTGAAGGTGGTCTGCGACGGCGCTCCGCAGAGCACGAGCTCGATTGAAGGTGGTGGGGGCAAAGGGGGGGAGCCAAAAGGCCGGGCCGGGCGCGCAGCAAGCGGTAGGGGACCCCGCGTCCGCGTACGGCCCGGCCTCGAGGCTCCGATGAAGTTGGAGGACGCATGGACCGGACGACGGCCATGATGCGCTACACCTTCGACAGCACGGTGCAACTCGCGCGGCACCTGCACGTGGTGGACAACCAGGCGCTCTTGTTCTTGCGCGAGTCGAAGGGCATGCAGAAGCGGGTGCTGCTCGAACTGGAAGTGCGCGAGCCGTCGCAGAAGACGGTGGTGCGCGGCGAAGTGGTGGCCCGCGCCGAAGGGCAGCTTCCGGGGAGCTGGTTCCAGTTCGCCGACACCCGGCTCGCCCGCAAGCTGCAGGAGGGGAACTTCAAGCTGCGCGACCGAAGGCTTTCGGCCGACCAGCTCCTGCAGATCAAGACGCCTTCGGGATCGCTCGTGGTCCAGCTCCTCGACATCGGGGCGGGCGGGCTCCGGGTGCGCTGCGCGAGAGGCCTGGGCGTCGGCGAGATGGTGGACGCGCGGCTCCTCGGAGCGCCGGTGGCCCACGCCGATCTCGGTTGCGCGCGCGTCCTGCGCGTGCAGGGTCAGGAAGCCGGGCTTCGCTTCGCCAACCGCGGCAGCGCGCCGGTGCTGCGGCTCCTGACCAGGCTGCGCGAGGAGTGGGACAAGGCGGTCCAGCTCGAGCACGCCAAGGAATGCTGCAAGCACGGCATTCCAATCGAGCCATCGCTCCCCAAGCTGCGCAAGCAGGACGTGCTCTAACGCTGGTTGCGCCGAAGCGACGGCTTGAAACGCGGCCTAGAAGGTTGCGTCGAGCGTGACCACGCCTTGCGCGGGCGAACCCGGGAGCGGCGGACAATCCGCGTGGAACGACCCGTGGACCGCGTAGAAGACCTGCGTGAAGTTGCCGTTGGAGGCGGGCAGGTTGGTCGCGACCGGCGGTCCGACCGAGTCGAGCGTGAGCTTGAAGTGCGCTGCGCTCCAAAATTCGACCTCGATCTCTTGGCCAGGCGGGGTGGCAGGGACGACGGACCAGCATGGATCGCCGCCGAAAGTGTTGAGCAGACCCGCGCTGGTTTCGTCGTACGTCGACACAGTGGGCCTTCCGTGAATGGAAACACCGCCTCCCAGTCCGCTGGCCGCGCCCGTGTCGAACCGCAGAGAGAAGGTCCAGAGATCATTCGGCGGGTCGTAGACGAGCACGTCCGGGTTGGGGATCTGCGCGTCCTCCGTCGGATACGCGCCGGCGGCAACGCCAGAGGCCGCATCGCCCGCGATGCGGACGACGCCGCGCGAGGACGGGGGTGTGGCGACGAAGACCACGCCCGCGTCGTTTCCGCGGATCGTCACCGTCGAGGTGGAGGGAACGAACGACCAGCCCGGCGCGCTCGCGGAGAGCGTGTAGGTCCCGTCCGGCACGAGGCCGAAGCTGAAGTTGCCGGAGGAGTCGCTGGTGGTGCTGCGCGTGGTCGCGCCTGTGGTCATGGTGATCGAAACGCCGGAGGTGGTGGCTCCCTGGATGGCTCCGCCGAGTTGGACCGGCGAAGCGTGCGCGGCAAAAAGCTGCAGCAGCCCCGGATTGGC
Organism: Myxococcales bacterium; assembly: GCA_036488495.1. GTDB lineage: Bacteria > Myxococcota > Myxococcia > Myxococcales > 40CM-4-68-19 > 40CM-4-68-19. The sequence goes on along the minus strand of DASXHM010000299.1, from coordinate 39,248 downwards.
GGCGTTGAGCACTACGCGCCTCTCGGGAGGATCGAACAGGTAGCCCGGGAGGGCCGGAGTGACGACATACGAGCCGGAGGCCAGGCCATTGAAAACGAACGTACCCTCGGCGGTCATGACGGTGCTCGCCGTCGCGTCGCCGGTCAGGTTCACGGTCACGTGCGAGGATACCGGCGCGAAAATGGTCCCTGAAATGCTGTAGGTGCCGCGCTGCCCGCCGCAGGCCGCGGCGAGCACGACCAAGAGCAATGACAATCTCCAGCGAAGACTCATCCGTTTACTCCCCTCGTTGCTCTTATACTGCGTACACCCTTTCTGCGGCCACAAATCAAGCCGAGACGGAAATGCGGGAAATGCGCGCCGTTGCCGATTATATCTTGAAATCAATCACCGTCGTCAGGCGGGCTTGTAATCAAAGTCACGACCCGCGAGGCGCGCGGCCGACGGTGACGAACAACCCGCCTTCGCCGCCGAGCTTTGCGACCCAACCGATTTGCGAGACGAGGTTTTCGAGTGCCCAGTCGTCTTCGACCGGCTCGAACAGACTCGCCGGCGGGTCTTCGGCGAAGAGTGGGCTGGGATAGGCGCGCAGGTATTCGACGCCGTTCTCGCGAAACCATCCCTGCACTTCCGAGAGCGTGTGACGGTGCTCTTCCGGGTGCTGGTACTGGTCGCGCAGCCACGCTTCCTTCCGCGCGGGCTCGCTCTCGCGGTCGCGCAGCACCGGATCGAACGGCGCCACGCCGGTGAGCCGGTGCACCGCGCGACGGAGCCGCAGCGGAATGCGGGCAAAGGCATTGTAGAGGCCCACCACCAGCACTCCGCCCGGCTTTGCCAGCCGGGCGACGGCCTTGAACGAACTGCGCGGATCGGGCGTGTGGTGCAACACTCCGCTCGCGATCACCACGTCGAACGCGCCCTTGCGCAACCCGGGCGAGCGCAGGTCGGTCTCGAGGAACTGCGCCGAGTGGATGCCGTAGCGGCGCCGAGCGTCCTCGGCCAATTCCAATGAGCGGCGGGAAAGATCCGCGCCGACGATGCGCCGTTCGGCGGTGGCGAGAAAGAGGCTCAACTGCCCCGTGCCGCAGCCGATCTCGAGCACCGCCGCATCGCCGTCGATCGATCGGTCGAGGAGCTGGGCGAACGCGCTTCGACTCGCCCGCCCCCGCAGGCCGGAAAGGCTGTCGCGCGGCGGATACCCGGGAAACGGCGCCTGTAGATAGAACGCGCGCACCGGCTCGACGCGGTCGTCGCGCACCCGCAAATCCGGAATGCCGCCCGGCGCGGGATAGATCGCCCGGCAAGAACCGCAGCGCAGCTCGTGGAGCGCGCCGCCGCAGGAAGGGCAGGCGAGGAGCTCCTCAAAAGATGGCATAGATGAACGGCGCCAGCGCCTCGACGCTCGCCGCGACGATCAAGAACAGCCCGGTCACGCAGAGGAAGACGACGAGCGGGAGCAGCCACTTCTTGCCCGACTCGCTTCGCCAGAGGCCGCGCGCGCCGTCGCTGATGGCGCTGCCCGCGCTGCCCACCAGCATGAACGTCCGGACCACCTTGCCGCGCCGCTTGAGCGTCATGCTGCCTCCTCGCTGGATGCGCGCAGCTTGGTCACCCGGGTGCGGCCGGCGACGAGCACGTCGATGCCCGAGCGGCGGAAGGTCGAATAGCCCTCCACCGCGCGATTGACGATGGGCTCACCGGCCAGGTTGAAGCTGGTGTTGAGCAGGACGGGAAGGCCGCTCCGCCGACCGTAGGCTTCGAGGAGCGAGTGGAAGAGCGGAGCGGTTTCTCGAGCGACCACCTGCACGCGGGCAGTGCCGTCGACGTGGGTGACGGCCGCGAGCTTCTCGCGCCATTCCGCGCGGACGGGAAAGACGCCAGACATGAACCGCGCCAGCCGCTCTCCGCCAGGCGGCAATTCGAAGTAGCGCCGCGCTTCTTCGATGGGCACGGCCGGTGCGAAGGGGCGGAACTCCTCGCGGTACTTGATGCCGCGGTTGAGCCGGTCGCGCATCTCGGCCGGCTGCGGCGCCGCCAGGATGCTGCGGTTTCCCAAGGCGCGCGGTCCGAGCTCGCAGGCGCCCTGCATCCAGCCGACGATCCGTCCCTGGGCGAGCTCGCCGGCGGTGTCTTCGACGAGGGTGCGCTCGTTCTGCGCGACCTCCCAGGGCAGGCCGTCTTCGCCGGCGATGCGCGAAAGGTCGTCGTCGATGGGCGGCCCCAGGTAGGGATGGTCGGGCAGCTCGCGCGGCGCGTTGCGGAAGTGGATGCGGTCGGCCCACAGCGCCGCGCCCAGCGCGCACCCGGCATCGCCAGGAGCGGGCGGCACGTAGATTTCCGCGAATCCGGACTCGCGCAAAAGCCGGGCGTTGGCGACGCCGTTCAGCGCCACCCCGCCCCCCAAGCACAGCCGCGACAGCCCGGTCTCGCGCTGGAGCGCGCGGGCGAGGTCGAGCAGGACCTCTTCCAAGACGAGTTGCACGCTCGCCGCCACGTCCGCGAAGCGCTGGCCGTCTTCGGTTGCGAGGTCGAGCGGCTCCCACGGGTTGCGCGCCGGCCCGAACGTTTGCAGCAGTTTGTCCGAATAGCTGCGGCGCGCTCCTTCGTGGAACTCGAAGTACGAGAGGTCCAAGGCGAAGGCGCCGTCTTTGGTGCGGCGCACGATCTGGCGCACCTCGTCCGCGCGCGAAGGCCGCCCGTAGGAAGCGAGGCCCATCACCTTGTACTCGCCCTCGTTGACGGGAAAGCCAAGCCAGGCGGTGAAGGTGGAGTAGAGCATTCCCAACGAGTGCGGAAATCGCAGCTCTCGCAAGAGCTCGATGCCTTGCGACCGGCTGCCGCGGCCGAGCGACAAGGTGGCCCATTCGCCGACGCCGTCGGCGGTGAGGATGGCCGCCTCGTCGTAGTTGGAAGGGTAGAACGCCGCCGCCGCGTGCGATTGGTGGTGCTCGGTGAAGAGGATCTTGTCGCCCGCGACCCCGAGCTGCGAGCGGATCAGCCCCTTCACCCAGAGCTTCTCCGAGAGCGCGTTCTTCATCGCCCGCGGAAAGCTGCGGAAGGTGCGGGGAAAGCCGCGCAAGGCGCAGGTGACGATGCGCTCGAACTTGAGCATCGGCTTTTCGTAGAAGACCACCGCGTCCAGGTCGGCGGGAGAAAGCGCGGCCTGGTCGAGACACCATTCGATGGCGGCGAGGGGAAAGGCGGCGTCGTTCTTGCGGCGCGAGAGGCGCTCTTCCTGCACCGCGCAGACCGGCACGCCGTCGACCAGGAGCGCGGCCGCGGAGTCGTGGTAGTGCGCGGAGAGGCCGAGAATGCGCATCAGTATTGGCTCTCGAGGCGGTTCTTGCTGCGCGGCGGGCTGAAGCCTTCCGGGTCGACGTTGCGCTTGGCGAGGTAGGCAAAAAGCGGCAGCACCAGGAAGTACTGCGCGGTCAAGAAGACGGTCCCGAACAGCGAGGCGATGGCGCCGGCGATCCGCAAGTACGCCTTCCACACCCGGCCGGCCCGCGAGCGCCAGAGGACGAACCCCTGCTTCTTGGGAGCGATGCGCGCGAGCTGGCTTCTCGTGTAGCTCATGTGGAACGCCTCGTCCTTCAAGATCTCGCCGAAGAGGTCGCGGGTGGAAGGATCGCCGTCGAGGAGCTTTTGATAGAGGGCGAAGCGCCGCGCGGCAGCGCCTTCGGAGAGGTGCAGGAAGGCGAGAAGGGCATCGGCGGGTTGCGCCTCGACGCGCAGATTTTCGAAGCCGCGCTCGCCGGGCGCAAGCCAGTTGGCCTCGACCGCGCTCGAACCGTGCCGGTGCGCGGAGAGGATCTCGCGGGCGCGGCGGCGGAAGAGCGCTGCGTGGCGGTGCTCGTCTTCCGAATGGCGCAGGTAGAGACGGCGCAAAAGACCGTCCGAGCTGAGCTCGGCGGCGCGGGAGAGATCGCGACCTCCGGCGGCTTCGGTCTCCGCGAAGCGGAGGAGCTTCTTTCCCCGCCGATGCGCATCCAGCCAGACCCAGCGGTGCAAGGGCCAGAGCAACCGATCGATGGCCGTGGGGGTGAGCCGCAACGGCGCCGTCGGCGATGCGTGTCGATCGAGCGGCGAGACAGCGGCGCGCACCGGCCGACGCTACCACGCGAAGCTGCGCGCGATGAAGCGCCGTTGTCGCAACAAACCGGCGGCTGCGGAGGCCCCGTTCAGAGAGGCGCGAGGTGGCCGTCGCAGAGCGCCGTCGCGCCTTGTGGAAGCGGCAAGCGCGGAGACGGGTAGCGCAAGCGGTCGCCGGCGAAGCGGAAGGTCGCGGGAGGCAGCTTGGCGAGGCTCGCATCGGCCTCGTCGAAGAGGCTGACGTGGACGTGCGGATGGGTGACGGGGTGGCCGGTCAACGCCGGGATCCATTGCGTGGCGTCGCCGTACGCGCCGTCGATCACCGCAGCTTGCGGCACGGTACGGGTGACGCAGGCGATGGCCTGGACGTCGGCTTCCGTCGCGATGGGCGATGCCTGCTGGTACCAGCGGAAATGAAACGGCGCCGCCACCGCGAGCGCCGCCCACAGCGCGGGCTTGGGAAGCGCGCTCCACCAGGGGACGAGACAGAGCAATAGCAGCGGCGCGAAGCGGATCGGGTACAGGCCTGCGAAGGGCAAGAGCGTGAACAGGACCGCGCAGGCAACGACGCCCAGCCCGACCATTCGCAGCTTGCGAAACTGGCGCTTCCAGACCAGCACCAAGGCGGAGATGCCGCAGAGCACCGCCGCCGGATCGCCCAGGACCGCGAAGGTCGAGCGGAGCGGGATGGCTTCCGTCATGCGCGCGTAGTCGCGGATCCAGGCGGTTTCCCGAGGCGAGAGCGCAGGGCCGATGAGGGCGAGCGCGGCGAAGACGAAAGCGAGCGCGCCCAGAGCTGCCGCGCAGGCGACCGCGCATCGCTTGCCGTGCACCGAGAAGACCACGGCGACGAGCGCCGCGGCGCACGCGGCCATTGGATGCACCGCGGCCGCACCGGCGAGAAGCAGCGCCGCGTGGGCGGCCCGGCCTTGGCGTACCGCGCCTGCGGCCGCGAAGCCGAGCCCGAGCGCCAGCGCGGTGGGATTGCCGCCCCAGTCGAAGAACGTCTGCGGCGTGCGGGAGAGGAAGACGGCGACGAGCGCAAGCGGCCAGGGCACGAGCGTCGAGAGCCCGAGATGGAAGACCGCATAGGAAGCGCCGGCGGCGACGAGGCTGGCTTTGGCGAGACCGATTGGCGAGAAGAGGGCGATGAGCGCCGAGAACCCGCGCGGATAGACGTGGACCGCGACGCCGGGCCACGCCGGCGAGAGGCCGCCCTCCAAGAGCCCGCGCCCAAGCGCCGTGTGCATGGCCATGTCCGCGCCGGGGGCGACGGCCATGCGCAGCGCGGGGACGAAGAAGGCGAGCAGCGCGAGCCGCGGCCATTGCCCCGCCAGCGACCGCCACGACCATGGCCCTCTCGGCCAGCCCACGATGGCCCCCGCTATCATTCCAACGACCGCCCAGATCCAGTTCGCGCCGCCGGGCAGCGTGGCCAATGCCGCGCCAGCAATCGATCCCAAGAGCGCGTCGCCGAGCATCCGTGCCTGCTTCTACCTCGGCGCGGGGGCCACAGCCGCCGGCTCGTTGGCTTCCAGCACCCGGAGCACGTTCTCGCTGAACACCTTGCGGACGTCCGCCTCCGAGAGTCCGCGGCGCAACAGCTCGTCGGACAGCGCCGGCAGCTTGGACGCGTCCTCGAGGCCCACCGGCGGGAGCGGAATGCCGTCGAAGTCGCTGCCCAGGCACACGTGATCGGCGCCCGCGACCTGGACCATGTGCACGATGTGATCCGCGACGGTGGACACGGTCGGCATCCGGACGTGCGCGAGCTCGGGCACAAGCGCGCGCCGCTCCTCCGCGATGGTCAGCTTGCGCACGTCGACGCCGCGCTTTTCCAGGCGCTCCTCGGCAGCGTTGATCTCCGCGAAGACGCGGGCATCGAGAAAGCCGGCATAGAAGTTCACGCAGGCGGCGCCGCCGGTGCGGGCGATGGCGCGGAGCATGGCGTCGGTCAGGTTGCGTGGCACGTTGGCGATTGCGCGAGAGGAGCTGTGCGAGGCGAGGACCGGCTTCTTCGCCATCCGCACCACGTCCCAGAAGAGCGGATCGGACACGTGCGAGACGTCCGCGACCACGCCGAGCCGCCACATCTCTTGAAGGAGCATGCGCCCCTGTTCGGTCAGGCCTTCGCCGTCGCTGGCGTCGCCGGACGATCCGCCGAGCGAGGACGCCTTGGTGTGCGTCAGCGTCAGGTAGCGCGCGCCCAAGGCGGCGAAGCGGCGCAGGTGTTCGAGCTCGTCGCCCGGGGCCAGCATGTAGCCGCCCTCGACGCCGAAGAGGGCCGAGACGATCGAGCGCGCCTCGTTCTCGCGCACTTGTCGCGCGGTGGTGGCGAGCGCCATCCCCGGCACCTTGGCGAGCGCCTCGCGGGCGGCGACAAACTCGTGCTCCGCCTCGGAAAAGAAGCGCTCCTTCGGGACCCGGTCGTGGTTCACCCAGATGGCGAAGAACTGCGCCGAAAGAGCGCCTTCGCGGAGCCGCGGCAGGTCTTCCATCGACTCGTCCGGCGAATGACGGCGGGCGAAGTCGTAGCCGGAGTAGACGATCTGCTCGGTGATGTCCGAATGCGCGTCCACCGCCGGGAACTTGCGCTCCGGGGCCGCCGGGCGCGCGGTCGCACAACCACAGGCCAATGCGACTGCGCAAACCAGCGCATCCGCGACTTTGGTTGCCATGACACGAAAGCATTACGCGGAAGCCGCGCTTCTGGCCAGGGCGCGGTACACAACCGGCATGGGCGAACGGCGCATCGGCTCCGCGAAGGATCTGACCCTGACCGCGCTCGCCGAGCTCTTCACCGAAGGATTTCGCGACCACGTCCTGCCGATGCGGACGAGCGCGGAGCAGGTCGCTGCGCGCATCTGCCAGGAGCAGATCGACCTGGCCGCTTCCCTCGTTCTCTTCGACGGGGCCGAGCCCTGCGCGCTGGCGCTGGTTGCGCGGCGCGGACGGGTCTGCCGGCTGGCCGCCTTGGGCGTCGTGCCTCGCGTTCGTCGCACCGGCGCGGGGCGAGCTCTCGTCGCCGCCGTCGTCGGCGAGGCGAAGGCGCGCGGCGATACGCGGATGCGGCTGGAAGTGTTCGAGGCCAACCGCGGCGCGCGGGCGCTGTACGAACAAGCCGGATTCCAGGTCGTCCAGCGACTGATCGGCTACGACGGGCCCGGCCCGCGCACGTCCCCCATCGGCCGCCGCGCCGACGACCAGGGCGTGGATGACCGCCGCGCCGCGCCCGACCGCACCCACGACGACCGCGGCGCCGACGCGACGCTCATCGCCGGGCTGACCGAGCTCGAGCCCACCGCCTTTGCCGAAGTGCTGCCAATGCTCCCCGGCTTGCCCTGGCAGATCGACCGCGCAAGCCTCGCGGTTCCGCCGCCGGGAGCGCGGTGTTTCGCCCACGGCGCTGCGTTCGCCTACCTCTCCGGGGTGATGGGGCAGGTGGCGTGGGTCCGCGGCATCTTCACCGCGCCCGGGGAGCGGCGCCGCGGCCATGCGCAAAGGCTCGTCCAGGCGCTCTCGGCCCTCTTTGCCGAGCAGCGGCTCTCCATTCCGCCGCTCTTTCCGGAAGGGCTCGCGGAACCGTTTTTGACCAAGGCGGGGTTCGTCCGCGCCCCGCTCACGCAGTTGGAGCTGGCCATTCATTTCTAGCGAGGAGAGCATGCGCACCTTCGACGATTTCGCGGTGGGGCAGTCCTTCGAGCTCGGCGAGCACACCATGACCGAGGCGGAGATCCTCGAGTTCGCCCGCGTCTACGATCCGCAGCCGTTCCACGTCGATCCGGAAGCCGCCCGATCGTCGATGTTCAAAGGCTTGATTGCGAGCGGCTGGCAAACCGGGGCCATCTACATGGGCATGCTGGTGCGCGCGGTCCTGGGGGAGAGCACGAGCCAGGGATCGGCCGGCATCGACGAATTGCGCTGGCAGAAGCCGGTGAGGCCGGGCGACGTGCTTCGCGGCCGGCTCACCATCACCGGAAAGAAGCCTTCCGAGCGGCACCCCGAACGGGGCACGGTCTTTACGCTCGGTGAGCTGTTCAATCAGTCGGGCGAGCGCGTCTTCTTCATCCGCTCGTCAGGAATCTTCACCAAGCGCACCCCGGGGACGAGCGCTGAATTACACCGCTCGTCTCAATCCCGCTGGCTGAACCGTTGAATCCCGAAGAGCAGCGACGGCTCAGGCGTGCTTGGCTTTCCAGGCGTCGCGGGCGGCCTGTTGCTCGCGCTTCGGCAGCTTCATGTGCTCTTCGCACATGAAGCCAAAACGCGGACCTTTCGATTGGTTCTTGCAGCCGGCCACGCGGCAGCTCATGTCGAGCTTGCGTCCGGCGGCGGGTCCGCGGCGCTTGCCGGTGGGCGCGCCTGCGGACTTGCCGCCCATGCGCGAGGCGATGGCTTGCGCGAGGTGTTCCACGAACGAGCTGAAGACGTCTGGATTCTTGGGAGGCCTGGGCATGATTTCCTTATAATGCCTCATTGGAAGAAGCGCCACCATTCAAACGCATTCCAATCATTTCTAACGGTCGGCTTTGCCGGAAGGCCGGAGCAGGCGGGCCACCTTGTTGACCAGATCGCCGGGGTCTACGGGCTTTGCCACGTGGAGCTGGAACCCGGCCGCAAAGGCCCGCGCCTTGTCCTCGGAACGCGCATTGGCGGTCAATGCCAGCGCCGGCACCTGCGGCTGGACATGGCCCTGCCGCACCCTGCGGATGAACGAATAGCCGTCCTCGCCGGGCATGGAGATGTCGCTCATGATCAGGTCGAACGTGCCCTGCGACAAGGCGCTCATCGCCTGCGACACCGAGCTCGAAGGCGTCACCCGCGCGCCGAACTGCTCCAAGAGCGCGGTGAGGAGGTACTGGGTGTCGAGGTCGTCCTCCACCACCAGGATGCGAACGCCCTGCAGGTCGTGCCGCTCCCGCGGCGGCGGCTCGAGCGCGACCGGCGGCGGCGGCGCGGAAGGCTTCGCCCGCCGGGAGCGGAGCGGCAAGGAGACGGTGAACCGCGCCCCCTGGGCTGCCCCGTCGCTCTCGGCGTTGACGGTGCCGCCGTGCAATTCGACGAGGTGGCGCACGATGGAGAGGCCCAACCCCAGGCCGCCTTTCTCGCGCGAGAGCTGCATCTCTTCCTGGGTGAACGGTTCGAAGGCGTGGGGGAGAAAGCCCGGATCGATGCCGCGCCCCTGATCGCCGATGGTGAGGAGCAGCTCGGTGCCGGCGGGCTGGAGCTGCACCTTCACTTCGCCGCCGCGCAGCGAGAACTTGATGGCGTTGCCGAGGAGGCTGGTGACGATTTGGTGCAGCCGTTCCGGATCGCCGAAGACGCGCAGCTCTTCGTCAGGTGGGCGGAGCAGCCGCAGACGCAACTGCGCCTCTTCGGCTGCACGCTGCGCTCCGTGGACGGCGGCTTCGACCAAGGCGCCTATCTCCACGTCGACGAAGGAGAGGCTCATCTTCCCCGACGTCATCCGCTGCACGTCGAGCAGATCGGCGACCAGCTTCGCCTGCACCTGGGCGTTGCGTTCGATGGTTTCGAGCGCGCGCCCGTTCGGGTTGGGGTCGGCCTGACCGAGCCGCAAGAGCCGCACCCACCCGAGGATGGAGGTCAACGGCGTCCTCATCTCGTGGGAGAGGGTGGCGAGGAACTGATCCTTGAGCCGGGTGGCGTGCTCCGCGTCCCTGCGCGCCGCCTCCGCCCGGACCTGCGCCTTTTCCGCCTCCTGCTGGAGCGCTTCCGCCCTGCGCACCGCCTCCTGCGATTGCGCGACCAGCGCCGCCCGCTCGCTGTCGGCGAACTTGCCCGACTCGAAGACCTCCTTGAGCCGCAGCACGGCGGCGATCCGGGCGCGAAGCAGGTCGCCGTCGATGCCGGGTGGCAGCACTTCGGAGGCGCCTTCGTTGAGCAGCCGGGCCGCCACCCCGAGCGGCGCTTCCAAGACCACCACCGGGACGTGCGGCGCGTGGAGGTGGAACGGCTCCACCCGCTCCGGATAGGGCACCACCACCAGGTCGTTCTGCGAAGCAGCGGCGGCAGCGGGCTGCCCGGGCAAGGCGGTGAAGATGCGCGGCTGCAAGGGTGACAACGCCGCGGCGATGCGGCTCGCGCCGCCGACGAGGAGCACGCGGCGTTGCGGGCTGCTCATGATCGGGCGTGCGCTCGCGGCAGCTTGAACCAGAAGGTGCTGCCTTCACCTTCTCGCGAGCGCACTCCGACGACTCCGCCGTGCGCCTCCACAATTTCCTTCACGATCACGAGGCCGAGCCCGGTGCCTTCGATGCGCGCCGCCTGCGAGCCGCCCACCCGCTCGTACTTGGTGAAGAGCCGGCCCTGCACGTCTTCGGAGATGCCGCGGCCGCTGTCCTTGACCGCGAGGCTGACGGAGTCGTCGAGCGAGCTGAGCTCGATGGCCACCCGGCCGCCCGAGGGCGTGAACTTGAGCGAGTTCGAGACCAGGTTGCCGATCACCTGCGAGAGCCTGCGCGAGTCGCCGAGCACCAGCGCACCCGGCTCGGCGCTGACCGACAATTCCAAGCCGCGCGACGCAGCCACCGGACGGTACTCGTCGTAGATCTCGGCGCAGAGCGAGGCCATGTCCACTTCCGAGTGGTCGAGCTCGAAGTGGGCCGATTCCATCTGCGCGATGTCGAGGAAGTCGCTGACGGTTGCGACGAGCTCCCGCACCCGGCCCACCATCTTCTCCAGCTCCTGGCGCACCTCCGGCGAGATGGCGCCGCGCATGCCTTGGAGCAGCATCAGGGCGCGCATCTGCAAGGCCGACAAGGGCGAGCGCAGGTCGTGGGCGACCATCGAATAGAAGTCCACCCGCCGGGTCTCGCGCTGGCGCAATTCGGTCACGTCGCGCAGGGTGACGGTGGTGTTTCCCTCGTCGTCGTTGGGCGGGATGCTCACCCGTGGCTGGAAGACGTGGCCGTGCAGCTCGAGGTCGGGCAGCGTCGCCTGCTTTCCCGGGGTGGGAGGGACTTTCGCGATCTGCAGGCCGGGAAAGAGCTCGTCCACGGTCCGCCCGAGCAGCGATTCAGCCGGCTGCGCCAGCACCTCGGTGACGCGGGGGTTGACGTAGATGATGCGCGATTGCGCGTTGAAGGTGACGACGCCGTCGGGAAGCTGCGCGAGCACCCGCCGCAACAGGCCCTCGGCGTGCTCCGCCCTCTCGCGCAGGTCGAGCGTGCGCAGGAGCGCGGCCACCCGGGCGCGAAGCTCGAGCGGCGAGTACGGCTTGACCAGGTAATCGTTGGCGCCCGCTTCCAAGCCTCGGACGATTTGATCGGTGGCCTGGTTGGTGGTCAAAAGCAGGATGGCGAGCTCGCGCGTTTCGGGCCGATTGCGGATGAACTCGGACACCTCGATGCCGGACACGCCCGGCATCACCCAATCGAGCACCAAGATGTCCGGCGGTTTCGCGTTGGCGATCCGCTCCAGCACCTCGGAGCCGTCGTGCAGGACGAGGAGCTCGTGGTCGTCGGAGAGGGCGCGACGGGCCATCTCCGCCTCGGTCGGGCTGTCGTCGACGATCCAGACGACCCGTCGTTTCGCGGTTGTAGGCGCGGCCTCGGGCATCGGGAGACCGTGCGTAGCAAACCGGCGAGAGAGCCGTCAAATGAATGATCCGCAAGATTCCAGCCTACGTCCTACGGGCGACTGAGCGGTCGCCCGAAACTTGATCTCCTTTCCGAATGCCCCCTAGGGTCGAAACAATCTTCCGAAGGAGCAGGTGCGCACTTGGCGGAGCTATTGGTGGTCGACGACAGCAAGGTGATGCGCGACATGATCATTGCCTGCCTGCGCGCCGACCCCTCGCTCAACTTCACCCACGCCGCGAGCGGCCTGGAGGCGATCGAGCAGCTCTCCCTGCGGCCGTTCGATCTGGTCGTCTTGGATTTGAACATGCCGGACATCGGCGGCGTGGAAGTGGTGGAGTTCGTCCGCGGCCAGGATCGGCTGCGCTCTTTACCCATCATCGTCGTCACCACCCGCGGCGACGACGCCTCCCGTGCCAAGGCCCTGTCGGTCGGCGCCTCGCGCTTCATGGTCAAGCCGTTCGATCCCGACCTGATCCTCGCGGAAGTGCAAGAGCTCATCCGCGGCGAGGCGGCGGCGCGGCAATGAACCCGAAGGTCGATCTCGGCGAGTTCGTCGCGGGGTTTCTCGCGGAGGCGGACGATCTGCTCTCCTCGGCGAGCGGCTCGCTGCTCGCGGTGGACGCGGCGCGCAAGGCCGGCAAGACCAGCCCGCGCTCGGTCCGCGAGGCGTTCCGGGCGCTGCACACCATCAAGGGATTGTCCTCGATGGTCGGGGTGGAGCCCATCGTCGCCCTGGCCCACCAGATGGAGGCGCTGCTCCGCCGCGCAGACCAGGGGTCACCCCTGTCCGGCGAGGCGCTGGATGCGCTGTTGTCGGGGGTCCGTGCCATCGAGCAGCGGGTCAAGGCGCTGCGCGAAGGCAAGCCTGTTCCCGCTGCCCAGGCGGCGCTCTTGCAACGGCTGGAGAGCTTCGACATCGCGCCCACCAACGCCGAGGCCGCGCCGGCCTTGCAGCTCGATCTGGACCCCGCCATCCTCGCCAAGCTCGCGCCGATGGACCGCGACCAGATCGCCCAGGGCGTGGCCCAGGGAAAGCGCGCGATGGCGGCGGAGTTCTCGCCCTCGCCCGCCAAGGCGGAGGCGGGGATCACCATCACCACCGTCCGGGAGCAGATCAAATCCATCGCCGAGATCGTCAAGGTGCTGCCGCGGGCAGTGGCGGGAGCGGAAGGCGCGCCCGCCGGGCTCTCGTTCGTGCTGCTGCTCCTCACCGATGCCGACGAAGCGAAGCTCGCGGCCCATCTGCCGCAGGCGCAGCTCGCGGTCCGGCCGCTCGCCGCTTCCTTGCCGCTGCCGCCGTTGCCGGAGCTGGAGTCGGACGAGACGGACGTGGGCCGGGGCAGCGGGCTCGTTCGGGTGGAAGTGGTCCGGCTGGACGAGGCGATGGACAAGCTCTCCGCGCTGGTCGTCACCCGCTATCGCCTCTCGCGCGCGGTCGCCGATCTCGCCGGCAAAGGCGCGGACGTCCGGGCGCTCTCGCAGATCGTCGCCGAGAACGCGCGGCAGCTCCGCGACCTGCGCGCGGCGGTGCTGAAAGTTCGCATGGTCCGGATGGCGGACGCGCTCGACCGGGTGCCGCTCCTGGTCCGCGGCCTCGCCCGCAACACCCAGAAGGACGTCCGGCTGACGATGGAGCTCGGGCGGGCCGAGGTCGACAAGGCGGTCGCCGATCGGCTCTTTCCGGCGGTGGTGCACCTGGTCCGCAACGCCGTCGATCACGCGCTCGAGCGGCCGGAGGCGCGCAGGGCCCTGGGAAAGCCACCGGAAGGACAGCTTCGCATCACCTGCGTGAACCGCGGCGCCAACCAGCTCGAGCTGATCGTCGAGGACGACGGGCGTGGAGTGGACCGCGAGCGGGTCGCGCGGCGCGCGCAGAAGCCAATCCCTGAAACCGATCAGGGCCTCCTCGATCTGCTGTGCCTGCCCGGCCTCTCCACCCGCGACGAGGCCGACAGCACGAGCGGCCGCGGCATGGGCATGGACATCGTCCGCGGCATCGCCGAAGGCCAGCTCGGCGGCGAGCTCTCGATGACCACCCGGCAAGGCCACGGCACCACCTTCATCCTCCGGGTGCCGCTCACCGTCACCATCGTCGACGCCTTCTCCTTCGAGTGCGCGGGCCAGCGCTTCGTGACGCCCGTCTCGGCGGTGGAGGAGATCGTCGAGATCGATCCGCGCGCGCTCACACGCGCTCCGGGCCGCGGCGAGGCCACGTTGGTGCAACGCCGCGGCGAGGCGCTGCCGGTGTTGCAGCTCTCGGCGCTCTTTCATCTCCGCGAAGAGGCGCCCGGCACCAGGGCGCTCGTGGTCCGCCGCGGCGCCGAGCCGACCGGCATCGCCGTCCACCGCATGCTCGGCCAGCAAGAGGTGGTGCTGCGGCCGATGACCGATCCGCTGGTCCGCGTCCAGGGCGTCTCCGGCGCGACCGATCTGGGCGACGGCAAGCCCACCCTGGTCGTCGATCTCGCCGCGGTGGCCGCCTCCGCGCAGGAGGCCGCATGAGCGTCTTGCACGTCGTCTTCAAGGTTTCGGGCAGCGAGTACGCGCTCGCGGCCGCGGACGTGCTCCAGATGGAGTCGTACTCGGGCGCGACGCCGGTGCCGGGATCGAAGTCGTGGGTGAGCGGCATCATCCAGGTGCGCGGGCGGATCGTGCCCGTCCTGGACGTGCGCGGCCGTTTCGGGCTTCCGCCGCAGGACCGCACCGTCGACAGCCGGGTGGTGGTCGCGACCCACGGCGAGCGCGCGGTGGCGCTCCTGGTCGATTCCGCCCGCGAAGTGTTGAAGCTCGAGCCCGAGCAGTTGAAGCCGCCGCCGCAGGTGGTGGCGCAGGAAGCGAAGGGCCTCGTCAAGGCGGTCGCGCAGGTGGGGCCAAGACTCGTGATGCTGCTCGATCTCGGCAAGCTGATGGAAGAGGAGTGACGATGGGACCGACGAATCCGCAGGGATCGATGGAACGCGCCCAGGCCCGGGCGGAAGAGACCGCGCGCTCGCTCCGCGAGACCGCCGCCCAAGCCCTCTCGATCGAGCAGGCCGCATCGCGCCTCGCCTCGACCGGCAACGACCAGGCAGCGGCCTCCGAACAGCTCCGCGCCAGCATGGAATCGGTCGCCGCCGGCATCGAGGAGACGGCGCAGTCAGTCCACGAGATGGGCCGCTCGCAGCGCGAGGTGGCGGAGAACGCCAAGGCGCTGCAGGAAGGCGTCGAAGGCACCGCCGCGCAGCTCCAGGAGGTCACCCGGTCGATCGCCTCGGTGCGCAAGGACACCGAGTCGCTCGCGGCCTCGGTGGAGAGCACCGCGGAGACGGTGGAAGAGATGGCGCGCTCGGTGAAGGGCGTCGCCGCCAACGCCGAGGACTCGGCCTCCGCCAGCGAAGAGCTGCTCGCGGCCGCGACCGAAAACGCCAGCACCATCCAAGAGATGGTCAAGGCCGGCGAGTCTTCCGCCGCCACCACCGAAGAGGTGGCCGCGACCATCGAGGAGATGTCGAAGGGCCTGCAGCGCCTCGCCGCCGATGCGCAAGGGGTGGCCGGCCGGGCCGAGTCGACCAGCGGCGCCGTGACCGAGGTGGGCAAGGCGTTGGCCTCGCTCTCGGCAGGCGCGGCAGACATGGCCGCATCCGTCGAGGAGACCTCCACCTCCACCGAACAGCTCGCCCGGTCGATCAAGGCGGTGGCCGAGCACTCGAAAGCGTTGGAGGCGTCGGCGGTGGGGAGCGCGTCCGCGGCCACGGAGATCGCGGCGTCGGTGGAGGAGGTCTCCGCCACCTCGGAAAAGAACGCCCAGGTCATCGAGCAGAGCGTCGTCACCATCGAGGAGTTGGCGCGGAGCTCGCAGAGCACTGCGCAGTCTGCGGAGCGGATCAGCGGGCTCGCCGGATCGAGCGCTGCCACCGCCCAGCAGCTCGACGCGACCTCGCAGCGCATCGCCCAGATGAGCGATGCGGCGCGCGGCGTCGCCGAGAAGGTGACCCAGACCGCCCGCGAAGGTGGCGAAAGCGTCGCCCGATCGATCGGCGGGATGGCGCGCATCCGCAAGTCGATGACCGACAGCGCTTCCGTCATCAAGGAGATGGGCAAGCGCGCCGAGGAGATCGGCGACTTCGTCCAGACCATCAACCTGATCGCCGACCGCACCAACCTGCTCTCGCTCAACGCCAGCATCGAGGCGGCGCGCGCCGGTGAGCACGGCCGCGGTTTCGCCGTGGTGGCGGAGGAGATCCGCGCCCTGGCCGACCGGGCCGCGACGGCCAGCGCCGACATCGCCAAGGTGATTCGCGGGCTGCAGACCACCACCCGCGAGGCAGTGGCCGCTTCGGCCGACGGGGTCAAGGCGGCGGAAGAGGGCACCGCGCTCGCCGGCAACGCCGAGACCGCGCTCGGCTCGATCATGAGCGGCGTCGAGAGCTTGAGCACGTCGGTGCGCGAGGTCTCCCGCGCCAACGGCGAGCAGGCGCAGGCGGTGCGCTCGCTCGTGCAGGCGACCTCGCACGTCAACGAGCAGGCGCGGGCCATCACCCTTGCCGCCAACGAGCAGGCGCAGGCGACGCAGGCGCTGGCGCGTTCCGGGGCGGAGATGCGCAAGATGGCCAAGCAGACGAGCAGCTCCGCGGCCGAACAATCGGTGGCGCTGCGAGAGCTCGTGCGCAACAACAACACCTTGCGCAGCAGCACCGAGCAGGTCTCACGGGCGATGCAGGAACAGGCGGCGGCAGCCAGCCAGGTGGCGAAGGCCGCGGTGCAGATGCGCAGCATCACCCAGGCCACGGCCACCGCGGTCAACGAGCAGGGCCGCGCCGTCGGGCAGATCACCACCATGTCGGCCGAGACCACCACCGCGGTGCAGCGCATCCTGGTCGGCCTGACCGAGCAGTCGCGCGGCGCCCAGGAAGTCACCAAGGCGATGGAAGAGGCGCGCAAGGGCTCGGCGCAGACGGCCCGCGCAGTGCAGGAGCAGGCGCGCGCGTTCCGGCAGATCGAGGCGGCAGCGCGGCAGGTGGCGCAGCTCGCCGGCGAAGTGACGCGGGCGACTGCCGAGCAGACCAAGGCCGCCACCTCGCTCGCGCGGGAGAGCGAAGACATGCGCCGCGTCGCCCGGCAGACCGCGCGCGCGGTGGGCGAGCAGGACACTGCGCTCGGAAACGTCACCAGCGCGGCGCAGAAGCAGGCTTCCGGCATCAGCGCCATCGCCCGCGCCACGGCGGAGCAGGCGGTCGCGACCGACCAGATCGGCCGGGCCACCGGAGAGATGCGGGTGCGCGCGAAGGAGATCGCCGCGTCGGTCGCGCAGACGGTGAAGAACAGCTCGCAGTCGGCGAACGAAGTGCAGGGAATCGCCTCCCAGATCGGCCGCATCCGCGAGGCCAACGTGCAGCACGCCGACGCCGTTGCCAGCCTCACCGGGGCGCTGATCGAAGCGCGCGGCGGACCGAGGATGGAAAAGGCGTGACCCAGCTTCAGTCCCCGCTCGTTCTCTCCCAGTCCGACCGGGAACGCATCGCGGAGGTGGACAAGCTCGCGCTCTCGCGCGAGCCGACGCCTTCGTTGATTGCGATGCTGGCTGCCCGAAGCTGGGCGGTGCGGCGGGCGGTGGTGGCGGCGCTGGCGCGGCTTGGCGATGCGGCGGTACCGCAGCTTGCGCAAGTGCTGTTGCAACAGCGCGACGACGAGGATCGGCTGGCGGCAGCGGTGGACGCGCTCTCCGCTTCCCGCGGCGACGCGAATGGCGCCATGCTGGAGATCTTGGGCAGCGAAGCGCCGTCTCCGGTCCTGTGCGACGCCGCGCAGGTCTTGGGCCGCAGGCGTTCGCGGCAAGCGGAAGACGCGCTCTCGCGGCTGACCGCGCACCCGGACGACAACGTCGCCGTCGCTTCCATCGAGGCGCTCGGGCGCATCGGCGACGGCGCCGGCATCGAGGCGCTCGTGCAGGTGGTGCGGGGCAAGAACTTCTTCCGCATCTTCCCGGCCATCGACGTCCTCGGCAGGAGCGGCGACCCGCGCGCGCTCGAACCGCTCCTCGCCCTCTTGGAGAATCCGCGGTACGCCGTCGAGGCCGCCCGGGCGCTGGGACGCACCGGCGAAGTGACCGCTGCTCCTTCGCTCGCCGGCCTCTTGCGCAAGTCGAGCGATGCCCTGACCCGGGTGGTCGCGGTTTCTCTCAACGCGCTGCAGGCGCGCACCCTCGACCGCTACGGCACCGCCGCGCCGGTCGAGAATGCGCTTCGCGGTGGGCAGGACCCGCTGCCGGTCATCCAGCGTCTTGCGCAGTCGGTCGCGGGCGCCACGCCGGAAGAGCAGGTGGCGCTATGCAACGTGCTGGCCTGGATCCGCGACGCAGCCGCGGCGGCAACCTTGATCAGCCTTCTCGATGTGACGCCGTCGGCGGCTTCGGCAGCGCTGCGCGCGCTCGGACGGGAGAGCGATCCGCAGCTCGTCGCGGCGCTTCGCGACGGAGATTCGAGCCGGCGCTCCTTGCTCTTGCCGCTGCTCAGCGGCAGGACGCGATCGGCGGCGGACGTCGAGCCCTGCCTCGACGATCCGGATCCGACCGTGCGCGTCCTCGCCTGCAACGCGCTTGCCCGCATCGGCGACGCCGCCGCGATTCCACGCCTGTTCCGTCTCCTCGCCGAGCCCGATCCGATGGTCGCCCAGGCGGCGGTTTCGGCCATTCAATCGCTCGGGAGCCCCGCCACCGAAGAGCTGGCGCTCCGCACCGCGCGCTCGTCCGATCCGCGGCTCAAGCGCGCGGGCCTCCGCATCGTCGCCTACTTCGGTTATCCGGCAGGGCTCGACCTGTTGGTCGAGGCCGCGCGGAGCGACGACGACCGGCTTCGCGACGCCTCCATCCACGGTCTTGCGCTGATGGACGAGCCGAAAGCGCAGCGGACGCTGCTCGAGACCGCCGGCAATCCGAACCCGCGGGCGCGGGCCGCGGCCATGCGCGCTCTCGGCCAGGGCGCGTCCAACCAGGACGCGCTGTCGGCGCTGCGCGACGGGTTGTCCGATGCCGACGCCTGGGTCCGCTACTACGCCTGCCAGTCGCTGGGAAAGCTGGGCGACAAGCAGGCCATCTCCAAGATGCTCTCGCTCGTGCGCGATCCGGCGGGGCAGGTCCGGGTGGCCGCGGTGGAAGCGCTGGCGCGGCTGGATGCGCCGGAAGCGCTGACTTCGCTGCGGCTCGCGGCAGCGGCAGACGATCCGGACGTGCAGCGGGCGGCGCTCCTCGGCCTGGGCGCACGCAAATTGCCGGAGGCGCTTCCGGCGCTCTTGCAAGCCGCGCTCAGCCTGGATCCCGCGACGCGCCTCATCGCCATCTCCGCCGTCGCCGCCTATCCGGGGCCCGACGCGGTGGCCGCGCTCGGGAACGCCGCAAACGACGTGGAAGTGACGGTCCGCGACGCTGCCATCGGATTCCTCGCCGCTCGCCCCGAGCCTTCGGCGACCAGCGCGCTCGTCGCTTGCCTCGCCAATCCCTTGACCCGCGATCGGGCGGTCGAGTCGCTCGCGACGCCTGTGGAGGGCCGCATCGCCGGCATCGCCTCGGCGCTGGAGACGGCAGGGTACGAGCTCGCCACCTCTCTCGTCGCAGCGCTGGCGCGGATGAAGCGCGCGGACGCGCTGGCGGCGGTGGTGGATGCGCTTGCGCTCGGCAACAACGACGTTCGCCGGGCGGCAGCCGCGGCCCTGGCTGCGGTGCGATCCCCCCAGGCGCGGGCAGCGCTCTCGCGCGCGGTCGACGACGATCCGGACGAAGAAGTGCGGCGCATCGCGCTCGCAGGCCTTGCGCCCTGATGTCGCTCGCGCTGTCGCCCGCCGTCTTCAACATCCTCTCGAGCCTCATCGAACAGCGGGCCGGGCTCCACTACCGGCCGGACGATCTGCAGCTCGTCCGCGACAAGATCTCCTTCCGGGCAGAGTCGCTCGGATTCGACTCGCTCCTCGACTACTACTACTTCCTTCGCTACGACCCTGGAGGCGCGGCGGAGACCGATGCCTTGGTCGAATCGCTGGTGGTCCACGAGACGTACTTCTTCCGGGAGAGCGATCAGCTGATGGTCGCCGTCGACGACCTGCTCGCGGACAAGCTCGCGAAAGGCGCGCGGATCTGGTGCGCGGCGTCGTCCACCGGCGAGGAGCCGCTGACCATCGCCATGATGCTCGCGCAGCGGGGCCTCTTGCAGAAGGCGCAGATCATCGCGAGCGACGTCAGCGAGCGCGCGCTGTCCAGGGCGCGGGCGGGAACGTTCGGGCCGCGCTCTGCGCGCGCGCTGCCCCCCGGCATCGAAGGCAGCTTCTTGCGCCGCGAGGGCGAGAAGTTGCTGGTGGACCGCGCGCTCGTCTCTGCCATCGACTGGCGCAGGGTGAATCTCATGGACGAAAGTGCCGTGCGCGCGCTCGGCCACTTCGACGCCATCCTGGCACGCAACGTGCTCATTTATTTTGCCGACGCTACCGTGCGCCGGGTAGTCGACCGGCTGAGCGAAGCGCTGGTGCCCGGAGGCCTCCTCTTGGTGGGTGCGTCGGAATCGCTCCTGCGCTATGGCACTTCCTTGTCTTGCGAGGAGCACGGCGGCGCGTTCTTCTATCGGAAGACCTCATGAACCCCATTCGCGTGCTGGTCGTCGACGATTCGGCTTTCGCGCGCAAGGTCGTCCGCGAGGTGTTGACCTCCGCCGGCCTCGACGTGCTGGGCATCGCCCGCGACGGGCTGGAAGCGCTGGAAAAGATCGCCGCGCTCGAGCCGGACGTGGTCACGCTCGACCTGGTGATGCCGAACCTGGACGGGCTGGGCGTGCTCGCGGCTTTGCCGAAAGACGGGCCGCGCGTCGTGGTGGTCAGCATGGCGGGCGAAGACAGCGCCTTGGGTCTTGCCGCGCTAGAAGCGGGAGCGGTCGAGATCGTGCAGAAGCCCACCGCGCTGGCCATCGAGCGGCTGTACGAAATGCGCGAGGAGCTGGTGGCGGCGGTGACCGCGGCCGCCGCGTCTCGGGTGCCCGTGTTGGGCGCGGTGCAGAAGATCGTGGAGCGGCCGGCCCCGGTGACGAAGTCGTTCGTCGCCATCGGCGCCTCGACCGGAGGACCGCAGGCGCTCTCGCGGCTGATCAAGTCGCTTCCGGCCAACTTTCCCGTCCCGGTGGCGGTGGTCGTGCACCTTCCGCCCGGCTACACGCAGTCGTTCGCGGAGCGGCTCAACGGCGACTCCGACGTGGAAGTCGTCGAGGCCGCGCCCGGCCTCGAACTCCTGCCCGGCCGGGTGATGATCGCGCGCGCCGGCGTGCACTTGAAGCTCGGCCGCACCAGGGAGGGCGTCCACGCGGTGCTCTCCCCCACGCCCGGCGAGACGCTGCATCGGCCTTCGGTGGACGTGCTGTTCGAAAGCGCCGCCGAGATCTACGCCGGCGGTGTGCTCGGGGTGGTGCTGACCGGCATGGGCGACGACGGCACCCGCGGCTCGCGCAAGATCCACGAGGCGGGCGGCGAGATCCTCACCGAGGCGGAGAGCTCCTGCGTCGTCTACGGGATGCCCCGCTGCGTGGTGGAGGCCGGCCTCTCGCGGGAGAGCGTGCGCATCGAGGGCATGACCGCCGCCATCGTCCGGCACCTGTGACCGCCTACTCTCGCTTCCGCTGAATCAGCTCGATCTTGTAGCCGTCCGGATCCTGCACGAACGCAATCACCGTCGAGCCGTGCTTCATCGGCCCCGCCTCGCGGGTGACGGTGCCGCCCTTCTTCTTGATCTCGGCGCAGGCGGCATAGGCGTCCTCGACTTCGAGCGCGACGTGGCCGTACCCCGACCCCACCTCGTACGACTTCGTCTCCCAGTTGTGGGTCAATTCCAATGCCGCTTGTTCCGACTCCGGACCAAAGCCGACGAAGGCGAGGGTAAACTTCCCCTCCGGGTAATCCTTCTTGCGCAAGAGCTGCATTCCGAGAACGCCGGTATAGAAATCGAGCGACCGCTGCAAGTCGCCCACCCGCAGCATGGTGTGGAGGATGCGCATCGGCTACCTCCACCTGGCGAGCGCGGTTTGAATCTCCGGCCCGGCTTCGAAGTTGGGATCCTTCTTTCCCAGATCGAGGGCGCGCTGCGCGAGTGAGCGCGCGTCCTGGGTCTGACCCTTTCCCTCGAGGAGCTGCGCCTTGGTCCACAAATTTTGCGCGTTCTCGTTCAACTTCAACGACGTCTCGACGAGCCGCAAGCCGGCCGCGTAGTCCTTCTTGTCCAGCTCCCACTGCGCGGCGCTGTTGTACGAGCGCCAGCCGCTCCGCTCGAGCCCGGCGATGGCCTTGTCCGCCTGGGCCGCCGTCTCGAGCTTGATCGGCAGGCTCGCGCGGGTGCGGTCCCATTCCAGATCGAGCCGGACGCCGTCGTCGTTTGCGCCGGTGAAGATGAACGTCATCCGTTCGCGCGGCGGAATGCTCTCGGGCGTCACGTCCACCCGCGCCACGTCCAGCGCCTGCTTGTAGGTGAACGCGCCGAACTGGGTCGAGTCCTTGTTGACGATGAAGGTCCACCGATCCTTGTTCGGGAGGGTGAACAGGCAATAGGTGCCCGCTGGGACCTGTGCGGATCCGATCCGCACGTCCTTGGAGAAGCTGATCTTCGTGCACGAGTTGGCGCCGGTGCGCCACACCTCGCCGAAGGGAACCACGCCGCCGAAGACGTTGCGCCCGCGCGCTGCCGGGCTCGAATACTCGAGCGCGATCTCGGTCAAGCCGGCGGTCTGCGAGATCTTCGCGGAAAGGCTCGGCCGTGGCAGCTCGAACTGCTGGGCGAAGGCGGGGAGCGCGGTGCACAGACACAGCGCGAGAGCGGCTTTCATGTCTTCTCCTCGAAGGCGCGACCGGAAGTGACGCTGCGGTAGAGCGCCTCCCAGCGGTCGAGCAGGGGCGCCTTGGCAAAGTAGCGGACGGCGCGGTCGCGCGCGAGGGTGCGCAGGCGCGCGTGTTCGGCAGGATTGCCCAGGATGCGCACCGCCGCCTCGGCCATGCCGTCGACGTCGCCGGGTTCGAAGAGGGCCCCGGCTTCGCCGACCACGTCGGGAATGCCGCCCGTCCGCGAGCCGACCACCGGCACGCCGCAGGCCAGCGCCTCCAATGCGGCGAGCCCGAAGCTCTCCTTGGCGCTGGGCAAGAGGAACAGATCGCTCTCGCGCAAGAGCGGCAACAGGTCGGGGACCGCGCCGGCGAAGCGCACACCGGAAAGACCGCGCTCCCGCGCTTCCGTCATCAGGCCCGGCCGCAGGGGCCCGTCGCCCGCGAGGACCAGGGTGGCGGGCATCCGTTCCCGGACCTTGGCGAAGATCCGCAACAGGTCCTGCGGCCGCTTCACCGGGCGGAAGTTCGAGGCATGGAAGAGGGTGCGCTTCAGCGGGCGCGGAGGCCCCGGCGAAAAACGCTCCACGTCGACGAAGTTGGGAAAGACGGCCGGCTCGCAGAGGAGCTGCTCGCGCGCCCGCGCCGCCAGGGCCGCCGACGGGACGGTCACGGCCGCCGCCTCGCGCACGAGCCTCTGCAAGAGCTGCAAGAGCCCGTGCGGCGCGCTCTCCGGCACGTCGCTCCCGTGCAGGCTCAAGACGAGGGGTGGCTTCTTCGACAACGACTCGCGCGCCAAGAGCGCGGCGGCGGCGTGGGGCAGGGCGTAGTGCGCGTGGATGACGTCGATGCCGTGCTCCTTCGCGACGTCGACGAGCTTCGCCGCGAGCAAGAGCGGGAAGGCCTCGCCCAGTACCGGCGGCGCTTCTTCGAGCGGCACCTCGTGAAAGAAGACCCGCTCCGACCTGGCTTCCAGCCGCGAGGGCAGGCCCGCGCCGATGAAGTGCAACTCATGCCCGCGCAGCGAGAGCTCGCGGCCGAGCTCGGAGGCGACGACGCCGCTTCCGCCCAAGGTGTGGAAGCAGAGGACGGCGATCTTCATGCGCGGACGTCCTCCGTCATCATGGATGCAGGTCCTCTACCAATGCTACGCGCGATCGCGCCGCCTCCGTACCGCTCGTCCCGGGTTGGATGCGGTCCAGTGCGAGCCGCTTCAACTGGGAGAGCCCGTGGCGGGCGGCGTGGTAGGGCAAGGAATCCACCCGCTCCTGCGGCGTGCCGTTCGGATAGAGGGCAGCCTGGACCCGGTCGAGGCGCGAGGCGGTCGTCTCGTCCTCGCTCGCGAGCAGCCGGGCGTGCCGGGAGACGAACTTCGCCGTCGCCCGCTCCACCGAGGCGCGGGTCCTTCGGGCGGCGCGTTCGAGCGACGGATGGCGGGCGGCGGAGTCCGCGAGGATGCGCGGCAAGTCGCCGAGCAGCAGCTCCTGCAAGGACGGGTTGGCGCTGCGCGATCCGAGCTTGCGCAAGATCTCCTCTCGCGGCGCCTCCACCTCCGCCGGGCTCAAGCCGAGCTCGCGCAAGATCGCCCGGGTGCGCGCGTCGACGATGCGAAAGCGCGCCCGCGGCACCGGCAAGGACGGCCGGACGCCGAAGATCGGGTACAGCTCCGCGCACTGCGCGAGATAGCCCAGCTCGGCGGGTCCTCCCACGTACGCGACCGAGGGCAGGATGCTGTCCTGGACGATGGGCCGCAGCAGCGCGCTGGAAGAGAGCCGGAGCGGATCGCGGGCCGCCGCCTCGAGCAATTCGTCGCGCTTGTCGATGCGCACCCGGTGGCGAGGACCGTCCGCTGCCGCGCCGTGGAAGAAGACCAGCGGCGAGCCTTTTCGCACCTGCACTTGCTCGGCGAAGCCGGCTCCTTCGAGCAATTCCCCGCGCCGGATCAGCGCCGCCTCCACCTCTTCACAGCGGCGCAGCGCCACGTCGTAGAGAGGCGCCGAGAGCCGGGCGATCTGTGCGCAGCGCGGGTTGAAGACGAGCAGCCCCTCCTCGGCGAAGACCCTTCCGAGCAGCTCCGCAAAGGCGGCCACCGGGCTTCGTCCAGGGACGTATGCCTCGCGGACGAGCGGCACGATCTCGGACGCGAAGGGCAACGGGGCAAGCGCTTCTTCGAGCCTGGCGACGAGCCCGCTCACTTCGTCGGGCAGGGTCCGATGCTCGACTGAACAGCTCTCTTCGTCGAGCGGCAGCGAAAGCGACAGGCCGGGCGCTGCAGTGCAGGAGGCGATCTCCTTGTAGTCGTGGTCTTCGCTCTGCAGCCAGAAGACGGGAACGCAGCGAGCGCCCGTCTCGCGTTCGACGGCGCGCGCCCAGCCGATGGCGGTGAGCGCCTTGTAGAACGTGTAGAGCGGGCCGAGGAACAGGCCCGCCTGCTGCCCGGTCACGACGCAGACGGTGCCGCGCTCGGCCAGCGCCGCGAGGTTGCGCTGACCCTCGGGGCCGAAGGCGCGCAAGGCCTGCAGCACCTCCGGGGCGGTGCGGAAGTCCTTGCGCGCCTCGGCCTCGATTCGCCAGGCGGACGGCCTGCGGAAGCCATCCGTCAGGAGGGCGACCGCGTTTGGCTCCCCGGCAAGGAAACTGGGCGCGAAGGGAGCTCTCATGGCCTTCGCGCATCGTAACGCGAAAGCGGCCCGGGCATTCCCGCGGACAGAAGCGCATTCCAGTTGGCGTTCGCGCGGCCAATCCAGATTGCATTTGCTCGGGCATTCCCGCGGCGGCCGGGCGTTCAGAAAGCCATCCCGCTCCGAATGTAGATAGACTGGAAGGCCTTGATGACGACCGCCCTCGTGCTCCTCGCCATGACGCTTTCGCCTTCGTCGAATCCGCCGCAGCTCGACGCTGCCCATCTCCGCCGCGCCATCGAGCGGCTCGACGACGGACCCCGCGTCCTCTACATCGCCGCCCACCCGGACGACGAGAACACCCGGCTCCTCGCCTGGCTGGTGCAGGAGAAGAAGGCGCGCGCCGCCTATCTGTCCATCACCCGCGGCGACGGCGGCCAGAACCTGATCGGCAAGGAGCAGGGCCCGGCCTTGGGCCTCATCCGCACCCAGGAACTGCTCGCCGCCCGCCGCATCGACGGCGCCGAGCAGTTCTTCACCCGCGCCCGCGACTTCGGCTTCTCCAAAAGCCCGGAGGAGGCGCTGCGCATCTGGGGCAAGGACCGCATCCTCGAAGACGTGGTGCAGGTCATCCGCACCTTCCGTCCGGACGTGATCGTGACCCGCTTCTCGCCGCAGCC
The DNA here is from genome assembly GCA_036488495.1 of Myxococcales bacterium. Taxonomy (GTDB): domain Bacteria; phylum Myxococcota; class Myxococcia; order Myxococcales; family 40CM-4-68-19; genus 40CM-4-68-19. The sequence continues at coordinate 13,439 of DASXHM010000299.1, read as the reverse complement.
GATGGAGACGCACGGCCATCACACCGCCTCGGCGCAGCTCGCGCTCGAAGCCTTCACCAAGGCCGCCGATCCCTCGTACGCGAAGGAGCTGGGCCTTGCGCCGTGGCGGGTGCGGCGCATCGTTTGGAACTCGTTCACGAACGACCCCAAGAAGGCGCCTGTCGATGCGGTCAAGCTGGAGGCGAACCCGTACGATGCGCTCCTCGGCCTCTCCATCGGCGAGCTCGCCGGCGACAGCCGCACCATGCACAAGAGCCAGGGGTTCGGCGCCATGCGCAGCGTCTCGCCTGCGCCCGAGTTCTTCACGCTGCTCGCGGGCGAGCCGATGCAGCAGTCCATCCTCGACGGAGTGGCGGAGCCGCAGGTTTCGCCAGCCGTGCGCAACGCGCTGCAGGCGTTTCGGCCGGAGGCGCCGCAAGCCGCCATCCCCGCGCTCTTGGAGGCGTATGCCCAGTCGCCGCGGCCGGAGATCGCCGAGGCGATCGTCCAGTGCGCGGGCCTCGTCTTGCTCGCGGTGTCCGAGTCGAAGACGGCGGTGCCAGGGACGCCTTTGCCGGTGACGTTGACGGCGCTGCAGCGCAATCCGGCGGGCTGGTCGCTCGAATCGGTCCAGCTCGGCGCAAGCAAGCTTCCCGGGCCCGGCGCGCTCTCCGCGCTGTGGCAGGAGAAGACGAGCTTGAACGAGCTGCCGCCTCTCGGCGCGACCGATGCGGCGTTCCTGCGCGAGCCGCCCAAGGACGGCTTCTACGACATCGCGCCGGACGGCAAGGACATCGCGGACCGCATCCGACCCGAGCCGCCGCCGCTGCTCGTCGCCGACTTTACGCTGCGCGCTTCCGGCCACGCGATCGTGGTTCGCCGGCCGATCGTCTTCCGCGAGGTGGATCCGGTGCTGGGCGATCGCACCCGCGCCATCGAGCTCGCTCCGCCTGCCACCATCGATGCGGAAGCGCCCATCCTGCTCTTCCCCGACGCCGCGCCGCGAACGCTGCAAGCGACGGTGCGCGCCTCCGCAGGGCCGGTTTCGGGGACTGCGTCGGTGGTCGCGCCGCAAGGCTTCTCGGTCGAGCCGAAAGAGCTGCCGTTCAAGCTCGATGCCTCTGGCCAGACGGAGCTTTCGTTCCGCGTCAAGCCGGCGCCGGGCGCTTTGGAAGGCGAGTTGAAGCTCGCCATCCGGGTCGCGGGCAACACCTACGATCGCGGACGGCGCACCGTCGAGTACGGACACATTCCGCCGCAGGTCTGGCACCCGCGCGCTCTCGTCCGGGCGGTGCGCTTCGATCTCAAGCCCGGCGGTACCCGGACCGTCGGCTATGTCGAAGGCGCCGGCGACGAAGTGGCGCAGGTGCTCGCCCAGTTGGGCTACCGCGTCACGCTGCTCGACGAGGCGGCGCTTCGCGGCGACCTCTCGCGCTTCGATGCGCTGGTCCTCGGCGTGCGCGCCTTCAACGTGCATCCCGGCCTTGGCGCGCTCAAGCCGCGGCTGTTCGACTACGTGCAGAAGGGCGGCGTCCTCCTCGAGCAGTACAACACCAAGAACTTTCTCTCCAAGCTGCCCGAGCCGCTCGGGCCGTATCCGTTCTCGGTGTCCTCGAAGCGGGTGACCGACGAGACCGCGCAGGTGTCGCTGACCGAGGACGCGGTGCTGCGCGGGCCAAACCCCATCGGCGCGCGCGACTTCGAAGGTTGGGTGCAGGAGCGCGGGCTGTACTTCCCGGACAAGTGGGACGCGCAGTACGCGACGCCTTTGTCGATGCACGACCCCGGCGAAGAGCCGCTCCGCGGCGGGCTCCTGGTCGCGCGCTACGGGAAGGGGCGTTTCGTCTACACCGGGCTCGCGTTCTTCCGCCAGCTCCCCGCCGGAGTTCCCGGCGCGCTGCGGCTCTTTGCCAATCTTCTGGCCCGCGATGCCGAAGCGCTCTGACGAGGGCGGCGTGCCCGAGGAAGCCGACGAGGGCACGGAGCCCGAGCAGTCTGCCGAAGATGGCGGGCCTCTGCGGGCGCTGTCGTTCATCGTCCTCCTCGCGCTCGCCATCGAGATCGGCCTCTTCGCACTGTTGGGACGGGCCGCCGCTTGAGCGGGCTCGACTGGGCGGTGCTCCTCTGCACCGTCCTCGCCATCGTCGCCTTGGGGCTGTGGAAGACCCGCAGGGTCAAGACCGCCGACGCTTACTTACGCGGCGGCAACGATCGCTTCTGGACCATCGGCCTCTCCATCATGGCGACGCAGGCCAGCGCCATCACCTTCCTCTCCACGCCCGGTCAGGCCTACGAAGACGGCTTGGGTTTCATTCAATTCTATTTCGGGCTGCCCATCGCGATGGTCTTGCTCGCGTGGTTCGTCGTCCCCATCTACCGGCGGCTGCACGTCTACACCGCCTACGAATACCTGGAGCAGCGCTTCGACAAGAAGACGCGCAAGCTCACCGCCATCCTCTTCTTGATCTCGCGCGGGCTCGCCGCGGGTCTGTCGCTGTACGCGCCGTCGCTCGTGCTTTCGGCGGTGCTCGGGTGGCCGCTCCAGGCGACGAACCTGTGCATGGGCGTCCTCGCCATCCTCTACACGGTCAGCGGCGGAACCCGCGCGGTCACCGCCACCCAGACCTTGCAGATGGGCATCATGCTGACCGGCATGTTCCTCGCGTTCTTGTTCGTGCTCCACGCGCTGCCGCACGGAATGGGCCTCTCGGAGATGGTCACCGTCGCCGGCGCGCTCGGGAAGATGAAGGCGGTGGAACCGTCGCTGCGCGTCGACACCCGCTACACGCTGTGGTCCGGGCTCATCGGCGGCCTCTTCGTCGCGCTCGCCTATTTCGGCACCGACCAATCGCAAGTGCAGCGCTATCTCGGCGGCGCGTCCACCAAGGAATCGCGCACCGGACTTCTCTTCAATGCGCTGGTGAAGGTGCCGATGCAGTTCTTGGTGCTGATGGTCGGCATTGCCGTACTGGTCTTCCACCAGTTCGAGCGGCCGCCGCTCTTGTGGAACGAAGTGGCTGCGTCGGAAGCGCGCAAGTCGCCGCAGGCGAAGACACAGCTCGACGCGCTCGACGGCCGTCTCACCCAGGTCTTCACCGACAAGCGGTCGGCCATCGAGTCGCTCCTCGCCGGCCACAACGAGGCGAAACAGCGCATCGCCGACAATGAAAAAGCCGAGCGCGCGCTGCGCCTCGAGGCCCGCAAGATCGTCCGGGAGAACGCGCCGCCGGGGCAGGCCAGCGATGCCGATTCAATCTTTCTCACTTTCGTGCTCCGCCATTTCCCGCACGGCCTTCTTGGGCTCTTGCTCGCGGTGATCATCTGCGCGGCGCTCTCCGCCACCGCCAGCGCCCTGAACGCTCTCGGCGCCACCACGGTGGTGGATTTCTTGAAGCCGCGCGACGACCGCGCCCGCTTGCGCGCAGCCCGTTTCTTCACCGCCTTCTGGGGCCTGGTCGCGCTCTCCTTCGCCGCTTTCGCCTCGCTCCTCGACAACCTCATCCAGGCGGTCAACATCCTCGGCTCGATCTTTTACGGGCCGATGCTGGGTGTCTTCCTGGTCGGCTGGGCCATTCCCCGCGTGCGCGGGACCCCCGCGTTCGTGGCGACGCTCGTCGCCCAGGCCAGTGTCGTCGTTTTGTGGCGATCCACCTCGCTCGGCTATCTCTGGTACAACGTGGCGGGCTGCGCGTTGGTCGTCGCAATCGCCCTCGCGCTGGACCTCGTGATCCCGCGCGGAATGCCCGCCACCGAACCGTGTTCGTAAAGCAACCTGCAGGGGGTCTCATGAAACTGATTGCCGCAATCCTTCTTGCGACGCCGGCCGCGTTCGCCGCCGACTTCACCTCTCCGCCTTCGGGCGAAAACCAGCGCTCGACCGTGCAGCAGCAGATCGGGCCCGTCACAGTTTCAATCAATTATTCGAGCCCCCGCGTAACCAGAAACGGCGTCGATCGCCGCGGCCACATCTGGGGGCAGCTCGTTCCGTACGGCATGAGCGACCTCGGCTTCAACAACTGCAAGAGCTGCCCCTGGCGGGCGGGCGCCAACGAAAACACCGTCTTCACCACCGACCACGACGTCCTGGTGCAAGGCCAGCACCTGGGCAAAGGCAAGTACGGCCTGCACATGATCCCCGGCAAGGACGAGTTCACCGTCATCTTCTCCAACAACACGTCTTCCTGGGGCAGCTTCTTCTACAACCCGAAGGAGGACGTGCTCCGGGTGACGACCAAGCCGTTCAAGAGCCCGTACCACGAGTGGCTCACCTATGAGTTCGTCGAGCGCGAGCCGGAGAAGGCGACCGTGGCCCTGGAATGGGAAGAGCTGAGCATTCCCATTACCGTCACGGTTCCGGATGCGAAGGCCATCTACGTCGCCACCATGAAGGAGGAGCTGCGCGGGCCGGCCGGCTTCGACTGGCACAACTACCAGCAGGCCGCGGACTATGCCTTGAAGAGCAAGATCGAGGCGCCGACCGCGCTGGCTTTCGCCGAGCGCGCGACGGACCCGGCGGTGGGCGGCGACGCCAACTTCGGCACCATGATGACGCTCGCCTCCGCGCAGGCCGCGAACGGCCAGAAGGACGCGGCGAAGAAGACCTTCGACAAGGCCCTCAACGACCCCGCGGCGAAGCCGCTCGATCTGCACCAAGCCGGCCGGACGCTGCTTTCGCAGGGCAAGACCGACGAGGCGATGAAGATCTTCAAGTTGAACGCCAAGCGCTTCCCCAATCAATGGCCGGTGCACGTCGGCCTGATGCGCGGCTACGCTGCCGAGGGCGACAACGGCAAGGCACTCGAGGAGGCGAAGCTCGCTCTCCAGCAGGCGCCGGACGAGGGAAACAAGAAGAGCTTGCAGGCGATGATCGAGAAGCTGCAGGCGGGGCAGAACAACATCAACTAGGGGGTCGCCGGCGGGGGCACCCTTGCGCGCCGCTCATGCAAGGCTCGCCCTCCCGCACTGTCGCGGGCCGTCTCGGAGCTGCGGCGCGCCTCGAAATCGCGTCGGCGCAAGGATGCCCCCCGCCGGCTCCTCACGCGCTGACTGACAGTCTCGAGGCGCCCCGGGAGCGCGCGGTCTGACTTGGCCGGTGCTGCCGTGGTGTTCGTCGCTTGCCGCGATGAAGCGCCCTCGCGGCTCGCGGCTCGGGGCTCGCGGCTCGCGGAAGTGTCCAAGCTTGCGAATGCAGGTGGCGACTTCGAAGCCGGCATTCACGACATCGCAATGAATTCGGCAAGTAGGTCGAAGGCAGCGACGGCGGGAGCGATGCGGTCGCGCAGCGGCGCTCTCGTCCAACCGGTGCGGAGAAGCCAGCCGTGCGGAGCCTCGAGCAGCTCTTGCGAATCGGGCGCGCGAGAAGAGCAACTCGCGCCGGGCCGCCCATAGTGATGGCGGGCATTGTCGATGACGTACCCAATGGCGCGAACCAATTCGGTCGGCGTGCGCAGGAGGCGCGAGTGGAAGCGATCGGCAAAGAGGCTCCCGTGCCGAGCGAGGATCCGATTGAGCGCGCGCGTGAGCCGGACGCACAAGCCTTGCACGCCGCGCGACAGACAAGAACTTCCGTCCGCCTCGACGATGAGATGGAGATGGTCGCCCAGCACCGCGAATTCTGCCAACCGAACGCCATGCCGCCCTCGCGCGGCTTTGAACGCTTGCCGGATCGCGCGAAAACGGACGCCGGCGCGAAGGTTCGGGACATCTCGACGAACCTTGAGCGTCACGTGCACCGGGCTCGGCCGATTGAACGACGCGCGACCGGCGTGGCTGACCAGCGCGGTACGTCCTTTTGGTTTCCGCCCTGCACCGCGCCGTTTGCCACCGTGCCGCCGATAATTGATTTCGAGCTGTCGCGACATGATTCGGCACAGTAGCAGCAGGGTCTGACAAGCCCGCCGCGCTGTCCGTTTCGGTGAATGCGTCTTGACGAGAAACCGCGCGCTCACGCCCGGGCAGCGGATTGTGGTCCGCGCTAACTTTGGCGATGAACTGCGCGCAAGCGGGCGGAGCAATGTGAGCAGCACCAGCCAAGTGGGTCCGCGCGCTCTCGGTAAACCATGGAACGGTCAGAAAGCGCGCGAGAGCCGGTGGGGGGTGTCCTCGCGCCGACGCGACTTCGAGGCGCGCCGCAGTTCCGAGACACCCCGCGACCGTCCGGGAGGGCGAGCCTTGCACGAGTGGCGCGCGAGGGCGCCCCCCACCGGCGACCCGTTGCACGAGCGGCGCGCGAGGGCGCCCCCCACCGGCGACCCATTGCACTGGCTCGCCGAGCGCCGTCGCCGCCGGGACGAACGGCGCAAAAAAAAGCTCGCCGCCGATGATCTGGCGGCGAGCTCGTTCGTTGCCCACGAACGATTACATGCTGTGCTTCTTCACGCCCTTCGCCGACCGCGCCTTCAGGTGGCTGTTCACGTTGCTGCCGCTGTGCTTCGGGGCGACGACGTTGGTGCCGTTCGCGACCGGGAAGTCCGGCGCGAGCGTCGGCAGGTTGTGCGCGCGGATCTGCGTCACCGCCTCGAAGCCGGAAGCCAGCTTGATCAGCGTCGGCTCGCTGAAGGCGGTGCCGAAGAAGCTGATGCCGAAGGGCAGGCCGAGGACGGTTCCCGCCGGTACCTGCACGATCGGATAGCCTTCCGGCGCGGCGAGGTTCGACGAGCCGATGGTGAAGTGATCGCCGTAGAGCAGATCGGTCGCCCACGCAGGCGAGCCGGTCGGGGCGATGATGGCGTCGAGGTGGAACTGCGAGAGCGCCAGATCGATGCCGTTCGTGGCCAGGTTCCGGCCGTCGGCCAGCGCCTGGTTGTAGGTCTCACCGCCGAAGGCGCCGAAGGCGTCGTTCTGCGGATCGTCCGGGCCCGTGGCCATGTCGTTGCAGAGCACCCACAGCTCCTGGTCCTCGAAGGTCAACTCGAGCGGGGCGATGTCGGGCCGGTTGTTGAAGGCGATGGCGTCCGTCAGGGTCCCGCCGGCGAGCGGAACGCCGGTGCGGGTGGCGAAGTAGTTCTGCAGGTCGGTGCGGAAGTCGAAGCAGAGAACCAGCAGCTCACCCTGCGAGAAGGGGAAGCTGAAGTTCGCCGCGTCGAGATCGACCACCGTCGCGCCGGCGTTCTGGATGGCGGTGACCGCGGCCTCCCAGGCGTCGTTGATGCTGCTCGGCGAGACCTGGTCGATGCCCTGCCGGGTGAGGCCGATGCGCGCGCCCTGAAGCCCGTTGGGATTCAGGAACTGGGTGTAGTCGGTCGGGATGTTGGTCGGGCGGGCCTTGCCGGTGGCGCCGAGCGGCACGCTGCCGGTCGCCGGGTCGCGGCCGTCGAAGGTGCGGCTCTGGATGACGCCGAGGACGGTCGCGGCGTCAGCCACGGTGCGGCCGTGCGGACCGACGGTGTCCTGCGTGTGCGAGATGGGAACGACGCCCGCGCGGCTGGTCAAGCCGACGGTCGGCTTGATGGCGGCGATGCCTTCGGCGTTGGCCGGGCAGACGATGCTGCCGTCGGTCTCGGTGCCGAGGGCCACTGCGGTCAGGTTGGCGGAGACTGCGGCGCCCGAGCCGGAGCTGGAACCGCAGGGGTTGCGGTTGATGCCGTAGGCGTTGCCGGTCTGGCCGCCGACGCCGGACCATCCGGAGATGGACTGGAAGAGCGAGCGGAAGTTGGCCCACTCGGAGAGGTTGGTCTTGCCGAGGATGACGGCGCCGCCGGCGCGCAGGTTCGCGGCCACGGTCGCGTCACGCACGGCGGGAGAACCCACCAACGCAAACGAGCCCGCGGTGGTCTGCTCCTTGTCGCCGGTGTCGATGTTGTCCTTGAGCAGGATGGGGATGCCGTGGAGCGGCCCGAGCACCTTGCCCTGCTTGCGCAGCGTGTCCATCTGCCGCGCGATCGCGAGGGCGTCCGGATTGATGGTGATGACCGCATTCAGCATCGGGCCGTTCTGATCGAGCGCGATGATGCGATCGATGTATTCCTTGGTGAGCTTCTCGGAAGTGGTCTTGCCAGAGGCCATCTCGGCCTGGAGCTGGGCGATGGTGGCTTCGTTGTGGGCGGTGGGGACTGGCTGGTCGGCGCGAGCCGCCAGGGACAGGGTGAGGAGTGAGGCTAGGACGACGCTGTACTTCATGTGTTCCTCCTACAAGCCAGGGCCAGACGGGAGTTGCGTGCCGGTCATGGAATCCATCGCGGTGAAAGGCCGGCCGGCATTCGGCCTATCGGCTTGCCGATACAGTGCGGGGATGTGGGGTAAGATAATGAACGCCATCCTGTCAATCGGCTTGGCCTCGGCTGGGCGGAACGCAGCGCGAGGTCTGGCCCCCGCGGCTCGTTCTCTGCCTGCCGGTCGAGCGCATGTTTACGATGCGGGATTACGGCTTTATCGACGCGCAATCGCCCCTGACGGTCTGCGTCACGGGGTCGAGCAAGCCGCCGGAAGCCCATTGTTTCACGCCCGGACGATCGTCGCATGAACGCGCCTCCCGACCTCATCGAAGCGCTCGCTTTGGCCAAGCCCGATCTCGCGCGAGCAATCGCCTGCTTCGAACGCGACGGCTTCGCGCGACTCGGGCCGGTGCTCTCGCCGACAGGGCAGGCGCTGCTCGGCGCGCGGCTCGAGGATCTGATGCTCGCGCGAGTGCCGAACGACGGGCTCTTCTTCCAGCGCGATTCGGCAAGCGGCCGTTACGAAGACCTGCGCTTCGGCCGCGGCTTCGAAGGGCCCTCGCTCGAGTACCGGAAAGTAGAAAAGCTGGAGCGCGATCCGCTCTTCCGCGCGTTCATCGAAAACCCGCTCTTCGAGCGGATCGCGCGGTCGGTGATCGAAGGACCCATCGCGCTGTACCGCGCCGTCGTCTTCAGCAAGAGCAAGACCGGCGGCACCTCCTTGCCGTGGCACCAGGACGCGGGCGATTTCTGGGGCATCGATCGGCTCCCGTCCTTGCAGATCTGGACCGCGCTCGACGACGCGCAGGAAGAGGCTGGCTGCGTGGAGGTGGTTCCGCAAAGTCACCTGCGCGGCCTCGCGACGCCGAAAGGCGGCACGATTCCGGATTTGCTGATCGAGCCGGAAGTGCGCGCCGGGCGGGTCCTGAAGCTTCCCGCGCGTGCAGGGGAGTCGCTCTTGATCCACAACCTGCTCTGGCATCGCTCGGGAGTGAATACGAGCGGCCGCAGGCGGGCGGCGCTGTCGGTCTCGTACATCAGCGCCGGCACGCGGTGCCTGCGGAAGCGGCGCGCGCCGCGGGAGTTCGTCCGGGTGTTTGAGAGGTAGCGCGCTCCAGAAGCCGTGCTGGTGCTGGTCCGGGTTTTCGGCGTGGACGTCGTGCTTGTCCGCGTTTTCGGTTGCGGGACTCGTGTTCGTGAGCGTTTTCGCGCTGGATGTCATGCCCGTGCGGGCTCATGCTCGTGCGCTTGACAACGACATGGCCGAGACGTAGATAACCGCGTGGTTAGTTAACCATATGGTTATTGACGAGATGCGAACCGACGCGCTCAGCGCCACCTTCGCGGCGCTCGCCGACCCGACCCGGCGGAAGATCCTCGCCCAGCTCGCGAAGGGTGAGGCGAACGTGAGCGAGCTCTCGAAGCCGTTCGAGATCAGCCAGCCGGCCATCTCCAAGCACCTCAAGGTGCTGGAGCGCGCGGGCCTGATCGTCCGCGGCCGGGACGCGCAGTTTCGTCCCTGCCGGCTCTCGCCCGCGCCGCTCGAAGAAGCGAACGACTGGACCGTGGAGCTGCGCCGCTCTTGGGAAGAGCGGCTCGACCGTCTGGGCGATTACCTCGCAGACCTGCAGGCAAAGGAGAAAAGCCATGGAACCAAGAAACGCCGCCGCTGAAGAAGAGCTGGTGGTCAGCCGCAGCTACGCCGCGCCCAGGCAGCTCGTTTTCGATGCCTGGTCCAGCGGCGAGCGGCTCGCGCAGTGGTGGGGCCCGCATGGGTTCTCGGCCCCCGAGTGCGTGGTCGAGTTCCGGCCGCAGGGCAAGCTCGAGATTTTGATGAAGGGCCACGGGATGGAGCATTGGATGCGCGGCCGCTTCGACGAGATCGTGCAGGGCGAGCGCATCGTCTTCACCGTCCGCGTGGAAGGCCTGGATCAGGACATCCGCACGGTGGTGACCTTCGCCGAAGAAGCCGGCAAGACCACCATGACCATCCGCCAGACGGTGCCGAAGAACTCGATGATGGCGCGCGGCCAGAAGCAGGGGTGGACCGAACAACTGGAGAAGCTCGCCGCGCTCCTGTAGCCGCCTGCCGTTCGCGCGCGCCGCGCTCCTCTCCAGCGCGGTTCGTGCGACAACGAAAGGCATGAGCAAGTCGCGACTCGAGGCGTTCAGCGACGGCGTCATCGCCATCCTCATCACCATCCTGGTCTTGGAGTTCAAGGTGCCGCGCGGCGCGGACATCGCAGCGCTGCGGCCGCTCTTGCCGACGGCGCTCGCGTACGTCTTGAGCTTCGTCTACGTCGGCATCTACTGGAACAACCACCACCACATGCTGCACGCGACCGACAAGGTGGACGGGCGCATCCTCTGGGCGAACCTGCATCTCTTGTTCTGGCTCTCGCTCGTGCCGTTCGCGACGGCGTGGATGGGCCAGAATCGCTTTCCGCCGGTGCCGGTCGCGCTCTACGGCGTGATCATGTTCATGGCGGGTGTCGCGTACTACCTGTTGCAGGCGGCGATCATCCGCCGGCAGGGACCGGATTCGACGCTGCGGCGCGCGCTCGGCGACGATCGGAAGGGAAAGCTCTCCAACCTGCTCAACGGAGGCGCGGTCCCGCTCGCGTTCGTGTCGCCCTGGGCCTCGCTCTCGGTCTACGTGGTGGTGGCCGTGATCTGGTTCGTCCCCGACCGGCGCATCGAACGCCGCCTCAGCGCCTAGGCGCGGTCGACAGTCTACCCCGAGAGCCGGGAGACGGCCTCGCGCAGCTCTTCGCGCTCGACCGGCTTGACCAGGTGCACGGTGAAGCCGGCCTCGGCGCTGCGCCTTCGATCGTCCGCCTGCCCATAGCCGGTCAAGGCGATGAGCTTCGTCCGCGCAAGCTGCGGGTGCTCGCGAAAGCGCGCCGCCAGCTCATAGCCGTCCATCACCGGAAGCCCGATGTCGAGCACCGCCACGTCCGGCTGGAACTCGGCCGCGACCGTCAGCGCAGAGGGACCGTCGAGCGCGTGCCGGACCAGGAAATGGTCCGCGGCCAGCATCTCCGAGAGCAACTCGGCGGCGTCGGCGTTGTCGTCCACCACCAACACGCGAACCGACGGCACTTCCGCCACTCGCGCAGGCGGCGGCTGCGTCCGGAAAGGCGCCTCCGCCATTCCGCCCGCGAGCGGTAGCCGGATCACGAACGTCGACCCGCGCTCACGCCCTTCGCTGTGCGCGGCGACGCTGCCGCCGTGCAGGTTGACGAGGCTCTTGACGATGGCGAGCCCGAGGCCGAGTCCCCCTTGCGATCGATCCAACGCCTGCCGCGCCTGCGTGAACGGCTCGAAGATGCTCGGCAGCATCTCCTCTTCGATGCCGATGCCGGAGTCGCGCACGGAGAGCACCGCCTCCGCACCTTCGCGGTGGGCCTCGACTCGCACCTGCCCGCCTTCAGGCGTGTACTTCGCGGCATTGGTGAGGAGGTTCGCGATCACCTGCGCGAGCCGGGCGTTGTCGGCGTTGACCGCGAGGCCGGACGCGTCGACGTCGACGGTGAGCGTGTGGCGGTGTTGCTCGAGAAGGGGGCTCGCGGTTTCGATGGCCTGCGCCACCACCGCCGCCAGCTCCACGCGGGTCTTGCGCAGCTCGATCTTGCCGCGGGTGACCCGCGAGACGTCGAGCAGATCGTCCACCATCGAGACGAGGTGCTTCACCTGCCGCTCGATGACGCCGCGCTCGCGCTCGCCCCCCGTCGCTCCCCGAAGCCGCATGAGCTGGAGCGCAGTGAGGATGGGCGCGAGCGGGTTGCGCAGCTCGTGGCCGAGCATGGCCAGGAACTCGTCCTTGGTGCGGCTCGCCAATTCCGCCTGCTCGCGCGCGCGGGCGAGCTCCGTCACCTCGAAGGCCACCACCGCGATGCCCTCCACCTGACCTTGGTGGAACATCGGCTGGTAGACGAGGTCGAAGGCGCAGCGCTCGTTCTCGCCGTGGCGGACGAGCGTGACTTCGAGCGTGCCGCGGAACGGTTCGCCGCTCGAATAGACGTTGTCGAGGATTTCGTAGATGCCCTGGCCTTCGAGCTCCGGCAGCGCCTCGCGGATGGGATGTCCCGTCACCGGCCGGTTTCCCACCAGGTCGAGATAGGCGGGATTGGCGAGCTCGTAGATGTGCAAGGGCCCGCGCAAAATCGCGATGGCCGCGGGCGCCTGGGAAAAGATCTCCTCCATCCTTCGCGCCTGCGCCTCCTCGATCGAGCGGATGCGCTCGCGCAGGAGCAGGCCGTCGATGCGCGCGAGCAGCTCGCGGGCGGCGAACGGCTTGACCAGGTAGTCGGTCGCTCCGGCCTGCAGCGCCTCCACCCGCGACTCCTCGCCGGCGCGCGCCGAGAGCATCATCAAGGGAATGCTGCTGGTGGCTTCCTTCGCGCGCAGCTCGCGCAAGAGCCCGAAGCCGTCGAGGACCGGCATCATCACGTCGGTCAGGACCAGATCGGGGCGCCGCCGCTCGATGGCCGAGAGCGCTTCGCGGCCGTTCGCGACCGCGGTCACTTCCCAGCGCTGCCCGACCAGCCGCTTGATGTACTCGCGCATGTCGGCGTTGTCGTCGGCGAGGACCAGGTAGGCGCGCTCGCTCGCGTAGGCGGGCGGCGGCATCGATCCTTGCGCTTCTTCCGGCAGCCAGCGCAGCGCCTCTCCCACGTAGAGGTCGGCGCTGCGGGGAGGCGCCGAGGGCTGCGGAGCGCGGATGCGATCTTCGGGGAGGTGCGCCTTGCCGAGCGGCAGCGCCACCGTGAAGGTGGTGCCCCGGTCGACTTCGCTCTGCGCGGCGATGGCGCCGCCGTGCAGCTTCACCAATTCCTGCACCAGCGCGAGTCCGATGCCGGTGCCTTCGTGGGTGCGGCCGCGGGTGCCTTCGACCCGGTGAAACCGCTCGAACAGGTGCGGCAGCTCGTGGGCGGGGACCCCGCTGCCGGTGTCGCTGACCGAGAGCCGCACGCTGCCGTGCTCTTCGCTGAGCGAGACGCGGATTTCGCCCTGCAGGGTGAACTTGAAGGCGTTGGAGACGAGGTTGAAGACGATCTTCTCCCACATGTCCCGGTCGACGTAGACCGGCTGCGAGAGCTTCTGGCAGTCGACCACCAGGCGTAAGCCCGCTTTGTCGGTGGCGGAGCGGAAGACGCTCGCGAGGTCCTTGGTCAGCTCGGCCAGATCGGTCGGCTCGTAGCTCGCCTGCACCCGGCCCGCCTCGATGCGGGAGAACTCGAGCATGGTGTTGACGAGCTTCAGGAGTCGAAGGCCGTTTCGGTGCACCAGCGCGAGCTGCTCGTG
>DASXHM010000290.1:0-6629 GCA_036488495.1 Myxococcales bacterium | reverse complement strand
GACTACACCATCCTCGCGGTCAAGCTCTGGGACACCGAGAGCGCCGCGGCCGCCATCGCCAAGGCGTCTTCGGAAGGCGCGGTGGTCTCGCTGCAGAACGGCGTCGACAAGGACGAGGTGCTCGCGGAGGCAGTCGGGGCGGAGCGGGTGTTTGGCGGCGTCGCGCACATCGGAACGGCCATCGCGGAGCCCGGGGTCATTGCGCACACCGGCAAGCTCGCCCGCATCACCATCGGCGAGCTTGGACGAACCAATTCGGACCGCGTGGAGCGGCTCGCGCAGGCGCTGCGGAAGGCCGGCGTGGAGACGAAGGTCAGCGACGACATGCGGCGCACCACCTGGGAGAAGTTTTGCTTCTTGACCGCGCTCAGCGGGCTGACTTCGCTGACGCGCAAGCCGATCGGAGTCATTCGCGAGACGGCGGCGACCCGCTCGATGCTCATCGACGCCGTGCACGAGGCCGCGCAAGTTGCCCGCGCCGAAGGGGCGGCATTGCCTGCCACGTTCGAGGAGCAAACGCTGTCGCAGATGGATTCCTTGGCGCCGAACATGATGTCGTCGATGTCGATCGATTTGCTGCGCGGCAGCCGGCTGGAGCTGCCCTGGCTCTCCGGCGCGGTGGTGCGCAGGGCGGCGAAGCACGGCATTGCAGTCCCCACCCACAAAGCCATCGAAGCCGCCTTGGTGCTCTACCAGAATGGCGCGGAAACAATCCGGTAGCGTTACTTGCGGAGCCGTTCGCGCCGTGCGATGCGAAAGGACCATGTCACGCACCCTGGAGCGCCATGGCTGACGAGGGAAAGCTCAATCGCTGGCGGCTCTTCGCGGAGCTGTCTCCGGAAGACACGGAAGTCATCACCCGCTCCTGCGAGGACCGCACGCTGGTCGCGGGAGAAGAGCTGTTCCACGAGAACGACCCCGGCGACTCGCTGTTCATCGTGCAGAGCGGCCGGGTGGACGTGTTCAAGAACATCCGCGGCGACGTCGACCGCGGCCTCACCTCGCTCGGGCCCGGCGACGTCATCGGCGAGATGAGCTTCATCGACGGCGCGCGCAGAAGCGCGACCGCGCGCACCGGCGAGAAGAGCGAGTTCCTGGTCCTCTCGCGATCGAGCTTCGCCAAGGTGCAGACCGAGCGGCCGGACATCGCGGCGTCCTTCTTCCGCAACATGGCGGCCATCGTCGCGGCCCGCCTGCGCACGACCAATGAATTGTATCGGGAGGCGGTGTCCTACGGTTTGGAGGCCACCGGCGCGCAGGCGCTGAACCTGAAAGCGCTGGCGGAAGACTTGCGCCATGTGACGCTGCACCTCTCCGGCGGCGACAAGCTCTCCGGGCGGATCCTGCAGATGGACCATCACGCCGCCGGCTACACCATGGTGTTGAAGCTCGAAAACGAGCGGCTGACCGTCATTCCCTACCACGCCATCCAGCGCATCGAGCTCGCGTGAGCTACCCCGTCACCATCGAGCTGCCGGTGCAGTGGGGCGACATGGATTCCTTCGGCCACGTCAACAACGTCATGTATCTGCGCTGGTTCGAATCCGCCCGCATCGCCTATTTCGAGCGCACCGGGATGATGAAGACGATGCCCAAGGTAGGCCCGATCATGGCGCGGCAGAGCATCGATTACCGGATGCCGCTTCATTATCCGGATACGGTGTCGGTCTCGTGCCGGGTCAGCTCGGTGGGACGGACTTCGTTCCAACTGCACCTGGAAATGCGCAGCGCCGCGAACGGCGGGGCGGTCGCCGCGGAGAGCGACAACGTGATCGTCATGTTGGATTACGAGAAACAAACCAAAACGCTCGTCAGCGACGAGCTGCGCAAGACCATGGAAGAGTTGCAGCGCTGACTGAGACTTGCAGCGCTGACGCTGGACGAGCAGGCGAGCCAAGCGGGGCACCGCGGCATAGGTTTCTCTTAGGAGGCTCATATGCTTTGGTTCCTCGGCGCGGTCCTCATCGTCTTCTGGGTCATTGCTCTTGCGGCGAAGGTCACGGTCGGCGTGATCCATCTGGCTTTGGTCGCAGGCATCGTCCTCTTCATCGTCGCGTTCTTCCGCGGCCGCGGCCACACCACCGCCGTTCCCTGATCGCGGCGCCGTCTCCGCAGGTGGCTCGGGGTCGGTCCTCGGACGCGACTCGCTGTAAAGGCGTCGCCGGGCGGGCGCAGGCAGTGTACTGAACCTGCGCCATGACCTTGCTCCGCGCCGCCGGCATCTCGCTGTCCTTCGGGAGCCGCGAAATCTTCCGCGACCTCTCTCTCGTGGTCGAGGAAGGCGAGCGCGTCGGGCTCATCGGCGTCAACGGATCGGGCAAATCGTCGTTGCTCAAGATCCTCGCCGGCAAGTCCGCGCCCGATGCCGGGGAGTTGCAGCAGAAGCGCGGGGCAGCCGTGACTTACCTGCCGCAGGAGCCGGAGTTCGCACCCGGCGCCACGGTCGAAGGCGAGCTGTCGGTGGCGAACGCGGCGCTGCGCGCGGCCTTGGACGAACACGCCCGGCTCTCGCAGGACCTCACCTCCGCCCGCGGTTTGGACAAGCTCGCCGAGCTCTCCCAACGCATCGAGCAGCTCGGCGGCTGGGACACCGCCCACGAGGCGCGCACCCTGCTCGACCAGCTCGGCGTCAAGGATTGGGACCGCCCGCTCCACGAGCTGTCGGGAGGGACGAAAAAGCGCGTCGCAGTGGCCCGCGCGCTCTTGAGCAAGCCCGACCTGCTGCTCCTCGACGAGCCGACCAACCACCTCGACGCGCAGACCGTCGATTGGCTGGAAGAAGCGCTGGACGCGATGAGCTCCGCACTCTTGCTCGTCACCCACGACCGCTATTTCCTCGACGACCTGGTCGACCGCATCGTCGAGATCGAGCCGGGCAATGGGCTCGTTTCGTATCCCGGCAATTACGAGGCGTATTTACAGCAGCGCGCCGTCGCGCAGGAGGAGGCCAAGGCGCAACAGCACAAGCGCGAGCGATGGATCGCGCAGGAAGTGGCCTGGCTGCGGCAGGGAGTCGAGGCGCGGCGGACGAAGAGCAAGGCGCGCATCGAACGGGCGCGGAAGCTGATGGCGGAGAAGGGGCTGGCAGCGCCGAAACAAGCCGCGCTCAAAGTGTCCTCGACGCCGCGGCTCGGGCACACGGTCTTGGAAGCGCAGAAGGTTTCCAAGTCCTTCGAGGGGCGCAAGGTCATCGGCGACATCGACCTCATCCTCCAGCGGGGTGAGCGCATCGGCATCGTGGGAAAGAACGGCGCCGGCAAGACCACCTTCTTGCGGGTGCTGCTCGGCGAGCTCGAACCCGACTCCGGCGAGGTGATTCGGGGAAAGAACACCAAGATTGCGTATTACGATCAAGGGCGCGCCCAGCTCGAGCCGGAATGGACGGTCTACGAAGCCGCCTTGGGCGAGCGCATCCGTGGCGACGTCCGCATGAGCGAAGACTACGTCGAGCCGGCGGGGCGGCGCGTGCTCTTGCGCGAATATCTCGACGATCTGCTCTTCCCGGTGCCGATGCAGAAGATGCAGGTGAAGGCGCTCAGCGGCGGCGAGCGCAACCGGCTTCTGCTCGCCAAGCTGTTCCTGCAGGGCGCGAATCTCTTGGTGCTCGACGAGCCGACGAACGATCTCGATCTGGTTACCTTGAACGTCCTCGAACAGCTCCTGCTCGACTTTGGCGGCAGCGTCCTTCTCGTCACCCATGACCGGTACTTCCTCGACAAGGTGGCGACGTCCATCCTGGCGTTCGAGAACGGCGGCGCCATCCGCTACCCCGGCAATTACGAAATGTACCTGCGGCTCCGCCCGCCGAAGGCCGGCGCGAAGCCGGCGGCGAGCGAGGCTGCGTCCAGCGCGGCGGCGCGAACAGACGGATCCAAGCAGCCCGCCGCAAAGGCGAAGCCCGCCAAGCTCTCCTACAAAGACCAGCGCGAGCTGGACGCAATCGAAGGCCTGATCGAAGCCGCCGAACAGCGCAAGGCCAAGGCCGAGGCAGTCCTCGCCGACCCGGGATTCTACGTGCGCGAACCGCAGCGCATCGCAGAGGTGCAGGAGGAGCTGACGCGCTCGAGCGAGGAAGTGGATCGGCTCTATGCGCGCTGGCAGGAGCTGCAGGACGCGACCGCGCCGGCGTGACGCTTCCCGGCCCGCGCGACCCGCGTCCGACTGGAAGCTGCGCGCCCGCGGCCGGTTCCGGTACTGTACCCGGCGTGGACCACCCCCGGGCGATCCTGCACGTCGACATGGACGCGTTCTACGCCTCCGTCGAACAGCGCGACGATCCGCGACTGCGGGGCAAGCCGGTGGCGGTCGGCGGCTCCTCTCGGCGCGGGGTGGTCTGCGCCGCCAGCTACGAAGCGCGTCCGTTCGGGGTCCGTTCGGCGATGCCGATGGCGCGCGCGCTGCGGCTCTGCCCTGCCCTCATCGTCGTCCCGCCCGACTTCTCCAAGTACACCCACGTCTCCGATCAGGTGTTCGAGGTCTTCCATTCCTTCACCCCGGAAGTGGAAGGCCTTTCGCTCGACGAAGCGTTCCTGGACGTCACCCGCTCGCAGTCGCTCCTCGGGACTCCGGTCGAGCAGGCGCGCAACATCAAGGCGCGCATCCAGGCGACGACGAAGCTGACCGCCAGCGTCGGCATTTCGGAGGTGAAGTTCGCCGCCAAGATCGCGAGCGACCTGTGCAAGCCCGACGGGCTCCTGGAAGTGCCGCGCGGCCAGGTGCGCGAGTTCCTGGCGCCGCTTCCGGCTTCGCGGCTGTGGGGGGTCGGCCCTCGCACCGACGAGCTCCTCAAGTCCTGCGGCTTGCGCAAGATCGGCGATGTGGCCGCGGCCGATCCGGCATTTCTCGAGGCGCGGCTGGGCAGCATCGGGCCCTGGCTGCACGACCTCGCGAACGGCATCGACGAGCGATCGGTCGAAGCGGACGCTGCCGCGAAGAGCATCGGCGCCGAAGAGACCTTCGACGACGATCTGGAAGGCGACGAGCTGTTGCCCTTCATCCACGAGCAGTCGCTGCGGGTGGCGGCGCGGCTGCGGCGCAACCAGCTCAAGGCGCGCACCGTGCACCTCAAGGTGAAGTACGCGGACTTCAAGATCGCCACCCGGCAGGAGACGCTGGCAATTCCGACCGACGACGGCGCCGAGATCTACCGCATCGCTACCCGCCTCTTGACCCGTACCGAGGCGCGCCCCATCCGTTTGACCGGAGTGCACGCCGGCGATTTCGCGGAAGAAGCCAGGCCGCAGCTCGGCCTTTTCGACCAGGTCAAGGACAGCAAGAAGCGCGAAGAGGCGGAGCGAAAGAAGCGAGATCAGCTCAACAAGTCGCTCGATGCCATCGCCGCCAGGTTCGGAGACGCGGCGGTGCTGCCGGCGGACCTGTTGGAGGCTCGCAAGAAGTAAGGCGATGTAGGGCGGTGCAAGAGTTGCGCGGTGCCTGCGCCCGAGGTGAGAATCGGGCGCATGAACGTCCGGCATTCGGCGCAGCGCGGCTTCACCCTCATCGAAATGATGCTGGTGGTCGTCATCATCGGCATCATCTCGAGCCTCGCGATTCCGTATTACACGCGCGCAAGTGCCCGGGCCTACCGCGGCGAGATGCTGGTCACCATGGCCAAGCTCGAGCTCTACTTCAAGAACATCTACGAGAACCAGGGCAACTACAACGGCGCCGCGGTGGTGGCCGGAACCCCGGACGTGATGCCCGATCCGGCCAACACCATCCCGGTCGGACAGGGCGCGGATTGGAAACCCGTGCAAGGCCACGGCTGGGACGACATTCCCTTTCCGCCCCAGGGCAACATCCGCATGCGTTACCTCTATCAATTGGGCGGCACGCCTTCCGCGCCCACCGTCACCTTGATGGCCTGCGGAGCGTTCCCCGGCTTCGGCACTCCGACGCTCCCGTTCGGAAGCAATGGCGCGAAGTGCAATTACGTCTACACCGAGGTCATGCAGGGGACCATCATCGATCCGCGGCTGGGCGTCAGCGAGAACCCGGTCAACGCGTTCGAATAGCCGAGGCGAGTCCGCGCCGTCGCAGCGCAGTTACTTCTTGCGCGCTGGCGGCAGCCCGACGATGCGCCCGGTCTGCACATCCAGGATGCCGGCTGGCCGCCCGTTCGCGGTCATCAGCATCGCCTTGACGACGCCGCGGTCGCGCAGGACTTCGATCAGCTTGCTTTCTTCGGCCTGCGCGTTGTCGATCCAGTCCTGATTGACGACCACCAGCGCGCTGTTCGCGTGCACCTCGATGCTCTGCACGTTTTTTCCGGCGGCGTCCGGCGCCATCGGCTTCATCTGCGGCACCGAGAAGAACGCGGCGTTGATGCCGAGCGCGATCAGGGCGACGATGCCGAGCCCCAGGAACATTTTCTTCCAAGGTTGGGAACGGACCCGATCCAGCGCCTCGAAGTCGCGCAGCTCCGCGCGGGCGGGTTGCTTCTCGGCAGTGCGCGAAGAAGCGCTGCGGGCGGTGTAACCGGGGACCGCGACGTGCGGGTCGAGCGCTCCGGCGCCCAGCCGTGGCGCGGCCGCGAGCCCGCGAAGGCGGTCGGCGGTTTCCTTGAACGAGAGCAGATCGCGGCTCAGCGCGGCGCTCGCGGCGGTGATGAGCTGCAGGCTCTCCACCTC
>DASXHM010000286.1:0-10796 GCA_036488495.1 Myxococcales bacterium | reverse complement strand
GCGGTGTCGCCGGACCTGGTGGTGGAGGCGATTGAGCTGCCGGATCGATTCGCGATTGGCGTGCAGTGGCACCCGGAGCTCCTCGCCGGGCGCGAGCACCTGTTGCTCTACAAAGCGCTGGTGGAGAAGGCGCGGTCGCGGGTGAAGTCGTAACCATGCGCGCAGTATGACGAAGGGGTCTGACATTCCTTGCGTGCTGGTCCTCGGCGGCCTCGATCCGAGCGGCGGGGCGGGGCTGCTCGCGGACGCCCAGGCCATCCGTGCAGCCGGCGCCAGGCCGCTTTGTGTCGCGACCGCGCTGACCGTGCAAACGACGCGAAGGGTGCGGCGCTTCGAACCGTGCAATCCCCAGATCGTCGCCGACTCGGTGAAGGTGCTGCTCGAGGAAGAGAACGTGCGCGCAATCAAGATCGGGATGATCGGCGCCGCCGAAGTGGCTCAGGCGCTGCGCCTGCCAGACGACTTGCCCCGCGTGGTCGATCCCGTGCTGCGCGCCTCCAGTGGGGCGCCGCTCCTGCTCGGATCGGCCGACCTCTACGTGCAGCTCGCGCAAGGCGCGCTGATCACGCCCAACCTCCCCGAAGCTGCGCTCTTGCCGCCGGATCTGCTCGCCCGTGGGTGCGCAGCCGTTCTTTTGAAAGGTGGCCACGGCAAAGGCGAAACGGTCGTCGACACGCTGTCGACCGCGACCTTCGTCGAAGAGCTGCGCGCTCCGCGAATCGATGCGCAAAAGCGCGGGACCGGGTGCCGGCTGGCGAGCTTCGCGGCCGCCCGCATCGCCTTGGGCCATCCCTTGCGCGAAGCGGTGGTGGCAGCGCGTACGTACGTGCGCGCTTACCTCGCGGAACCCTGAGCAAAAGCGCGCGGCTGTCAGGGCCGCATGTTAAGCTTCTTCATCGAGAGGGAGGAGCAAGACATGCGCAAGTACGCCCCGATGCTCGTCGTCGTGATGGCCGCCGGCTGCGGCCCTTGCGGCTACAACCGCATCGTGACCGAAGAGCAGGGGGTCGAGTCGGCTTGGAGCCAGGTGGAAAACCAGCTCCAGCGCCGCGCCGACCTCATCCCCAACCTCGTCGAGGTGGTGAAGGGCTACGCCAGGCACGAAAAGGGCGTCTTCGACGACATCGCCAACGCTCGCGCGGCCATGCTCGGCGCAAGCTCGCGCGCGGACAAGATCCAGACCGCCAATCAATTCGAAGGCGCCATCTCGAAGCTCATGTCCATCAGCGAGGCCTACCCGCAGCTCAAGGCAGACGCGAACTTCGCCCGGCTGCAAGACGAGCTCGCGGGCACCGAAAATCGGCTGGCGGTCGAACGCAAGCGCTACAACGACGCCGTCCAGCAATACAACACGGACATCCGCGGCATCCCCGGAGCGTGGTGGGCAAAGATTGGCGGCTTTGCTCCCAAAGAATACTTCAAGGCCGCCTCAGGCTCGCAAAACGTCCCCAAAGTGTCGTTCCAATAAACCATGCGCACGAGTGGAATCCTCACCATCGGCGGCGCGTTCGTGGCCATCCTGGGCGGCGCGTTCGGCCTTTTGATGATGAAGGCGTTTGTGGTCGACAAGGGCCAGGGCTTCGTCGATCTGTCGGGGCTCGTCGTCGGCGGGGTGGTCCTCGCCATCGGCCTCGCCCTCATCGCCGCCGGCCGCAAGCGCGCGCGGGTCGAGGCCGAAACCGACGAGCGCAACTTCCAGGATCTGGCGCTGACGCTCGCGAAAAAAAACAACGGGCAGCTCCAGCTCGAGCAGGTGTGCAAGGCGAGCGGGCTTCCGCGTGACGAAGCCACCAGCAAGCTGCGCGAGCTCACCGGCCGCGGCATGTTCGATCTCGATTTCGACGGCAACGGCCAGATGGTCTGGAAGCTTTCGCCGGATGCCGGCCGTGCGCAGCTCGCGGAAATGGCAGGCCGCGGATCGTGACCGCGCGGGGGGCGCTGTTCCTGGTCGCTGTGGCCATGGCGTGCGAGCCGTCGGTGAGAGGCCGCTGCGCGAGCTCCGCCGACTGCCGGACAGGTTCGGCCTGCGCCCTCGAAGGCATCTGCGTCGCGTCCTCGGGCACCTGCTCGCCGGCGTGCGCCGCGGGTGAAGCCTGCGACGAAGGCGCGTGCGTCCTGCTCAGGCCGACGGTGACGGTGACGCTCGACGCCGGGACCTTCCTGAGCGCGCACGACCCCGCAGTCCGCGTGCGCGTCGATGCTTCACCGCTGTTCGGGCTGGGCGCGCTGCAAGTTGCGGCCAACACCGACCATACGGTGGCCTCAGGCTCTGCGGGCGCCGATGCCGGCGATCAGACGGTGACGCTGACCAATTTCGAAAACAACGTCTCGTCCGCGGTCAACGTTCGCGCGACGCTGTCCTTCTCGCAAGACGGGGGCTCGGCCCAGACCGTCACTTCCGCGCCGGTCGCCGCTTTCGTCGACGACGTGCCGCCCGAAATCGAAGTCTCCGGCGAAGGCATCGACGGGTCCGTCGGACGCACCGGCGGACCGCTGCAGATCCGGGCGGCCGTCAACGACGGACAGCAGGGCAGCGGCACTGCCACCGCCACGCTGGTCTTCAATCCCTGCCCACCGCGCAACGCCTGCTCCTACGATGGCACCGGAGGCGGCGCCGACGGCGGGGTGGTCAGCTACCTCTTCCAGGTGCCGCGCACCGTGCAGAACGTCGGTGCGACGACGCCGCTCCCGGCCAGCGTCACCTCGGTGGACCGGGCGGGGAACACCGGGACTGCGCAGATCAGCGTCCAGATCAACGGCACACCCGGCGCAGCGCTGGCTCCCCTGGCTCCTGAGGAAGAATGAGCCGCCGGTGGCTGGCCGCTGCCGCTCTCCTCGCGGCGTGCGCCCACCGCGGTCCTGCGACCAAGGCGGAGGCGGACGGCGACGGGGCCGAAGGCGAAACCACCACCTCGCAAGCAGACACCTACGTCAGCGCCAGCGCGTATCAACATTACCTCGATGCGCTCCTCGCCCGCGGCAACGACGATCTGCCCCGGGCGGCCACCGAGCTTCGCGAAGCGCTCCTCTACGATCCGGCTTCGCCGCACCTGCACACCGTCCTCGCCGACGTCCGGCTCAAGCAAGGCCGGGTCGGCGATGCAGAGGAGGAGCTGCGCGCCGCCCTGCAGGCCGATCCCGACCACGCCCCGGCGCATCTCTTGCTCGCGCGCATCGCCCAGGCCCGCGAGAAGACCGCGGATGCGCTCTCGCACTTGCGCTCCGCCATCGCCGCGGCCCCCGACGACCCGGAGGCCTACCGCGAGCTCGTCCGGGTCTACCTGACCGCC
This sequence comes from Myxococcales bacterium, assembly GCA_036488495.1. GTDB lineage: Bacteria > Myxococcota > Myxococcia > Myxococcales > 40CM-4-68-19 > 40CM-4-68-19. Next base: position 7,506 of record DASXHM010000286.1, on the reverse strand, counting down.
GGCAACGTTCCCTCCGCCATCGAGACCGCGCAGAAACTGTCCGCGCGATCCCACGAGGCGCAGAAGCGGGTGCGCACGGAGCCGGACGACGACGGCGCCCTGACGGTGACGGCCGATCGGCTCCGTTCCCAGGCCGCGGGGGCGTGGGTGGACGTCGCCCGCGCCTACGTGCAGCGCCACGATGCGAAAGGGGCGGAGAGCGCGTTTGCCGAAGCCCGCGCCGCCCAACCGAATGACTGGGAGACGCTCAGCGCCGAAGGGTCGTTCCGCGAGTCGCAGCGCGACTTCGAGGGCGCGCGCGCCCTCTACCTGCAGCTCCTGGCGCAGCGGCCGGAGTCTCCAGACGTTCTCGCCGCGTTGGCCCGGCTCGCCCTCGAAGAGGGCGACCTGGAGACGGTGGATGCGCATGCGAAGAAGCTCATCGCCATGGCCTCCGAATTCGAGCCCTCGAACGGCGAGGGCCTGGACGACGACCGGCGCGAGGCCGCGGCTGCGCTGTTGCGGGTGGCGGTGGCGCTGCTCGGCGCGCATCGCTCGGCAGGCGCGCAGACCGCGCTCGACAGCGCGCTGCGGCTCTTTCCCGACCAGCCTGAGCTGCTGTTCTATCGCGCGATGGCGCTGACCCAGCGAGGCAGGCCGCACGAGGGAGCGGCAGCGTTCGAGCAGGTGGCGCGCCACACCAGCACCATCGCGCCGTCGTTCTTGGGCGCGACGCCGAAAGCGCTGGCCCTGGACGCGCGGGTGCAGGCCGCATTGGCGCGAGGGCGGGCAGGCGAGATCACCGAGTCGGTGCAGCGGCTGCGGGCGCTCTTCTCCGCCCAGCCCAAGGACGAAGGCGTGGCGCTGGCGCTGCTCGAGGCCTACGACCGCGCCGGTCGCGCCGCCGAGGCGGAAGAGTTGCTCGCGAGCGCGGTCAAGAGCCATCCCGGCAACGAGGGGCTGTTGTATGCGCTGGGCAGCGCCCAGGACCGGACCGGCCAGCGCGACAAGGCGGTCGCCACCATGCGCAAGGTGCTCTCGCTCGAGCCGGAGCACGCCGGCGCACTCAATTACATTGGATATACTTTGGCGGAGCGGGGCAAGATCGACGAGGCGCAAGTGTTGCTCGCCCACGCGGTCGAGCTGCGTCCGGACGACGGCGCCATCGCCGACTCCTACGGCTTCTGCCTCTTGCAGCTCGGCCGCGACCGCGAGGCGCTGCGCGAGCTCAGGCGCGCGGACCGGCTCTCGCCCGGCGACCCGATCATCTTGAGCCACCTGGGCGATGCGCTCCTCGCCAACGGCAACAAGGACCAGGCCTTGGAGGTGTTCCGCCACGCCTTGTCGCGCCTCGGTCCGGAAGCAGGCCGGCGCGAACGGCCGCTCACCGCGGCGGAAGCTGCGCTCCCGGCGGACCCGCCCGATCGGGTGCCCGAGCCCGGCGACGACAAGGTCCGCAAGGACCTGGCGCAGAAGCTGCGCACGCTCGCGCAGCATCCTTGACTGCGCTCCTGTGCCATGTTCCAAGGGGCCGCGATCCTCTCGCGGAGGTAGCGTGCCGGACAGGCAGCAGACGACAGGCGCCGGCGTCACCGAAGGATTCTTCAGCGCGCCCGATGGTCTCCGGCTCTTCTGGCACACCGTCACCCCCGACTCGCCGGCGGCGCATGTCGCGGTCGTGCACGGCTACGCGGAGCACCTCGGCCGCTACGGCGAATTGACCCACGCGCTCACCTCCGCCGGCTACGCGGTCCATCTGATGGACGTGCGCGGCCACGGGCAGAGCGGGGGCAAACGCGCCCACTGCGACAGCTTCGAGCAGTATCTGAAAGACCTGGACGTCTTCTTGAACTGCGTCGACAAGGTCGCGAGCGGCGCGCCCATCTTCCTGCTCGGCCACAGCCACGGTTCCTTGATCGCGGCCCGGTATCTCCTCGACAAGCCGGCGGCGGTGCGCGCGGCCATCCTGATGTCGCCGTACTTCCGGCTCAAGCTTTCGGTCTCGCCGCTGAAGATCTGGGCGGGGAAATTGATCGGCAAGCTCGTGCCCTCGGTTCCGATGCGCAACGACCTCAAGGTCGAGCAGCTCACCCGGGACGTCGCCATCCAGAACGCCACCAAGGCCGACCCGCTCTACCAGCGCATCGCCACCCCGCGCTGGTTCACGGAGTCGAACGCCGCCCAAGAGACGGTGCTCAGACGCGCGACCGAGTTCGTGACGCCGTTCATCCTGCTCTTCGGCGGCAAGGATCCCATCGCCGACCCCGCGGCGGGCCGCGAGTTCTACGAGGCAGCCACTTCCAAGGACAAGCAGATGAAGTTGTACGACGGCCTTTTGCACGAGCTCGCCCACGAGCCGGAGCGCGACCTGGTCTTCCGCGACATCGTCGCCTGGCTCGACGAGCGCGCCAAGACTCCGGCGAAAGCGGCGGCGGGCAAATGAGCGATCGGGACCGGTTGCTCCGGCTCTTCACCGAGCTTGCCTACGAAAAGCGCAAGGTGGTGCTCTCCTCCGGCCGCGAGAGCGATTTCTACCTCGACACCAAGCAGGCCTCGCTCACCGCCGAAGGGCATTGGCTGGTCGGACGCCTGGTGCTGGCCGAAATCCGCGCGCACTTTCCCAACGCGCGCGGAGTCGGGGGCCTCACCATGGGCGCCGATCCCATCGCCAGCGCCGCGTCGTTGACCAGCTTTCTGCAGGAGCCGCCGGGAATCCCGGCCTTCTACGTCCGCAAGGAGCCGAAGGGTCACGGCACCGCGCAATGGATCGAAGGGCGCAAATCGCTGCCGAAGGGGACCGAAGTGGCCATCGTCGAGGACGTGGTCACGACCGGTGCCTCCACCTTGAAGGCGGTCGACCGCGTCCGTGCCGAGGGTCTGGTTCCGCTCGGGGTGGTGGCGCTCGTCGACAGGCAGGAAGGCGGGCGCGAAGCCATCGAGGCGGCGCGGGTCAAGCTGCGCTCTTTGTTCGTCAGGAGCGACTTTCCATGACGCGACCCCGTTCGATGGTGACGCCCGGACCCGGCTCGCAGCGGCGGCGCGCGGTTCGCCGATTCGTTGCCGTAGCAATCGTTGCCGCGACAACCTTCTCCTGCCGCACCCTGCCGTTCCCCGACCCGCACCTGGAAGGCGAGTACGGGATGGCGCTCAAGCAGTGGACGCGCACCGTCGCGCTCTACAGCGGGCTCGAGACGCGCGCGTTCGTGCGGCTCGTCTATCTCTCGCCCCAGTTCGTCGAAGCGCAGGCGAAGCAGCTTTCCAAGATGCGCGCCGAGCTCCCCGACCAGGCCGCCGCCACGCTGCAGAAGCTGCGCGACGACAACCGCAACCCGACCTTCTTCGCCGTCACCTACATCCCCGACAAGACGGCCAACGACTGGCAAAACAAGGATTCGGTCTGGCGCATCGCCCTCAACCTGGGGTACGGCGAGCAATCTCCGACCAGCGTGACCCGCTTCGAGCCTCTCTTCAACGCGGAGTTGCGCGCGCTCTATCCCTACCTCGACGACTATTCGGTGGCGTACCGGATCCAATTCCCCCAGCCGCGAGCCCCGGCAGCCTCTCCCGGCGGTCAGCAGGTCAACTTCACCCCCACCGAAGCGACGGTCGTCATCGCCGGCGCCCTGGGAAAGATGACCTTCCACTACCGCTTGGACGGCGGCGCGGAGCAGCCGTCCGTCGGCGAACAACCGGTGCCAGAACAAAAACGTCCGGAGACGCCGCAGTCGCCAAGCCCGCACTAGGCTCGACCGCGAACGAGAACCTGAACGACGTCGTTCACGCGAACCCGAACGCGAACGAGCACCTAATCTCTGGGCCACGCATCCGGCGCCGATTTTCCGCGCACCATCACCGTATCCCGCGCGACTTCGGCAGTCCCCGGCCACGAGAGCGTGTAGTGCAGCCCGCGGCTCTCCTTCCGCTCCTGCGCGCACATCACCATCAGCCGCGCCACGTCGGCGAGGTTGCGCAGCTCGAGCAGATCCCGAGTGAGCAGGTAGCCCCAGTAATACTCGTGGATCTCGCCCACCAGGTTGTCGAGCCGCCGCTGCGCCCGGGCGAGCCGCTTGTCGGTGCGAACGATGCCGACGTAGTTCCACATCAGGCTGCGGATCTCGTCCCAGTTCTGCTTCACCACCACGCCCTCGTCGGGTGGCACAGCGCTGCCCGGGTCCCAGTCGGGCACCGCCGGCAGCGCAGGCGCCTCTGCGGCCAGGGTGCGCGCCACTCCGGCGGCGCGGTGTCCGAAGACCATTCCTTCGAGGAGCGAATTGGAGGCGAGCCGGTTCGCGCCGTGGAGGCCCGTGCAGGCCACTTCGCCGGCGGCGAGCAACCCAGGCAGCGAGGTGCGGCCGAACAGATCGGTGCAGACTCCGCCGCAGGTGTAGTGCGCCGCCGGGACCACCGGAATTGGCTGCACCGCCATGTCGATGCCGAAGGCCTTGCAGGTCGCGTAGATGTTGGGGAAGTGCTCGACCAGAAACGCCTTCGGCAGGTGCGTCATGTCGAGGAAGGCGCAGTCGTCTCCGCGCCGCTTCAACTCCGAGTCGATGCTGCGCGCCACCACGTCGCGCGGGGCCAATTCCCGCCGCGGATCGTACTGCTCCATGAATGCTTCGCCGGCCTTGTTGCGCAAGATTCCGCCTTCGCCGCGGAGCGCCTCGCTGATCAAGAAGTCCTTCGCCTGCGGGTGATAGAGGCAGGTGGGGTGGAACTGCATGAATTCGAGGTTGGCGATGGCCGCGCCCGCCCGATGCGCCATGGCCATTCCATCGCCGGTCGCGACGTCCGGATTGGTCGTGTACAGGTAGCATTTGCCCGCGCCGCCGGTCGCGAGCAGGACCGCTTTGGCGGTGAAGGAGTGCACCGCCTGCCTGCGCGTGTCGAGCGCGTACGCTCCGCAAACGCGCTCCGGTCCTGCGCCCAGCTTGGAAGCGAGGATCAAGTCGACCGCGTGGTGGTCCTCGAAGAACTGCACGCCCGCGCGCGTCGCCGCCTGCAGCATGGTGCGCTCGACCTCGCGGCCGGTCAGGTCGGCGGCGTGGACGACACGGCGCTGCGAGTGCCCCCCTTCGCGGGTGAGGTGGTAGCCGAAGCTGCTCGAGTCATCGCGGGTGAACTCGGCGCCGAGATCGATGAGCTCGCGCACCCGCGCAGGCCCTTCGGTGACCGTCACCCGCACCGCGTCCTCGCGGCAGAGCCCGGCACCGGCCACGAGCGTGTCGCGGATGTGCTGCTCGAACGAGTCGCCGGGCCCGAACACCGCCGCGATGCCGCCCTGCGCGTAGGCAGTGTTCGCTTCCCCACGCGACCGCTTGGCGAGCACGGCGACGGTCCCATGCCTGGCTGCCTGCACGGCGAACGACAGGCCAGCGATGCCCGAGCCGAGGACGAGGAAATCATGTTGGAACCGCATCGGCTCTGTTTGCCAGGAAGGTTTTGCACCTACAAGCGCCGTCCGGCCGCCGCCCAAACAGTTGCTAGGCCCTCGGACGCAAGGGTATCGTCGAACTGAACATGTTGCGCACCGGCCAATGCTACGCGCGTTCGCGCTCCGCCCGTCGCCGGCGAAGCCGGCTCCTCCTTCTCGTCACGGCGCTTCTGGCGCTACCGGTCTTCGCGCGCTCGCCGCTCCACACCTGGACGGACAAGGACGGAGTCCTGCACGTGGACGACACGCCGCCGTACCAGGGGCCGGCGCCGCACCGGAAGGTGAAGCCGCCGAAGGGCCTGACCTCGCGCCGGTCGGACGCGCCGCCCGACGAGATCGACAAGAACGCGAAGCTGTACAAAATCCCCTCGGAGCTGGTGCGCGCCGTCATCCTGGCGGAGAGCGCGGGCGATGCGTCGGCCATCTCGCACAAGGGCGCCATCGGCCTGATGCAGCTCATGCCCCGCACCGCCGGCGAGATGTACGTCGATGACCCGGTCGATCCCGCGCAGAACATCGCCGGCGGCACGCGCTACCTGCGGCTCCTCGCCAATCAATTCAACGGCGACATGGTCTTGACCATCGCCGCGTACAACGCCGGGCCCGAGGCGGTGCGCAAGTACGGCGGCATCCCGCCCTTCGAAGAGACCCGCCAGTACGTGAAGAAGGTGCTGCGCTACTACCACCAGCTCAAGCTCGAATCGAAGGAGAAGCTGGCGCAGGCTTCGGAGCCGCGGAAGTGACGGAAGCGCGGACGGACGACCGGATCTTCGAGGACGACACCGATCTCGCAGACAACCAGGAATTCGATCGGGCCCTGCAGACGGGCAGCGACTGGCTGGGGCAGGGCCGTCCCGAGGAAGCGCGCGTCGCCTTGGAAAAGGCGCTTCGCTACAAGCCGAGCAACCAGCGCGGCCGCAACCTGTTGGGGCTCGCGCTGTTCAAATTGGGCGAGCTGACCCGGGCAGAGGAGATCTACCGCGGGCTGATCGAGGACCATCCCTCCGATCCGACCCTGCGGGTGAACCTCGGCCTTGTCTACTTGAAGCAGACAGCCTCGGCGGAGGCGGTGCGCTGCTTCGAGACCGCGCTCGATCTGACGCCCTCGCACCAGAAGGCGCAGAATTATCTCGGCCTCGCGCTCGCGCAGAAGGGCGAGCTGCTCCGGGCGCGGGAGTGGTTCCTGAAGGCCGGGAACCAGGCGATGGCGGAGCGGATGGCGCAGGCGCTGCAGCAGTCGCCCATCCGCGAGGTGGCGGCGTCCGCCGAAGTCGCGCTGCAGGAAGAGCAGCCCTTCAAGCCTGCTTCCGAGACCGCCGGCAAGCAGCCGGAAGGGACGTGGATTGCGTCCACTCCGGAAGTCGCTCCCGCGCCGCCCGTGACCAGCGAAACCGTGCCGGAGCCTTCGCGGCCTCCTGCTGCCACGGCCGCCGAGGCGGTGGCCGAAACGGTTGCCGCCTTGGCCGAGCCGAGCGCGCCGTCGATGACCCAGTACACGCAGAGCTCGCGCCTTTCGATTCCGAACGGCGAGGGCGGCGGCTTCGTCATCGGGCCGTCGGAAGTGTTGATCCAGGTGAAGGGCGAAATGCTCACCCGGCTGGATGGCCTGGTCGCCTCCTGGGGCCAGGTGACGATGAAGCCGGAGATGAAGCGCTTTCGCGGCAAGGCCACCGACAAGCCGTTTGGCGACGGCTCGCGCCGGATGCTGCGCGCGGCCGGCGAGGGGCGATTCGTCATCGCCCGCGAAGGCCGCCGCTTCACCGCTTTCGAGCTTGCCGACGAGCCGGCGTACTTCCGCGAGGAGACGCTCTTCGCCTTCGAGGAGTCGGTGTTGTTCGAGAACGGCCGGGTGCCGTCCAAGGGCGGGCCGGACCTGCACCTCGTGCACGTGCGCGGCCGCGGCAAGCTCTTGCTCGCCACGGCCGGAACGCCGCAGTCGGTGGACGTGGTTCGCGGCGAAGTGCTGCGCATCCCCATGGAGCAGCTCGTCGGCTGGCACGGTCCGCTGATCCAGCCGCGGCTCGTGCCCATCGTCGATGCGGCGCCGGAGATGGGCGTTGCGCTGGAGCTGTCGGGCGAGGGCCGCGCGCTTCTGG
>DASXHM010000272.1:0-26374 GCA_036488495.1 Myxococcales bacterium | reverse complement strand
GGGCGAAGGCCGCGGCCGCGCCACCGGCTCTTTGGCGAGCCCGCGCGCCACCGCCTCGAGCACGGTCGGCCCCACCTTCTTGAGCGCGTTCGGCGAGGCGCCCGGCACCCGCGACAACTCCTCCTCGTCCTTCGGCAGCCTCCGCGCCACCTCGGAGAGAAAGAGATCCGACAGCACCTTGAAGGCGGGCCGGTTGAGCTCTCGCGCGCGCCGATCGCGCAGCAAGTACAGCTCCCGCAGGACGCCGCGTCCGCGGCCGTCGAGCGTTCGCGCGGACTTCATCCGCTGCCACCCTTCGGGGTCGAATTCGCGCGCCTTCGGCTCCTTGGCGACGAGCCGCCCGAACTCCGCTTCCGCCTCGGCGAGGAGCCCCTTTTGCGACAACTCCTCAGCAAGATTGTCGCGCAGCGGCAATAAGTATTGGACGTCCGCGAAGGCGTAGCTGAGCTGCTCCGCCGAGAGCGGCCGTTTCCCCCAATCGCTGCGCTGCTCGTCGATGGTGAGCTGCACGCCGAGCCTGTCCGCGAGCAGGTTGTGCAGCCCGACCTTGTCGATACCCAGCACCTTGGCGGCGGCGTGCGTGTCGAAGATGCGCGCGAAGGTGAGGCCGTAGTCGCGCTTCATGCAGAGCACGTCGTACTCGGCGGCGTGCAGCACGACCTCGCGGGCCGGGTCGCGCAGGAGCGGCAAGATCGGATCGAGCGAGAGCGCCAGCGCGTCCACCGCGTAGTCCGCGTCGGCGGTGGCGATCTGCACCAGGCAGACCTTCTCGAAGTAGGCGTGAAATCCGTTCGACTCGGTGTCGAGCGCGATCCGCTGTTCCCGCAGAAGCGCCTGCGCGCAGCTCTCCAGCTCCTCCGGCCGGTCGACGAAATGCTGCGCGCGCGTCACGGCCCGGTCTGTATCAAATGGGCGGACGGCTCGCGCGGAATCCTTTCAGACGGCCCCCAGCGGAGCGCGGCCGCTTTGACTTGTCGCGGCGAGCGGCGTCTCAGGGTTCGCGGCCACGGGCGGCGATCTCCTGCAGGATGGCGCGGAAAGGTCCGCGCGCTTTGAGCAGCCGCAGATCCTGCGCCAGCCCTGCGGCCGAACGGTAGAACATCAGCGCCTCGGGCGGCGGCTTGATCGCGAGGCCGAGCCGCGGGTCGGCTTGGAAGACCTTGCGCACGTCTTTGACGAGCCCGTCGTCGCCGAAGTCGAACGTCTCTTGCAGGATGGGCCGCTGCACCACGTCGGCGAGCTTCTGGCAGTAATCGAAGGCGTCGTCTTCGTCGGTCAGGAAGGTGAACCCGGCCTGCTTCAGCATCGGCCCGACGTTCGGGTGCGCACGCCCTTCGGCGTTCTCTTCCAAGAGCGCGCGGTAGACGCTCGCAAACCTCTCGCTGAGGAGCTTGGTGGCGCCGAAATCGAGCACGCCCAACCGTCCATCGGGGAGCACCAGGAAATTGCCCGGGTGCGGATCGGCGTGGATGAGTCGCGCGGCGTAGAACGGGCCCCAGATGGCGAGCACCAAGAGGCGCCCGGCCCGATACCGCTCGTCCTGCGAAGGCTTGGACTCGATCACGTCCAAGAGCGACGGTCCGCGCAGCCGGGTCAGGCAGAGCACGCGCTGCGCGGTCAGCTCCTCGAACGCGCGCGGCACCACCAATTCCGGATGCCGCGCCGCCGCCTTGGCGTACGCCGCTGCCTGCGCGGCCTCCTCGCGGTAGTCGAGCTCGCGCATCAAGGACGCGCGCAGCTCCTCGTAGTACGGGCGGCCGTCGAGCGTTTCGCCGGTCAGCGCGAACCCGCGCACGAGGACGCCGGCATTCTTCAAGTCGTTGTCGAGCGCCCGGTCGACGCCGGGGTACTGCACCTTGACCACCACGTCGGTGCCGTCGTGCAACACCGCGCCATGGACCTGGCCGAGCGAGGCGGCCGCCATCGGTTCGCGATCGAAGCTGCGGAACAGCTCATCGGGGTGCTTGCCCAATTCGCTGCGCACCACTTCGACGACGGTGTCGAAGGGCATCCGTTCCGGCGCCTGCGAGAGCAGCTTCGCCACCACGCTGCGCGCCTCTTCCGGAAGCGCGTCCGGATCCATCGCCAGCGCCTGCCCGAGCTTGAGGGCCGCGCCCTTCAATTCGCCGAGCGTCGCCAGGATGCGCTCGCCCGCCTTCTTGAGATCCTCCGGCGAGTCCTCGCGCTTGCCGAGCTTGCGCCGGGCCTGCGACGCGAGCAGGTCGCCGGTCGTGCGCGCGGTCAGGTAGGCAATCCGGGAGAGCCGCTTGAGACGCCCTGCGGGAACGTGATCGTCGTCGGACATGGACGGAGGTAGCCTAATGGTGTGGGGACGCCGATGCACCGGCGCGTCCCTTCGCGCTCTCACGCGGCAAGACAGGTCGATGCACGGCGCGCGGATTACATGGTAGGCGTGACGGCGCATGAACGAGCCGAAGCTCGGCGCCCTCGTCGGTCTGCCCGCCTATCTCGCGCTGATCTTCGGGATGATCGTCATCGGCGGCACCGCGCAAGCGCGCGACGTCGTCAGCGGTCTGTGGATTTCAGAAGCCATCGCCATCGCGCTTCCGGCGGTTGCCGTCCTCTGCCTGTCCGGGGTGCGCATCGGCAGCTACCTCGGCTTCCGCAAGCTGACCTGGAAGCATGCGCTGGTGGCCATCGCGGTCTCGGTTGCGAACCAGCCCGTGGTCTCGTTTCTCACCTGGGCCTCCCGCTTCGCCTTGCCGCAAACCCTGCTCGACGAGTTCGACAGCCAGCAGCGGCTCCTCAGCACGCTGTTCATGGGCCGCGCCGCCGTCCCGATGGTGGTCACCGTCATCATCGCAGCCCCGCTCGGAGAGGAGGTTTTCTTTCGCGGCTTTCTCTTGCCGTCGTTGCGGAAGAGCTTCGGGCTCTACGCCGCGGTCATCGTCTCGGGCGCGTTGTTCTCCATCATCCATCTCGAATGGGCGGGGTTCTTGGGGCTGATGGAGATTGGGATGCTGCTTGCGGTCTTGCGCATCTGGAGCGGGTCCTTGTGGGCGGCCATCCTCGGCCACGCGGTCAACAACGCCATCGCGGGAGTCGCGTTCTTGCTCGGCTACCAGGATCCGGACGCGCCGACGCCACCCGCTGCCCTGGCTTTGGGCGCGGTGCTGCTCGCGGTTGGCATCTGGATGTTCGTGCGGGTCCTGCGCAAAGAGCCCGTCCTGGTGGTCGAGGAGCCGGCAGAGCGCAGGTGGCCGGCGTCGATTGCTCTTCTTGCCGTCTGGAGCATCGCGCTCGTGCTCAGCTATTCGATGCTCAAACACCGGGGAGCCTGACGATGACGAGCCTGTTCGCGATTCTCGCCTTGAGCAGCGTCCTGTCGAACCAGCGCGTCGCCGTCACCGACGGCACAGATGCGAGCGCGCATGCGCACGACGCCGTCGTCGTCGACCTGGCCAATGCGTCCGCGCGCTACGTCAAGGAAGGCGAGCCACTTGCCGCGAAGGATCGATCGATCATCATCGACCTGCTCGCGCCGCCGGAAGGGCCGTTGCCGAATCCGAAAGGCCTTCGCGCTGCGTTCGACCGGCCCGGCATCGAGAAGTTGCTCGACAACGATCGGGTGACGGTGTGGCGATACACCTGGCAGCCGAAGAAAAGGACGCCGCTCCACTTCCATGCCGACGACGTGGTGGTGGTCTACACCGCCGACGGAGTGCTGGCGTCGCTCACCCCGGACGGGAAACGCCAGCTCAATCCGCACCACTTCGGGTTCACCAAGTTCAGCCCCAAAGGGCGCGTGCACCAGGAAGAGCTGGTCCAGGGCAAGGCGAGCGCCGTGATGGTCGAGCTGAAGTAGCGCCCGATTTCATCTACAGCTTTCGCACCCGCGCGACCTTGAGTTGCGGTCCGGACATGGAGATGCCGAAGCCTTCGTCGAGCGAGCCTTCCACTTCCACGCGCGAGCCGCGCAAAGCCTTCACTTCCGCGCTGGCGCCGACGAGCGTGTAGCGTTTGCCGTCCTCGGCTGCGAGCTCGTAGGTGCCGCCTTCGAGATCGCGATACTCGACCTTGCCTTTGAGCTTCACCGGATGGCCTCCCGCGAGAGCAGCCCGCGACCGACCACCCAGGCGACGATGGCGTTGAGGACGAGCCACAGCGCGGCGCCCCACGCTGGCAGCCACGGCAGGTCCACGGTGCGGAAGAGTCCCGCGTGCAAGAGCGTGCCGGCTTGCCCGAAGGCGAGCCCCGCGACCACCGCGCCGAACGCGTTCTGCAAGGGCCGCTGCGCAAGCCGCGCCGGCAGCGCCAAGAGGAGCGGCACGACCGCGCTGAACCCCGCGTACGCCACCAGCGGAACGGAGAAATGCGCGGGCCACGCCGCAGGTGGCAGCGAGAAGAGCGACAGCCCCTGCAGCTTCTCGAACGCGCCGGTCGGCGCCAGCATGGTGAAGGCGCCCGAACCGAAGAGCAGGCCGGCGGCGAACAGCGGGCCGGGCTTGTCCTTGGCGCGCAGATGCTGCACCGCCCGCGCCTGACGAATGGCGAACCACGCGCCGAAGAGCGCGAGCACGAGCCGCCACCCGCCGAACCACAAGGTCGCTTTGCGCAGGGCCGCCGAGGCGTCGACGATGCCTGCGCCGTACCGTTCGTCGTCGGCCTCGGGCGGGTCGGTTGCGGTGGAGGTCAAGAGCCGCTGCACTGCCCCCGGATCGGTGATGCCGACGGATTCGACCAGGGCCGCCGCCCCGGCGACGTGCGGCGTCGCCATGCTGGTGCCCTGGAACCAGCGATAGGCGGCGACCTGCGGATTGTCCGGCGACAGGGTCTGCTGCAACACCCCGGCTTCTTCGCCGAGCGACTTGTCGCCGCCGGGTGCGGCGATGGCCACCTGCGGCCCGTAGCTCGTGTACGGCGCCGACTTGAGCGCAGGGCCGACCGCGCTGACGGCGAGCGACGCCGGATACGCTGCCGGGTAGGAGACGCCGCGCGAGCCGCTGTTGCCGGCGGCGCAGACGACCAGGACGCCGCGGCGCCGCGCGTAGTCGACGGCGGTTTCCATGGCCAATGAGCGGGCCCCGCCGCCGAGGGAGAGATTGATGACGCGGGCGCCGTGATCGACCGCCCAGCGGATGCCGGCGGCGATGTCGTGCGAAGTGCCGCTGCCGCTCGCAGAAAGCACTTTGATCGGCATCAGCCTGGCGAGCGGCGCCATGCCGGCGACGCCCTTCCCGTTGCCCGTGCTCTGCGCGATGGTGCCGGCGACGTGGGTGCCGTGGCCGTTGTCGTCGCGCGCGTCGGCGGTGCCGGCGACGAAGTTCCAACCGGGCACGATGCGCGAGGGGTCGAGGTCGTCCACGGGCGCGATGCCGGTGTCGATGACCGCGACGGTGACGCCCTCACCGCGGGCGATGTCCCAGGCGCGTTCCGCTCCGGCGACCTTCAGGTGCCACTGCTTGGAAAAGTCCGGATCGTCGGGCAGCCAGAGCGCCCGGACTCGCGTGACCGGCTCTGCCCAGAGCACGTCGTCGCGCGCCCGCAGGCTGATGAGCACCTGCTCCTCGTCCTCGGGAGCGACCTGCAGCTCGAAATCCTGCTCGCGGCGGAGCGGCTCGCCAAATTCGTCGTCCTCGACGGCGCGACGGTCGAGCAGCATGCCCGCCGGCGCTGCCGCTCCGGAGCGGAGCTCCACTTCGATGAGCCCCGGGACCGCTTCGTCCGTCATCGCCACCGCCGGCGCACGCACCCGCGAGCAGCACGCGAGCGCCAGGAGCCCGAGGAGCGGAAGCTTGAGCATGCGGGAAAGCATAACCGTCACCCCCGACATACGAGAACGCGCGGCGCCTATTTCCGATCCAGGTCCAGCTCCAAATCGCCTTCGCCTTCCGGCAGGTCGAGCTCGCGGTGCTTCTCCGGCGGTGGCTCTTCCGCCTCGACCTGCAAGGGCGCCCGGCCGGCGCGCAGGAAGGTGGCGACGGTCTTTCCCAGCTCGGTCAGCCCGCGCAGGAAGAAGTGGTCGCTGTGGGCGATGACGGAAGTGGGAACAGAGAGCGCCGCGCGGTCGCAGTACGCGTCGTGGTGGGCGCACACGACCAAGAGCGGCTTCTGCACCGAAGCGACCGCCGAGAAGTCCGCGAGCACGGTCGGGGGCGCGATCAGAACGAGCTGCGAGATGCGCGAATCGGCCGCTGCCTCCAGAACCACCTTCGCGCCGAAGCTGTAGCCGATTGCGCACAGCGAGGGAGCGCGGGTGGTTTCGAGCAGGTGGTCCGCGACCTCGAGCAGGTCTTGCACCTCGTCGGACACATCGCCGATGCGCTCGCTGCCGGCGACGTGCCGGGAGACTCCGCGCGAGGAGGCCACGCCGCGGTAGTCGAAGCGCATGGTGGCATGGCCACCGCGGGTGAGCGCCCAGGCGAGCTCGGCCACCACCGGCGAAGTCATGCTGCCGCCCATCGCCGGATGCGGCGATGCAATCAAGCAGGGCGGCCCGCGCGAGCCACGGTGATAGAGCGCATCGAGCCCGCCGACGACCACGCTCCGCTCCAGGTATTGGCCGGCGAGCACCATCAGGAGTCGCCGCGGCGGAAGACGAAGAACTTCAGGTAGCGGCCTTCGGGGAACGACATCAGCGCCGGATGGTCGGGCGGCTGGCGGCGCTCCTCGAGGAGCTGCAGGTCGGCGTGTGTCTTCGAGGCTGCCTCGCGGATGGCGCCGTAGAACTCCTCGGAAGTGACGCGCGCGGAACAGGAGGCGGTCGCGAGGATGCCGCCCGGCGAGAGCGCGCCCAAGGCCGCGCGGTGCAGCGATGCATAGCCGTCGATGGCCGCGGGCACCGCCTTCTGCGTCTTCGCGAACGCCGGCGGGTCGAGCACGATCAGATCGTAGCGGGTCTTCTCGTCACGGGCCTGGGCGAGAAAGTCGAGGACGTCGCTCTCGGCGAAGCGGTGCTTCTCCGGATCGAAGCCGTTGAGCTCGAAATTCTTCTTCGCAAGCTCGATGGCCTTGCCGTCCCGATCGACCGAGGTGACTTCGCGCGCCCCGCCCAGGGCGGCGCTCACCGAGAATCCTCCCGAATAAGAAAAGCAGTTCAAGGCCCGGCCGCGGCCGCGGGCGAAGCGGCGCAGCGAGAGGCGGTTTTCGCGTTGATCGAGGAAGTAGCCCGTTTTCTGTCCCTGCCGCACGTCGACCGCGATGGCCATCCCATGTTCGCGCACGACGATGGGATCGGGCGGCTCCTTGCCCCAGATGACCTGGCCTTTGGCGCCGTCCGCTCCGTCGTCGTCCAGCTCCTCGTCCTCGTTGTTGGTGCGCTGCTCTTCGTCGCGCCCGTAGATGCCATCGAGGCCGATCTCGCCGCGCAACGCATCGACGATGGCCGACCGCCAGGGAACGAGCCCGGCGCTGTACAGCTTCAGCACGGCGAACTTCCCGTAGAGATCGATCACCACGCCCGGCAATCCATCGCCTTCGCCGTGGACGAGGCGCGCACAGTCGGTGTCGTCGGACAAAACGTACGCGCGCCGCAAGGCGAGCGCTTTGGAAATGCGCCGGCGAAAGAAGATCGGCCCGATGGCTTCCGCCGGGTCGCGGGTGAGGATCCGCACCCGCACCGCGCTCAACGGGTCGTAATATCCGCGGGCGACGAACTTGCCCTTCTCGGTCACGTCGACGACATCGCCGGCTTGCAAGGACGATGGCCCGCGATCGATGGCCCGCCCGTACACCCAGGGATGTCCGCCGCGCAGGTGTCTCGCGAGGTCCTTCTGCAATTCGAGCTTCACCGGCAAGAACGGCTACTCCCCTCTCGGGCAGGCAGGCCACGCAATCGCCCCGAGCCTACCGTGTGTATCACCGCGCGCTCACCGCGCTGCTTGCTCTTCCTCGGAGATCGAACCCATGCGTAAACTTCTCACCTTCACCGCAGCGCTCGTGATTTTCGCCCCGGCGGCGGCGTTCGCCGATGCCGAATTCGCCATCCAGGCGGAGGGCGGCGTCTCGCACTACAACCGTTCGCTGAGCGGCTCCGATCTCGGCGCCGCGTACGGCGCGCGGCTCAGCATCACGCCGATCCAGTTCCTCGGCATCGAGCTCGGCTATCTCGGCACTCGCAACAACGTCAGCGGCACGAGCACCACCGGGTCCGGCGGCGTGACCGTGCCTTCGGCCACGCTCTCCACCAACGAGGGCTACGCCGACCTGCGCATCAACATCTTGCCCGGTCCGGTGATGCCGTACATCTTCGGCGGCTACGGCCTCACTTGGGTGAGCGGCGCGGACGCGTTCGCTTCCGGCGATCACAACAACACCCTGCCCTTCGGCGCCGGCCTCGACTTCAACATCGGCGCCTTCAAGATTGGCGGCCGCTTCCAGTACAACTACCTGTTCGATGCCATCAGCGTGAGCAGCAACGGAACCTCGGCGGGCGTGAGCAAGAGCAACGCGGACTTCTGGACCGCGACGCTGGCCTTGGGCATCACCTTCCACTAGTCGCGGCCGCCGAAGGCGGCTTAGCGACTACGCCTGTGGCGTTGCACTCTTCAGGCTCCAGCGCGCGGCGACCGCTCACCGACCCCGCGCGCAAAGTTGCCGATGACCAGCCCTTTGCGCGCGCGCTTGAGCCTCGCGAGCATCTCGCGCATGCCCAGCCGCGCCCCTCCCGCCGAGTGCAGCCGCGCGATCTCGAAGTACTGATCCGGATCGATGGCGAGGCTTCGCGCCTGCACCTGGTCGACGTGCTGGACCACTTCGCAGAGCGCCTCCGTCTCGCCTTCCAGATCGGTCACTCCCGGAAAGGTGAGCAGGTTCACCGCGACGTAGACGCCGCGGCGCTTCGCCAGCTTGATCGAGCGGAGCACGTCTTTCCAGCCGTAGTTGATCGGCTGGTAGTAGGCCTCGTACAGATCGGCGTGAGCGCTGTTCAAGCTGATCCGGCAGGCGTCGAGACCCGCGTCGATGAGCTGGGCCAGATTTTCCGGCAAGGAGCCGTTGGTGTTGATGTTGACGGAGCCGCGGCTGGTGGTCTTGCGCATCAGCCGGATGGCTTCGGCGATCTCGCGGGCGCGGGTGAGCGGCTCGCCTTCGCACCCCTGCCCGAACGACACCATGGTGCGGCCCGGCGCATGCGAGAGATGCGCTGCGCCGATGCCCGCCATCTCGGCGGCGCCGGGAGCTCGGGCGATGCGCTCGTGTGACGACGGCGGGCCTTCCTCGGGCTGCTCGGAGATGCACCCGACGCAGCGCGCGTTGCAGCCGCTCGACGCCGGGATGGCCCCTTCGTCGCGCTCGTAGAAGGTGTTCTGCGCGGTGAAGCAGCGGTACTCGAGCGCGCACTTCGCGAGCTGGCGCAAGAGCGGATTTTGATCGGCCCGCAACCGCTCGTCGACGAGCCGGGAAAGTTCCGGCGTCGAGTGCGTGGCCGGGTCCCAATGCCGGCGTTTGTCGGTGTGCAGCGACCAGGCGACGTGGCCTTGCAAATCGTCGTCCCAGGCAGCAGCGGTATAGGCCCACTGCGGCAGGACGGGCGCGATCGGCAACTTGCGGAACGCCGGCAACTCGGTGCGGGTGAAGCCTGGCGGAAGCACCGCGCCCACCGCTAAGGGCCGCACGAGCTTGCGCCCAATCCTCACCTCCGAGAGCTCGACGATTTGGGAAAGCTCGGGATCGAGCCCGATTGGCCGCCTGCCCGGCAGCACCGAGAGCGAGGCATGCTCGGGCAACGGCGTTCCCCGCTCGCGCGGCAAGCCGGCCACCGGCCCCTCGCGAACCAGCGCGAGGAGGTGCGGATGCTCGTAGACGTTTCCCGAGTCATCCGCGAAGAGGAGCTTCTGCATGCGTTTTCGTCTCTCGGGTGAAGCGGGTGCGGCTTCCTTCATGGTCTCGGCGCAGAGCCCCTTGACCGGCGAGTCTCCCCTGCTATCTTCCGCCGCCCTTTTCCGCAAGGCGATTGGAGCATTGGATGATCATCGGCTGCCCGAAGGAGATCAAGACGCGCGAGTACCGGGTGGGGCTCGTCCCCGGCGGGGTGGCGGCCCTGGTCGCGCGCGGCCACGAAGTGTACGTCGAGCGCGGCGCCGGCCTCGGAAGCGGCATCCCCGACGCTGCCTATGAGCAAGTGGGCGCGAAGTTCCTCGACAAGGCCGCCGAGGTCTGGGCGAAGGCCGACATGATCGTCAAGGTAAAGGAGCCAATCGCTTCCGAGTACGGCCTGATGAAGGAAGGCCAGACCATCTACACGTACTTCCATCTCGCCGCCGACAAGCCGCTCGCGGAAGCGCTCTTGAAGCGCAAGATCGCCGCGGTCGCCTACGAGACCATCCAGACCGAGGACGGCCAGCTTCCGCTGCTCAAGCCGATGAGCGAGGTCGCGGGACGCATGGCGGTGCAGGTCGGCGCGCTCCATCTGCAGAAAGAGCACGGCGGCAAGGGCGTTTTGCTCTCCGGCGTTCCGGGAGTGCGCCGTGGCAAGGTCGTGATCCTCGGCGGCGGCGTCGTCGGCACCAACTCCGCCAAGGTCGCCTCGGGCATGGGCGCGGACGTCGTGATGATGGACGTCAACATCAACCGCCTCGCCTACCTCGACGACATCTTCGGCTCGCGCGTCTCACCCATCTATTCGGACCCGGCGCAGATCCAGAAGTACGTCCGCGAGGCGGACCTGGTGATCGGCGGCGTGCTCATCCCCGGCGCCAAGGCGCCCAAGCTCGTCAGCGAGAAGCTGATCAGCGAGATGCAGCCGGGCTCGGTGGTGGTCGACGTGGCGGTGGACCAAGGCGGCTGCATCGAGACCTGCCATCCGACGACGCACGACAACCCGACCTACCTCGTTCACGGCGTCGTCCACTACTGCGTCGCGAACATGCCGGGGGCGGTGGCCCAGACGAGCACCTTCGCGCTCACCAACGCGACCATCGGCTACGGCCTTCGGCTCGCGAACCAAGGGGTCGTCGAAGCGGTCAAAGGGGACAAAGCGCTCGCTCTCGGCGTCAACACCTTCCGCGGTCACTGCACCTACAAGGCGGTCGCCGACGACCTGGAGCTGCCCTTCACCCCGCTCGACAAGGCCCTCTCCGCCAGGGCCTGAGCGAGCCGCCGCGACGTTTCGTTCGGCGCCGCGGCGCATCTCCTGCAAGGGACTGAATTTTTTGCTCCACGCACGCGAGGTGCCGGCCAAGGGCCCGGTTTTCAGGAATGCTCAGGTGGTCTCCCTGGTTTCCCCCGCGTACCAAGCAAGTTAGATTGACCTACGAACCTACGCACGCGGGAGAGGGATGCTGGACTTCAAGCACACCGACAGGTCGCGGCGAGAATTCGAAAGCCTCTCCCTCGATCATCTGGACGCCCTCTATTCGGCGGGCCTGCGCCTCACCAAGAACGAGCGCGACGCCGAGGACCTGGTGCAAGACACCTTCCTTCGCGCCTTCCGCTTCTTCGACAAGTTCGAGCGCGGCACCAACATGAAGGCGTGGCTTTTCAAGATCCTGACCAACACCTTCATCAACAAGTACCGCCGCCGGGTGAAGGAGCGCACCGTCGTCGAAGGCGCCGCCCGCGAGAGCGGCAACGAGCGGTTCGTCACCCACGAGCCCACCGAGTCGAGCGCGGATCCGGAGCAGTACTTCTTCGACAAGCTGCTCTCCGACGACGTCATCCGCAGCATCGATCTCTTGCCCATCGATTTCCGCCTGGTCGTGATCCTCGCCGACCTGCAGGAGTTCTCCTACAAGGAGATCGCGGAGATCCTCGACTGCCCGGTCGGCACCGTGATGTCGCGGTTGTACCGCGGCCGCAAGCTCTTGCAGCGCAACCTGCTCGGCTACGCCGTCGAAAGTGGCGTCGTCCAAGGGAAGCAGGCGATGGACATCTCGGCGGAGGTCGAAGAGGCCGAGATCATCGAGCTGAAGAGGCGTGCGTAACGCCATGGCGCAAGAGTGCCGACAGTTGGAAGAGACCTTTTTGCACGCGTACGTCGACGGTGAGTTCGACGCCGAGGAGAACGCCGAAGTGCAGGCGCACCTCGTGAGCTGCGCCGCCTGCACCCACGCCGTCCGCATCCACGAGAGCTACAAGGCAGCCATGGCGCGCGCCTCCGCGGTGGCTCCGCACCGGCTGCACGACGTCCTGCGCGAGCGGTTCGCGGACGAAGTGCCCGAAGGGCGCTGGCTCTCCGCCTTCCGCGATCCCCGCGCCATCGCCGTCACCGCTGCGTGCGTCGGCGCCGCGGCCTGGTTTCTCGCCGGCGGCATGAACCACCGCATCTTCGGAGTTGCCCAGAGCTCGTTCATCGACGACGGGGTCGCGCTGCACGCGCGCTCGTTGCCGCTCGACTACACCGCTTCCGACGTGGGTTCCTTGCAGCAGTGGCTCTCGAGCCGCCTCGACTTCGGCGTGCGGGTCCCGCAGTTCGAGCAGCGGGCGAAGGTCCAAGGCGTGCGCCTCTCCAGCGTGCACGCGCGACCGGCCGCCATGGTCACCTATGCGGTGACGCAGGACGGGCGGCGGGTGTCCCTCCTCATCGTCGACGATCCCGAACCGCAGCTCGGAGGCTCCGAGCGGCACATCGAAGGGCGCGACGTCTTCATCGCCCGGGCGCGCGGCTTCAACGTCGTCTCCTGGCGGCGCGACGAGGTGGTCTATTCGCTGATCTCCGATCTCGACGAGCGCGACGTGCTGCAGCTCGTGCAGTCCGCTGAACAGCACTGAACCGCGCCTCCGCGCGTGCTTCGCAAAGGCACCTGCGCTGAGCAGCGCAAATCACCTACATCGCGGAAATCGCGCGCGTTTTATTGACACTTCTCGCCGCGCACCCGTAAGCTTTTTGCTCTCTTCAACCCGGGTTGCAAAGACGTGTCCAAGAAGATTCTCTTGATCGATTCGGACGAAAGTTTCGGGCAGGGCTTGTCCCACGCCATCGCCTCGCACGGCTTTTCCGCGACGCTCGCGACCAACAGCGAGCAGGGCATGTCGATGGCGAAGGAGGACAGCCCGGACCTGATCGTCGTCTGCGTCGAAGCGCAGCCGACCAACGGGTACATGCTCTGCACCCGGCTGAAGAAGGACGAGCAGTTGAAGGGCATCCCGATCATCCTCACCAGCGCCAACGCCACCCCGGACAGCTTCGAGAAGCACAAGAAGCTGAAGACGCGCGCCGAGGAGTACCTGATCAAGCCGTTCGAGCCCATCGTCATGCTGGAGAAAGCCTCGCAGCTTCTCGGCGTGCAGCTCCCGGCCGGCGCGGGCGAAGAGGAGATCCTCTCCGTCGACGACGAGCCGCTCGGGTTGGGCGAGCTCGTGCCCGGCGACGACGAACCCATCTCGCTCGCGGAAACGGACGTCGCGGAGGCCCATGGCGGCTCCGCCGAAGAGCCGCTCGTGGTCGAGGAAGTGGAAGAGGTGCAGGAGCTGTCCGACGACGAGTCCGCCCACGCGGACGACGATCTCGCGATGTTCGACAAGGCCTTCGACTCGCTCGGCGCACCGCCGTCTTCGCCCGAGCCGCACCTGCAGGTGGTGCCGGACGACGGCGCCGAGATGCTGCTCGACGACTCGATGCAGGCCTCAGCCGAAGAGAGCGAAGAAGTCCTCGAGACCGAGGAGGCGCGGGTTCCGCCCGCCGACCTGAGCGCTCCCGACGATTCCGACGTCCTCAGCGGGCTGAGCGACAGCGCCGGATCGGCCGACGGCGCCGAAGTCTCAGACGTTTCCGAGCTGTCGGAAGTCTCAGACGTTTCCGAAATCTCCGAGGTTTCGCAGGGTTCCGAGGTCTCAGACGATTTCCAGGCCTCGCAGGTCTCAGACGATTTTCAGCCCGAGCTCGCCGCCGCTTCCGCCGACGACGAAGTCCGCGCCCACCTGGAAACGCGCGTCGCCGAGCTCGAGCACGCCCTGGCTGAGCGCGACGCCGAATTGGCCCAGCTTCGCAAGGGATCCGGTCCCGCCTCCTCCTCGGAAGTGCTGCGGCTCAAGGAAGCGAAGAACCGCGCCGACAAGGAGCTCCTGCGGCTCAAGGAAGAGCTGAACGCCAAGGAGAAGGAGCTGGTCGACCTGCAGGAGCGCGAGACGACGCTGGAGACGCAGGCGCAGACGCTGAAGGACGATGCGGCGAAGCGCGATGCTTCCACCAAGGCGCTGCAGCAGCGGGCGGACGCGCTGGCTGCGGCCGCCAAGAAGTTCGAGCGCGAGCTGACCGCCGCGCGCGAGGAAGCGAAGAAGGCAGCGCAGGCGCAGGGCAAGGCGAGCGAGACGGAGAAGGCGCACGAGGAGCTGCGCAAGAAGCACGACGAGCTCGCTGCCGATGCGGAGGCGCACAAGGAACGCGCGGGACAGCTCGAGACCGAGCTGGCCGGAGCGCGCGAGATGCACGGCGAGGCCCAGGCCGAGGCGCAGAAGGCGCGCGAAGAGCTGGACAAGCACAAGGCCGACCTCGCGGCGGCCGTGGCCGAGGCGGAGAAGCACAAGGCCGACGCGACTGCTTCACGCAGCGAGCACGAGAGCTCGCGCACCGCGGCCGAGTCCGCCCGCAGCGAGCTCGAGCAACTCCGCGCCGAGCTCGAGACCCTGCGCACCGACGCAGCCGCGCTCACCGGCGAAAAGGACCTGCTCTCCGAGGAGCGCGACGACCTCCGCAAGCAGCTCGAGGAGGCGCAGGCCGCCGCGCTGCAGAACGAAGAGCGCGCGGTCAAGGCGTACCAGAAGATCAAGACCGACGAGCGGCTGCGCGAGAAGACCCGCAAGGCCCTGCAGATCGCGCTCCAGCTCCTCGAGGACGACGCCGAGGACGCCGAGGTCCCGCACGCCGAGAAGAAGTCGGCGTAGCCGCCCGCAAAGAAAAGCGTAACCGCTAAGCGGCTCGGAGGCCGACGGGTCCCCCGACGGCCGGGACGGAGCCGAAGGCGGAGGCATCGGACACCCGCCGGGGCTAGTCGTTGCCGCCCTTTTTTTCCACCATCCGCTTGGCGGCGGTGGCGAGGCCCTGCGGGACGTTCTTGTTCTTGGCGATGGCCTTCACCTCCGCCATGCGCAGCGTCGACAAGAAGCGCATCGTCACCCCGACCGGCACCTTGGGGTTGTTCATTAGGTTGATCTTGATCTGGTAGTTCTTCATCAACTGCCGGTTCGAATAGATGTACTGCAGCACTTCGTTGGGCGCGGTCCGGCTCACCGCGACCTTGGCCACTTCGCCCTCCGTCATGCGCGGGCTCTGGATGACGGCGAGCTGCACCAGCTTGTTCGGGTCGCGCAAGAGGATGGTGCGGACCTCGCGGTTGCCCTTCTTGTTGGCCCACTCGATCTTCTTCGCCACCCCGAGCCGCATGATCTGCTGGGTGATGGAGAGCTTCTTCTTCTCCGCCTCGGGATCGTCTTCCTGCGCTCGGCCCGGCTCGGAAGCGTCGTGCGAGGCAGCCCCCATCTCTTCCAGCGCCGCCTCCGCTTCCGCCTCGGCCAGCTCCTGCTGGATGGCCACCTGCTTCGCCAGCTCCTCGTCGCCGGAGGCGCCTCCGTGGATGCGCCGGCGCGCGGCGCGGTAGGCGGGGAGGTCCTCGAGCGAGAGCCCGGAACGGACGCAGAAGTCGCAGACGTTGTCGACCGTCGAGGGACGCGCGGCCGGATTCGCCACCAGCGCGCGGACGATGTCCGGATGGCGCAGCACGCGAAGCTGATTCTGGGCGACGATCTCCAGGATCTTGTCGTCCGCCGCGCGGGCGATGCGCTCGACGGTGGCGTCGGGCGTGGCCGCGTTCAAGACCAGCATCTCCAGGTACTCGTCGCGGTTGGCGAGCCGGGTCGCGAAAGCGTCCAACACCGGGGCGTCCAAAGTTTCGTCGCGGAGCGCAACCGAAAGGATGCGGTCGGGCAAGCCGGCAGCGCTCTTCTCGGCCGTCTCGCGCACCGAGGCATCCGGGTCGAACCCGAGCATGAAGAGCGCGGTGCACATCTCCTTGGGCGCCATCGGCACCAGCGCCTTGGCGCCCATCATCCGGAGCGGCACCGGCGCCTTCGGGTCGACGTGCTTCTGGAAGTTGGTCGGCACCGCATCGAGCGGCAGCGGGCACACCGCGACGGGCGGCGACGCAGCTTCTGCGGGCGCGTCCGGGGGAGGCAGCGCGGCGCTGGGCCGCTCGGACGCGAGATCGCTCATGCCCGGAAGTCTAACACCTTCACTTCGTCAGCGAGCCAGCGGATCGGGGTGCTTCATGAAGCGCCAGGTGAGCTTCCCGATCCACTTGTTGAGGAAGAAATCGCGCGAGAACCAAGGCAACGGCGGCTTTCGCCGCAAGCCCAGCGCCGCGAACTCCTGCCCGAGCCGCGGGTCGGAGGGGGACAGCTCCATCGCCTTCCTCAGCGCCCGCACCGCCTGCTCCTTGTTGCGGGTGACCACCAGCGCGCGCGCCAGGTTCACGAGCGACTCGGTGGTGATGAGCCCGCGCCGGACCGCCTCCTCGCAGAAACGGATGCCGCGCTGGCGATCGCCTTCCACCAAGACCAGCGTCAGCCCGAAATTGGAGAGCACACGCGGGTCGTTCAAGTTGCGCCGCCAGGCCTTGGTGAAGACCGCGTGCGCCGCCTTCGGATCCTTGTCGAGCAGATCGCGGCCTTCGTCGATGATGCGGTCGATCTCGGTGCGGTGGATGACCAAGGCCGGAAGTGGCGGCGGCGGCGCGCCCGGATTGGCGGGCGGCTGTTCCGCTTTCTGTACCCGCTGCGAAACCTTGATCGACGCGCGCAAGGCGTCGAGCTCGGCAGGCGAGGCGCCGCGCGGAAGATCGGGATCGTCGTCGTTGTCCGGAATCATCGCTCGCTCGCGTTTCGTTGGTAGATGACGCGGAGGCCGTCCAGCGTGAGCTGGTCGTCGACGACCTCGATCTCTTGGGAGACGTTGCCGATCAAAGGTGCGAGCCCGCCGGTGGCGACCACCTTCACCGGGAATCCCAGCTCCTTCTTCATCCGCGCGCAAATCCCGTCGACGAGCCCGACGTAGCCGAAGACGAGCCCGCTCTGCATCGACGACACCGTGTTGCGGCCCACCACCTGGACGGGCTTTTCGAAGGCGACGCGGGGAAGCTTGGAAGCGCGGTGGAAGAGCGCCTCCATGGAGATGGCGATGCCTGGCGAGATGGCGCCGCCCAGGTACTCGCCTTTCGGGGTCACCGCGTCGAAGGTGGTGGCGGTGCCGAAGTCGACGATGATCAGCCCTTGCGGCCACTTTTCGTAAGCGGCGACGGCATTGACGATGCGGTCGGCGCCGACTTCGCGCGGATTGTCGTACAGCACCGGCATTCCCGTCTTCACGCCCGGCCCGACGAAGAGCGGCTTCTTGCCGAAGAACCGCTTCGACATCTGCTCGAGCGGAAACGCCATCGGCGGCACCACGCTCGAGACGATCACGTCGTGCACGTCGGCGATGCGCAAGCTCGCGAAATCGAAGAGCGCCTTGATCTGCAAGCCGTACTCGTCGCCGGTGCGATCCTTCTCGGTCTGGACCCGGAACGAGTCGCGAAGCTGCGGCTTCTGTACGGCGAGGTCGAAGACGCCGAGGACCGTATTGGTATTTCCGACGTCAATCGCGAGAAGCATTGTACGCAGTATCGATACCGTACCGAGTGCGCGTCAATGTTCTCGACACCTACCCCAAGGGGCGAAGGTGCTCGATGTCGGCCGCGACCACCCTGCGCAGGTCGCCTTCGCCGTGCTTGACCAGGAGCGCGCCGTCGGGCGCGAGATCGACGGCTTCCCCCTCGAAGCTTCCAGTTTCCGCGTCGACGCGGACGCGCCGCCCGAGGGTGCTGGAGAGGGCACGAAAGCGCGCCCGGACCGCTTCGAACCCTTCGGTTTCGTGCACGTCCAGCCATTCCTCGAGGTGCGCGAGCAAGGCGGCGCAGACGACCGGACGCGGGTGCCGCTCACCCGTCTCGAGCAAGAGGCTGGTCGCACGCGGCCGCAGGTCCTCGGGCAGATCCTGCGCTTCCAGCGAGACGTTGAGGCCGATGCCGAGGACGGCGTGGCGGATGCGGTCGCTCTCCGCGCGCAGCTCGGTGAGAAGGCCGGCGAGCTTCTTGCCGCGGCACTCGACGTCGTTCGGCCACTTGATCCGCGCGGGCGCTCCCAACTCGCGGGCCGCCTCGCACACCGCCACCGCGGCGACCAGCGTCAGCTCCGGCGCGCGCTGCGCAGGGATGGCGGGCCGGAGGATGACGCTCAAGGTGAGGCCCTTGCCTTTGGGCGCGAGCCAGCTCCGGCTTTTCCGGCCGCGGCCGTTCGTCTGCTCCTCGGCGATGACCACTTCGCCGTGGAGCGCGCCGGCCTCGGCGAGCCGGTGCGCTTCGTCGTTGGTCGAGCCGAGCTCCGGGTAGAAGTGGATGGCGCGCCCGATTTCGGCGCTGGTGAGGAGCGGAGCGAGCTGTGCTTCGGCGAGGCCATCGGGCAGCTCGCCGAGCCGGTAGCCGCGGCCGCCGCTCGCGTCGATCTGAAAGCCGCGCGCCCGCAAGGAATCGATGCGCTTGAGCAGCTCGGCGCGGGGCACGTCGAGCTTGTCGCACAACACCCGCCCGGAGACGAAGTCCTCGCGCGAGTCGATCAAGAAGCCGAGGACGATGGCGTCCTGGCTGGTGTCCGTCCAATGAAGGATTCCGTCCTGCGAGACCTGCATGCTACGCGCCCTCCACGAGGAGGCTCAGATCCACCGAAGGGGCCGAATGTGTCAACGCTCCCACCGAGACGAAGTCGACGCCGGCCGCAGCCACCCGCGGCAGACGATCGAGCGTCATTCCGCCGCTCGCCTCGAGCAACACCCTGCCCCGCACCTGCTGCACGGCGCTGCGCAGCTCCTCGTCGCCCAGGTTGTCGAGGAGCAGCATCTGCGCTCCCGCCGTCAGCGCCTCGTCGATCTGCCGCGGCGTGCTGACTTCCGCTTCCACCAAGAGGAGCGGATGGGCGTTCTTGCGCGCGCGGCGGACCGCCTCTCCGACGCCGCCGGCTGCCGCCGCGTGGTTGTCCTTGACCAGGATGCCGTCGAAGAGCGCGCCGCGGTGGTTCACGCCTCCGCCGGCACGGACGGCCGCTTTCTCGAGCGCGCGCATCCCCGGGCTGGTCTTGCGGGTGTCGAGGAGGCGCGTTTTGGTGCCGCGCAACGCTTCGGCGTAACGGCGCGTCAGGGTGGCGATGCCGCAAAGCCGTTGCAGAAGGTTGAGCGCGGTCCGTTCGGCCGTCAAGAGCGCGCGCAATTTGCCGCGCACCCGCAGAACGCCCTCGCCCGGATCGGCCGGGTCGCCTTCGTCCTTGAGCGGCTCGAGCACGCAAGCCGGATCGAGTGCGCGAAACACCCGTGCGGCAGCAGCGACGCCGGAAATGGCCATCGGCTCCTTGGCGAAGATGAGCGCGCTCCCGTGTGCGTCTTCGTCGACGCAGGCCTCGGCAGTGCGATCGCCCGGGCCCACGTCTTCGTCGAGCGCGAGCGCGATGAGGCGGCCGACGGCGTCGTCCGGCCGCCCCAAATCGAGCGCCATGGGCTACTTCGTGCCCTTGCGCGGCGACGGCCGCTGCTTCTTGCCGCTCTGCCCGCGCGCGCCCCTCTGCGATCCGCGCCCGCCGCCGCGGCCGCTGCCCGCGCCGGTCCGGCCCTTGCCTTGCGCCGACGAGGCGAAGCGGCCGCGCAGGTTCTGCCGCGACTGTGAGCCCGGCGCTGCCTTGGCCTGCTTCTTCAGCTTGCCGCCCGCGCCGCGCGTGCCCTTCTTCGCGCCCTTGGCAGCCGCGACGCGGCCCGCGTGCAGGGTCTTTCCCACCTTGCCCGCTTTGTCGGCCTTGTTCTTCCCGCCGCGCACGCTCTTGCCGAGCGCCACCGGCTTCTTGGCCGGCTTCGCCTTCGGCGCCGCTTTCTTCTGCGAGGCCTTGGCGGCCTGGGCGCGCTCCGCGTTGACTGCTTCCTGGCTTCGCGGTCCGGCCTTCTTGGTCTGCGGCTTCTTCTGCATCAGCCCGCGGGCGATC
Organism: Myxococcales bacterium; assembly: GCA_036488495.1. Taxonomy (GTDB): domain Bacteria; phylum Myxococcota; class Myxococcia; order Myxococcales; family 40CM-4-68-19; genus 40CM-4-68-19. The sequence goes on along the minus strand of DASXHM010000272.1, from coordinate 6,427 downwards.
GACTTCACCCGCGCGATGGTGCGAGGCACCTTGCCTTCCTTTGCGCCGGCGGAGGCGGCCTTGGCCTGCGGCGACTCCAGCTCTTCGTCGCCTTCGTTGCGCGCCTGGGCGGCCGATTCCTCGTCGTCGTCGGAATCGTCGTCGTCTTCTTCGTCCTCGCTCTCGTCGTCCTTGCCGGTGTCCTTCCCGGGCGCGGCGGTCTGTTTCTCGCCGGCCTCGTCGTCGTCATCGCCTTCGGGGCCTTCCGACCCCGCGGCGCCGCCTCGAGAGGCTGCGGCTGTGGCCTCGGACTCCTCCGGCTCTTCGCCCTGTGCGGGCGACCCCTGCGCGGGGCCACCGTGGGTGCCCATCTGCCCGAGGCTGCGGTTCGGCTGCTCCGAAGGCCCTGCGCTATCGGCCTGCGGCTGTTGCGGGTTCTTTTCTTCCATGCCTGCCTCCACGCTGGTGACGCGCGCCAGATGGCGCGCAAGCTTCTCCCGTTTGGCGCCGAGCTCTTCCGCCCGCGCGCGGTCCTTCTCGACCACTTCCTTTGGCGCACGCGCGACGAAGCCTTCGTTGCCGAGGCGCTTGTCGATGCCCTCGAGCTCGGTGGCGATGCGCTGCAGCTCTTTTTCGACCCGCGTCTTTTCCGCGGCGAAGTCGATCAGCCCCTGGAGCGGAAGGTGCACTTCCACCTCCGGCTCGACGTGCACCGCGGCTCCCCGCGGGCGCTCCCCGTCCATCCCGCGCAGCGTCACTTCGCTGGCGTTGGCGAGGTGCTGAAAGGCGCGCTCGTGCCGGCGGAAGAGCATCTCGTCCTTGGCGAAGAGCCAGAGCGGGACCCTCTGATTGGGCGGCAGGTTCACTTCGCCGCGCACCGAACGGGCGCCGTCGATGGCGCGGGCGAGGATGTCCATCTCGCGCTCCGCCTGCTCGTCCTTGAGGTCGTCGTTCGCGGCAGGGAAGGCGGCGAGCATGATCGTCTCCGCGGAGCCGCTCTCGCCGGCTGCAGCCGATCGGTTCGGCAGGCGCTGCCAGATTTCCTCGGTCACGAACGGCATGAACGGATGCAGAAGCCGGAGCGCGCCTTCCAGGGCGGTCAAGAGCGCGGCTTGCGCGGAGGCCCGTTCGGCGGCGGAGTTGTGGCCGTAGAGAGCAGGCTTGGACAGCTCGATCGCCCAGTCGCAGAGCTCGTTCCAGATGAACTTGTAGATGCCGTTCGCCGCGTCGCTGAGGCGGAATTCGTCGAGTGCAATCCGGGTCTCGTCGGCGCAGCGCTGGTAGCGGCTCAGGATCCAGCGGTCGTACAAGGACGACGGAGCGGCGCCGGGCGTGAAGCCTTCGGCGTTCATCAGCACGAAGCGAGCTGCGTTCCAAATCTTGTTGGCGAAGGCGCGATAGCCCGCGATGCGATCGGTCGAGAGCTTGATGTCGCGTCCCTGCCCGGCCATCGAGGCGAGCGTGAACCGCAACGCGTCGGCGCCGTACTTGGCGGTGATGTCGAGCGGGTCGATGACGTTGCCCTTCGTCTTCGACATCTTCTGGCCCTTCTCGTCCCGCACCATGGCGTGGAGAAAGACCACCTCGAACGGCACCTCTCCCAAGAAGTGCAGGCCGAACATCGCCATCCGCGCGACCCAGAAGAAGAGGATGTCGAACCCCGTCTCCATCACCGAGTTCGGATAGAAGGTCTCGAGCGCCTTCGTCTCCTCCGGCCAGCCGAAGGTGGAGAACGGCCAGAGCCCGGACGAGAACCAGGTGTCGAGCACGTCCGGGTCCTGCACGAGCTCGGTCATGTCGCACTGGCTGCACTTCGAAGGCTTCTCGCGGGCGACGTTTTCGTGCCCGTGCGCGCAATACCAGGCCGGGATCTGGTGGCCCCACCAGAGCTGGCGCGAGACGCACCAGTCGTGGATGTTGGTCATCCAGCGCAAAAACTCCGCCCGCCAGTTATCCGGGACGAAGCGCATGTCGTCGACGTGCTCGATGACCGCTTGCGCGAGCGGCTTCGTCTTCACGAACCACTGCTTGCTGAGCAGCGGCTCGACCACGCTCTGGCAGCGCTGGCATTTGCCCAGCGCGAGCACGTGCGCTTCCGTTCCGCGCTCGAGCCCCAGCTCCTTGAGCCGCTCCTTCAGTGCCGGGCGCACCTTGATGCGGTCCTGCCCCGCGAACGGCCCCGCCACTTCGTTGAGCGTTCCGTCGAGGTTCAAGATGTTGAGGAGCGGCAGGTTGTGGCGCTTGCCGGATTCGAAGTCCTCGAAGCTGTGCGCTGGCGTCACCTTCACGGCGCCGGTGCCGAACTTCGGATCGACCAGCTCCGCGTCGGCGATGATGGGGAACTCGCGCCCGGTGATGGGGTGGCGGACGTTCTTGCCGATCATGGCCTTGTAGCGCTCGTCGTCCGGATGCACCGCCACCGCGGTGTCGCCGAGCATGGTCTCGACCCGGGTGGTGGCGACGACGATCTCGCCTGAGCCGTTGGCGAGCGGATAGGCGAACTTGTAGAGCTCGGCCTTGGTGCCTTCCTCGTGATCGACTTCCAGATCGGAGAGCGCGGTGCCGTCCTTCACGCACCAGTTGATCAGCCGCTCTGCACGGTAGAGGAGACCTTCCTCGTGCAGCCGGACGAACGCTTCGCGGACAGCGCGCGAGGAGCGCTCGTCCATGGTGAAGCGCTCGCGGTCCCAGTCGAGCGATGCGCCGAGAGCGCGGTGCTGGAGCGCGATGCGATTGCCGCTCTCTTCCTTCCACGCCCAGACGCGCTTCAAGAATTCTTCGCGGCCGAGATCGTGGCGCGACTTCTTCTCTTTCTTGCCGAGCTCGCGCTCGACCACCATCTGCGTGGCGATGCCCGCGTGGTCGATGCCGGGAAGCCAGCAGGCGTTGAACCCGCTCATGCGCTTGTAGCGGATGAGCACGTCCTGCATGGTGGCGGTGAGCGCGTGGCCGAGGTGCAACGAGCCGGTGACGTTGGGCGGCGGCAGGACGATGGAGAAAGCGGGTTTGTCGCTCTCGTCCTGCGAGCGGAAGAAGCCGCGCTCTTCCCACCATCGCGCCCAATGAGGCTCGACCTGGGCGGGCTCGTAACCCTTCTCCAAATCGGCCTGCTCGCGCCGCTCGCTCATGGCGGCTGGTTAGTTATCACAGTCGAATGACAAGTGGGGGAAGCCGCCCCGCTCGAAAGTCCGGTCAGGCGCCGCGAGAATCGCGCGTCGGGGTCCGGTCAGGCGCCGCGCTCTTTCAAGAGACGTTCGAGCTCTTCGCGGATGATGGTCTCGGCAAGCTCGGGCACCACTTCCCAGGCGATCTTCTCGATGACTTCGCGGCTGGCCTTCGACAGCGCGTCGCGCAAGAGCGCCTCTCCGCCGTCCGGCGGAGGCACGACGCTCAAGGACGGCTTGGTCGCGGCGCTGCTCGAGGCGGAGCGCAGCGGCGTGGGCGCCTCGTCCATCTCCTCGTCCATGGGAATGTCTTCGTCGTCGGCGAGGACCGGCGCCGGCGGGGGACGCGGAGGTTGCGGGCGCGCCGCGGGTGGCGGCGGCGGCCTGACGGGACCGGTGGGCGGCTTGGCGAGCGGCTGTGCGATCGGACGCGCTGGGGGCGGTGGCGGCCTGGTCGCGCCAGGGGTTGCAGGTCGTGCGCCGGGTATCGGGGCCGAGGGAGGGCGAGCGACCGGCGGCCGGGCGGCGGGCGCTCCGGACGCGGCCGCAGGAGGAACCGAGGTAGCGCCGGGAGGGCGCGCCGGCATGGGCGGCCTCGCGCCCGCCGGAGGTGCCGAGGGGCGCGCGGGCGCCGCAGTCGCAGGCGGGCGGGCGACGGCGCTCCCGGGGACGGCGGGCCTTGCTGGCGGCGGCGCGGTCGGCGGACGCTGCGGCGGCACCGAGGGCTTCGCCAGGGCGGGAGGCGAAGCCGGCCTCGACGGCTGACCGGTGACGTAAGGCGCAGCGGCCGGCGTCGTCGCGGCCGCGGCCGTCATGGCGGCGCGCGGATTGGCGAGGATCTGCTTCACCTGGTCGATGAGCTTCGTCGAGTCGAACGGCTTCGGCATGTGGCCGTTCGCGCCCACTGCCATCGCTTTCGCGGGATCGACGGGCGCGCCGCCTCCGAGCAGGAGGACCGGCACGTCCCTGAGCGAGGCGTCCGCGCGGACGCGCTGGCAGAGCTCGTATCCGCCGAGCTTGGGCATCGTCACGTCAGCCAGGATCACATCCGGGCGCTGCTCACGCGCCTTCTGCAGCGCCGCCTCGCCGTCCTCGACCATGACGAGCTGCACGTCCTCGCGCGCAAACGTCATGCTCACCGCTGTCTGGATTGTCTTCGAGTCGTCAGCGAGGAGCAAACGCTTGGGCATGAGCGATGTGTCTACCGTCAGCGGCCGACCGTATCAAGTTCCGGCCGGCCACTTTTGACGACTGCGGTCAAAGCAAAAGCGTAGCCGCCAAGCCGCCTCGCGGCGGCCGCGGCTAGTAGTCGAGGTCGTCGCCGCCGCCGTAGTCCATGCCGCCCATCCCGCCCATTCCACCCATGCCGCCCATCCCACCCATGCCCCCCATTCCACCGCCGCCGCCCGCAGCCGCCTTGACCTTCTTCTTCGGCTTTTCGGCGATCATCGCCTCGGTGGTGAGCAAGAGGCCGGCGACGCTGGCAGCGTTCTGCAGCGCGGTGCGGGTCACCTTGGTGGGGTCGATGACGCCCGCCGCCACCAGGTCTTCGTACTTGTCCTCGCGCGCGTTGTAGCCGAACCCGCCCTGCCCCTCGCTGACCTTCTGCAGGACGATGCTGCCCTCGAGGCCGGCGTTGCCGACGATGCGGCGGAGCGGCTCTTCGACCGCGCGGCGGATGACGGCGACGCCAATCTGCTCGTCCTCGGGAACCTTGAGCCCGTCGATGGCCTTGCGGGCGCGGACGAGAGCAACGCCGCCGCCCGGCACGATGCCCTCTTCCACCGCCGCGCGGGTCGCGTGCAGGGCGTCCTCGACGCGCGCCTTCTTCTCCTTCATCTCCGTCTCGGTGGCCGCCCCGACCTGCACCACCGCAACGCCGCCCGCGAGCTTCGCGAGCCGCTCTTGCAGCTTCTCCTTGTCGTAGTCGGAGGTGGTCTCTACAACCTGGGCGCGGATCTGCTTGATGCGGCCTTCGATGTCGCGCTTCTGGCCGGCGCCGTCGACGATGGTGGTGTTGTCCTTGTCGATGGTGATGCGCTTCGCGCGGCCCAGGTCACCGAGCTGCACCTGCTCGAGCTTCTTGCCCAGCTCTTCCGCGATGACCTGGCCGCCGGTGAGGACGGCGATGTCCTTCAGCATCTCCTTGCGGCGGTCGCCGAAGCCGGGCGCCTTCACCGCCGCGACCTTCAACGTCCCGCGCAGCTTGTTGACGACCAGCGTCGCCAGTGCCTCGCCCTCGACCTCTTCGCCGATGAGGAGGATGGGCCGGCCGGTGCGCACCACCTGCTCGAGGAGCGGGATGAGGTCCGCCATGGCGGAGATCTTCTTCTCGGTCAGGAGGATGTACGGCTCCTCCAATTCCACCACCATCCGGGCCGGGTCGGTGACGAAGTACGGCGAGATGTAGCCGCGGTCGAACTGCATGCCTTCGACCACCTTGAGCTGCGTCTCCAGGCCCTTCGCCTCCTCGACGGTGATGACGCCTTCCTTGCCCACCTTCTCCATCGCGTCGGCGAGGATGTTGCCGATGGTCTCGTCGCCGTTCGCCGAGATGGTGCCGACCTGGGCGATCTCCTTCTTCCCTTGCGTCTTGGTGGAGATCTTCTTCAGCTCTTCGACGATGGCCGAGACCGCGGCGTCGATGCCGCGCTTCAAGCTCATCGGGTTGTGACCCGCAGCGACGAGGCGCATGCCCTCGTTGTAGATGGCCGCCGCGAGGACGGTCGCGGTGGTGGTGCCGTCGCCGGCGATGTCGGAGGTCTTGGTGGCGACCTCGCGGACCATCTGCGCGCCCATGTTCTGGAAGCGGTCGGAGAGGTCGATTTCCTTGGCGACAGTGACGCCGTCCTTGGTGATGGTGGGCGAGCCGAACTTCTTCTCGATGACGACGTTGCGGCCCTTGGGGCCGAGGGTGACCTTCACTGCGTCGGCCAGTGTGTTGACGCCGCGCAGGATCGCCTGACGCGAGTCTTCGCCGTGCAGAATCTGCTTTGCCATTGCTTTCTCCTTGGTTGCTCTCCGCGAGTGATGGCGGAGTTACTGCGAAATGTCTAAGTGGAGTTATCTCCCACCCTTCGCTTTGCGAAGGATGGTGGACCCAGTTACTTGGACTTGAGGATGCCGAGGACTTCGTCTTCCTTCATGATGAGGAAGTCTTCGTTATCGATCTTGATCTCGGTGCCGCCCCACTTGCCGAAGAGGATGCGATCGCCGGCCTTGACGTCGAGGGGGAATACCTTGCCTTCATCGTTGGACTTACCCTTGCCGACGGCGATGACTTC
>DASXHM010000252.1:0-6022 GCA_036488495.1 Myxococcales bacterium | reverse complement strand
GTCAGACCCTCCCGCCTCTGCAACCGGCGCGGCGAACCTACACAAGCGGGGCGGGCATGCACGCTGCGAGCGCTCGTTGGTCAGGCAAGAAGCTGGCTGGCACAGCTTGAACCTCGCCGGGCCGGAGACAACTGTCTCCTGCCAGGAGACAACGGCGCGGCGAAGCGCCGTCAGAAACGCCCTTTGGCGGCTGGAGACGCTGGCACAAGTGGTGCAGTTGGCTCGCCGCAGAAAAGGGGGCCATCCATGATGTCGTCTCGTCTGGCCGAAGGTCTGTTGGTGGTGGTGATGTTCGTGTCGCTGGCCGGAGCCGCGTTCCAGTCGCCGCTCCAGCCGGGGGAAGAGGGCGCGATGTTCGTCGACCCGGTGGTGCTCGAGCAGCCGATGGTTGCGCAACCGCAGGCGAGCGCGAGCGAAGCCAGCGAGCCGTTCGCCGCCAGCGCCCAGCAGCAGTGATGACGGGCGCGGCCGGCTCGGACGTTTGAGCCGGCCGCAGCGCGTCCGTTCAGCCGCCGGGCAGAAGTCCGTGCTTGCGGAGCAGCCTGTACAGATGCGCGCGCCCGACGCCGGCCTCGTGCGCCGCTGCCGCGACCTTGCCCTCGTGCGCTGCAATGAGGCGGGTCAGGTACTGCCGCTCGAACTGATCGATGGCGTACTGCCGCGCCGGTGAGAACGCCTGCGGCGAAGGGGCGCTCTCCCCTTCCAGCGGCATCGCCTGCTCGAAGACGAGGCAGCGCTCGAGATGATTGCGCAATTCACGCACGTTCCCCGGCCACGACTGCAACGAGAGCTCGCGCAAGAACTCCGGGCGCAGCAGCGCCTGGCGCTGCCGCTCGCCCGCGTGCATCCGCGTCAACAGGCGCTCGGCGAGAAGCGGAATGTCCCCCGGCCGCTCGCGCAACGACGGCAGCGTGATGCGCACGACTGAGAGCCGGAAGTAGAGATCGGCGCGGAACGCGTGCCGATTGACCGCGGCGCGCAGGTCGCGATGGGTGGCGGCGATCACGCGCACGTCCACGCGCTCCATCGCGTTGGTGCCGATGCGGCGGATCTCCTTGCGCTCGAGAAAGCGGAGCAGCTTGGGCTGCAATTCCAGCGGCAACTCGCCGATCTCGTCGAGAAAGACGGTGCCGCCCGCGGCTTCCGCGAACGCCCCCGTGCGCCGTCCGGTCGCGCCGGTGAAGGCGCCTTTGTCGTGGCCGAAGAGCTCGCTTTCGAGGAGCCCCGCCGGCATGGCCGCGCAGTCCACCACCACGAGCGGCTTGTCCTTGCGCGCGCTGAACTGGTGCAGCGCCTCGGCTGCGCCTTCCTTTCCTGTCCCTGTCTCGCCTTCGAGCAGCACGGTCGCGTCGGTCGCGGCCGCTTTCTCGAGTAGCGCGAAGGTCATGCGCATGGCCGCCGACTCGCCGCAGAGCGAACCGAGCTCGGTGCGCTCCGAAATCGGCTGGCGCACGCAGCCGTCTCCGACGCGGACGCGCAGGCCGCAGCGGCCGAGGCGAAGATCGGCGCCGTCGCGCAGCCACGCCTCGACCACCCGGGTGCCGTCCACGAACGTCCCGTTGCGCGACTCGAGATCGCGCACCCGCGCGCCGCCCTCGTCGATGACGATCTCGCAGTGGAAGCGGGAGACGGTCGGATCGTCGATGAAGACGTCGTTCGCTTCCTGCCGCCCGATCGACGACCGCGGCGTGCACAGGTCGGTGAGGACTTTGCCGGTCGCGTCGAGGAGCCGAAGCTTGCGCACGGCGGCGCCTGCCTCCAGGCGATCCCCCGACGTCGTCGCATGTTCCCCCATCGCAGGCCGGGTAGCGCAATCGGGCGCGGCCGTCCATGCGACCAACGTGCTACGGTCCACTTTTCGCGGAGGCGCTGGTTGGATTTCGCGATGGTCCTGGCAGAGTTGACGCGCTTCTTGTCCGAACGCGGCATCCGGCACGCCATCGCCGGGGCAATGGCGCTGCATGCGCACGGAGTCAGCCGTGCAACCACCGATCTGGACATCGCCGTCGACGAGGACGGGCGATCCGAGATTCTTTCGCACCTCGCTGCGCTCGGCTACGCCAAGCTGCACGAATCGGAAGGATTCTCGAACCATCTCCATCGGGACGCGCGTTGGGGACGCGTCGATCTGATCTATGTGGAAGGTCGGACGGCGGACCTTTTTTTTGGGGCCGCGAAACCGGCCGAAATCTTCGCTGGAGTCAGCTTACCCGCGCCACGGCCAGAACATCTTGCCGCGATGAAGGCGCAGGCGGTGCGAGAAAATCCGTCGCGCGCTGGGCAGGATCTGGCCGACGTCGCGCGGTTGTTGACGGTTCCCGGCGTTGACGTCGCAGAGATGCGACGCTATTTCGAAAGAAATGGCCTCGCCGCGCGATTCGACCAGCTCGTCCAGGACCGAGGATCTTCCTGACTTTCGCTCGAGTCCTGAAGGGATTGCCGCCCAAGCGGAGGCGGCGCGACTGAGCCAGCGCGTGGCGCCCGAGCACTACCTCGCCTTCCTGCGACAATTCAAAGCGTCGTACGAGCAACTGCTCGCGCGGCCAGGACCGCGCGGCAAACGGTTCACGCTGCCATAGCTCGATTCAAAGCCATTGGCCGCAAGACGGGACGCCCGGAGCCCGGTCGAGCAGGCCTGCCGGATGGACGGTACGCACCTTTGGCGCGCCGCAGACGTTCGTCGTCGATCCTCGCCAGCCGGAGCCAACATGAATCGCGCGTTCTCGATGCTCGCCTTGTTCACGGGCATTGCATTCCCCGCTCTCGCCCAGACAGCGCACTACGGAACCCCGCTCTCGATCCCCAACACCTTCGAAGCCGAAGACTTCGACAACGGCGGTGAAGGGCTCGCCTATCACGACAACGTTCCCGGAAACGCGGGCGGCGCTTATCGGCCGGCGGAAGACGTGGACATCATCGTCTCCCCGGAACCGAACCAGGCCGGCGGCTACGTGGTGAACAACTTCGAGACCGGCGAATGGATGCTCTACACGGTCAACGTCTCCTCGACGCGCGCCTACGACATCTCCATCCGCGCGTCGAACAACTATTCCGCGTCGTCGGCCTTCCACGTCGAGGTCGACGGGCACGACGTGACCGGCAGCGTGGTCGTTCCCATGACTGGAAGCTGGGACGTCTTTCAATGGGTGGGCAAGCAGGGAGTGACGCTGTCCGCCGGGCAGCACCAGCTCAAGCTCGTCTGCGATCGGCAGTACTTCAACGTGAACCAGATCGACGTCGAGGCGAGCGCCAGCACTTCGCCCGCCTTCGGCGGAACGCCCGCCAATCTACCCGGCACCATCGAGGCGGAGAACTTCGACACGGGCGGCGAGGGAAGCGGCTACCACGACCTCGTCGCCGGCAACGCAGGCGGCCAATACCGGCCGTTCGAGGACGTGGACATCGTCGCCGGCGGCACCGGCTACGTGGTCAACAACTTCCAGAACGGCGAGTGGATGGCGTACACGGTCAACGTCACCGCTTCCGGCAACTACGACGTCGGCATCGTCGCCTCCAACAACTACGCGGCGGGCAGCACCTTCCACATCGCGGTCGACGGCACCGACGTCACCGGGCCCGTGCAAGTTCCCCTGACCGGAAGCTGGGACACCTTCCAACTCGCGCAGCACACAGGCGTGCCGCTCACCGCCGGCCAGCATCGGCTGGTGCTGTTCTCCGACGTCCAATACTTCAACGTCGACAGGCTGTCGGTGGTCGCGAGCGCCCAAGGCCCCACCGGCAATCCCGCCTTCGCTTGCGACTTCGAGGGGACTTACTGCGGGTTCACCGAGCAATACGCGGGCGACCAGAATTCTCCCCCCGCTCCGGTGCGCAGCTCATTCGTGCCGTCGTCGCGCGGAGGGACGGCGGTGCGGCTGCACACCGAAATCACCGACAACAACGTCCACGGCAGCGGCGACTGGGTGCGCGACGATCTCTCGCTCGGCGTCTCGCCGTCGTACTGCAACGAAGGCCAGGAAGAATGGTGGGCGCACTCGGTGCTGTTCCCGGACGACTATGTGTTCCCCACCGGCAGCGGCGGCGGCGTCCTCTTGGACTTCCACCAGAACCTCGACTCCGGGCTGCCCAACTTCGACCTCGAGGCAATTCCCGGAGTGGGCCTGCGGCTGCGCGGCGAGGCCGGCGCGCTCAACACCGACACCTTCCGGCAGGACCTCGTCGATCCGTACGGAGCCCCGGCCGGCAGCATTACCCGGAACGTCTGGTATGATTTCGTTTATCACGTCAGATGGACGTCCGGTTCCACCGGCATCTTCGAGGCGTGGCTGAACGGCCACAAGGTGCTGACCTGGTCCGGGCCCACGCTGTATTCGGGCGTTTCCTGCTACCTCAAGCTCGCCAACTACCATTCGCCGGAGACGCAGGCCTCGTCGCTGGTGCACGACCGCGTGCGGCGCGGAGCATCGGCCGCCGACGTCGCGCTGGGGCCGCTCGACTAGGGGAACGCAAGCCCCGCCTCGAAGGCACGTCCGCCAAGCGTCCGTGCGCCTTCAGTGGACCGCGAATGCCTTCGCGAGCCGGCGCGCCTGCGGATCGCGCTGCATCCTGCGCGACATCTTCGTGAGCGGCGCCCGCGGCCTGCGCGCCACTGCTTTCGCGACCGCCTTCGCCACCCGCGGCTTGACCTTGCCTTCCTTCAAGAGCTCGAGGAGCGCGTTCTCGCAGGCGAGCCGGCCGTGCGACTTGCACTCGACGAGCTCGTCCATGTTCTTGAAGTAGCTCTTCACCACCGTGCCCTGCAAAAAGCTGCGCGGCACCGAATGCCAGACGTAGCTCGACTTGCACACCGCCGGCGTGTTGCCGAGCTGTGCGGCGGTCTCCTTGATGGCGGCGGTCAAAAGCTTCTTCCGGTCGGTCACGCCCGGGACCGCCTCCGCGTTCAAGCGCGCGAGCGTGGACGCGGCAATCAACGTCCCCGCCCAGGTGCGGAAGTCCTTGGCGTTGAAGCTCTCGCCCATCGCTTCCTTGACCGCATCGTTGATCATTGCGCGGCTGACGTTGACGATGTGGCCGTCCTCCGCCACGTACTGGAACAGGTCCTTGCCGGGGAGCTTCTTCAATTCGCGGACGATGCGGGCGACGCGGCGGTCCTTCAATTCGCGAAGCTGCTCCTTGCCCGACTTGCCGCGGTAGTGGAACCGGACGACGTCGCCGACCACGGTGGCGTGCCGGTTCTGCAGGGTGGCGATGCCGAAGGAGCCGTTCTCCTTCGCGTACACCTCGGAGCCCGAACGCATGAAGCAGGTGGAGAGGATGCGGAGGATGCAGGCCATCACCCGCTCGCGCGTGAGCCCTTTCTGGGAGAGCCCTCTGTCGATGGCGGAGCGCAGCTTGGGCAGCGCGGAACCGAAGGCGACCAGCTTCTCGAACTTGCGCTCCTCGCGCTCGCGCACCGCCTCGGCGCTGTAGCGGTACTGCCAGCGGCCCTTCTTGTCCTTGCCGATGGCCTGCAGCCGCGCGCTGGACGAGCGAGCGACCGCCACCTCGGTCCAGGCCGGTGGGACGCGGATCTCGTGGATGCGTTTGAGCTCGCGTGCAGGCGCTCCCTGGTAGCGGAAGCCCCTCTTCGGTGTCCCCACGCGCTTGTAGCCGCTGCGCTGCAGCGCTTCGATGGCCGTCATCCGTCCGGTCAACATGCGTCGTGCGCGGCGAGCGCGCATCTCGACGCGGCGGGAGCGCATCGAGAGGCCGCGCGCGGCATCCAAAGTAGGCCCGGCAGCAGTCCCGAGCAGGCTCGACAGCGATGCCGGGGGCGGCCGCCTGCTTGATTTGTGCGGCCTTTTCGAGGTAGAGGGCGCGGCCTTTCACGACCCGGGAAACATCCCGGCGAGGTGGGCTGTTCTATCGCTGCAAACGCAACTTTTCGCGAAGGATTCCGGACGTGGCGAACAACATCGACTTCATCCGCAACATCGGCATTTCGGCGCACATCGACTCGGGCAAGACGACGCTCTCCGAGCGCATCCTCTATTACACGGGCCGCATCCACGCCATCCACGAG
>DASXHM010000196.1:0-8203 GCA_036488495.1 Myxococcales bacterium | reverse complement strand
CTGGGAAGGCGTCGGCCTCTGCTCGTACGGGTTGATCGGCTTCTGGTACGAGGACGTGGAGAAGGCGAAGGCGGCGATGAAGGCGTTCGTCGTCAACCGCTTCGGCGACTTCGGCTTCATCATCGGCCTCTTCGTGCTCTTTTGGTCGTTGTCCGGATCGTGGGCCGAGGGCACCAACAAGTACGTTCCCGGTCGCGCACTGTCGGGACCGGTGATGGGCACCTCGCCCGACACCCCGGCCGAGCTCGACGGCGTGCGGCTCGGGCCCACCATGGAGTTCCGCGAGCTGCGCAACCAGATCGTCGACGAGCACACCGGCATGGCCGACCGGCTCAAGGAGATGACGTTCTGGGGGTTCCCGGTCCTGGCCTTCATCTGCATCTGCTTCTTCGTCGGCGCCACCGGCAAGAGCGCGCAGATTCCGCTCTACGTCTGGCTGCCGGACGCGATGGCCGGACCCACACCGGTCTCCGCCTTGATCCACGCCGCCACCATGGTGACGGCCGGCGTCTACATGGTGGCGCGGCTCAACTTCCTCTTTGCGCTCAGTCCGGCCGCCATGACGGTGGTCGCGTCGATCGGGTGTTTGACCGCGATTTTCGCCGCCTCGATCGGCTTCTTCCAGTACGACATCAAGAAGGTGCTCGCCTACAGCACCGTCTCGCAGCTCGGCTTCATGTTCATCGGCGTCGGCGTGGGCGCGTACTGGGCGGGCGTCTTCCACCTGATGACGCACGCATTCTTCAAGGCCTGTCTCTTCCTCGGGTCCGGCTCGGTCATCCTCGCCTGCCATCACGAGCAGGACATGCGCAAGATGGGCGGGCTGCGCGAGTACACGCCGATCACCCGCTACACGTACCTCGCGGCCTGCATCGCCATCGCCGGCTTCCCGGTCGCCTCCGGCTTCTATTCGAAGGACGAGATCCTCTGGAAGGCGTTCACCGCCCGGGGCCTGACCGCGCCGTGGATCGGCCCGGCCATTTACGTCATCGGGACCATCGCCGCGCTGGGGACGAGCTTCTACATGTTCCGCTCGTACTTCATGACCTTCACCGGCACCTATCGCGGCGGCGAAGGGCACGAGGACAAGGAGCGGCTCGAGGACCCGCACGCGATGAGCGCGCATGCGCACGCGGGCGCCATCACCCACGGCGTTCCGGATGCAGCCGCGGCGGCGCACGCTGCGGCAACCAACGTCGCGCACCAGCACGACGAGTCGCCCGGCGCGCAGCCGATCGCGAACGCCGCGCAGCAGTACGCGTCGGAGCACGCGGCCGAAGTGGCAGCAGCTTCCGCCGCGGGCGCGGCGCACGGAGCGATGCCGTCGCACGGCACTGCGCACGCGCACATGCCGGTGGATCCGCACGGAGCTGCAGCGACGGCGCACGGCCACGACGACCCGCACGGCCACGGCGCCCATCACGTTCCGCACGAGTCGCCCGCCAGCATGACGGCGGTCCTCGCCATTCTCGCCTTCGCGGCCGTCATCGCCGGCTTCGTCTTCGGCTGGCCTGCGGCGTGGGGCGGTCACGAGCCAATCTTGGAGAAGTGGCTCGGGCCCAGCCTTCCCGCTGCCGAGCACGTGGCGTTCGCCGAGTACGGCCACGGCACCGAGCTGCTCTTCCAGTTCATCGGCGGAATCCTGGTGGCAGGCGGCGGCTGGTTCGCGGCCTGGGCGCTCTACGCGGAGAACAAGAGCCAGGTCCCGGCGCGCCTCAAGGCCACCTTCCCCCGTGCCTGGAGCCTCGTCTTCAACAAGTACTACGTCGACGAGATTTACGAGGCGACGGTGGTCAAGGGCGCGCTCGCCATCGATCAGATCTTCTACTGGATCGACCAGAACGTCATCGACGGCATCGTCAACTTCATGGCGGTCATCGGCAAGGCGGTCGCGTACCTGGACTCGGCCATCGACAAATACATCGTCGACGGCGCGGTCAACGGCGTCGCCCGCCTCACCTGGAACAGCGGCCGCGGCATGCGCCGGCTGCAGACCGGGCACATCAACTCCTACCTCTTCGGCGTGCTTGGCGGCGCCATCGTCTTCGTCATCCTCCAATACGTGATCCGCTAATCCCATGGACCATCCCACCACTTCGTCGCTGCTCTCCTGGATGACGTTCCTGCCGCTCCTCGGAGCGGCCGCCATCCTCCCGGTCCTGCTCGCGCGCGGCGCGAAGGTCATCAACAAGGAGCTGTCGGATCAGATCTCGCGCATCATCGCCATGGCCGTCTCCACGGTCGTGCTGGTGATGGCGTTCGTGCTCTGGCGCGAATACGACCCGGGGCAGACGGGCGTGCAGTTCGTGCAGCACGGGAGCTGGATCTCCGCGTACAACATCGAGTACTTCGTCGGCGTCGACGGCATCTCCATCACGCTCGTCCTCTTGACCGCGCTGATCAGCTTCATCGCCACCATCGCGTCGATGCCGTGGTGGCCCGGCAACACGCACCTCGACGAGCACCACTTCACCCAGCACGGCGTCCCCGGCTACATGGCCATGCTGCTCATCCTGCAGACGGGCATGTACGGCGTGTTCGTGTCGCTCGATCTGTTCCTCTTCTACGTCTTCTGGGAAGTGATGCTCTTGCCGATGTACTTCCTCATCGGCATCTGGGGCGGCGCTCGCAAAGAATACGCGGCCATCAAGTTCTTCCTCTACACGCTCGCAGGGTCGGTCCTGATGCTGCTCGCCATCATCGGGCTCTACTACAACGGCCCGGTCGGCGCCGGCGGCGCGCACACCTTCAGCATCTTGAAGATGACCGAATGGGGCAGAAACGGCGGCTATGCCTCGGCGCCGTTGGTCCTCGGCTGCCAGTTCGTCCGCATCGCCTGGGTCGGCCTCTTCATCGGCTTCGCCATCAAGATCCCGATGTTCCCCTTCCACACCTGGCTGCCCGACGCGCACGTGGAAGCGCCCACTCCCATCTCCGTCATCCTCGCCGGCGTGCTCTTGAAGATGGGCATCTACGGCATCCTGCGGATCAACTACGGCATCCTGCCCGACGCGACCAAATGGGCCGCGCACGCGATGGCCATCTTCGGCGCCATCAACATCGTCTACGCAGCGTTCGTCTGCCTCGCGCAAAAAGATCTGAAGCGGATGATCGCGTATTCGTCGGTCAGCCACATGGGCTTTTGCCTGTTGGGCATGAGCGCGTTCACCCAGCAGGGCATCGACGGCGCGGTCCTGAACCTGTGGACCCACGGCCTCATCAGCCCGATGCTCTTCCTCATCGTCGGCGTCATCTACGACCGCGCCCACCACCGCAACATCGAAGGCTTCGGCGGCCTCGCCAAGCAGGTGCCCGAGTATGCGGGACTCTTGGGCCTCGCCTTCTTCGCTTCTCTCGGCTTGCCCGGCCTCTGCGGGTTCGTCAGCGAGTTCACCGTCTTCTTGGGCTCGCTCAACACCTGGCAGACGCTCACCATCATCAGCGCGCTGTCGGTCATCATCACCGCCTCGTACTACCTCTGGGCCATCCAGCGGATGATGCTCGGCAAGCTGAACCCGACCTACGCCACCATGCCGGACGTCAACTGGCGCGAGCGGCTGACGCTCTACCCGCTCGCGGCGCTGATCATCGTCTTCGGCTTCTACCCGGCGGCGATCATCAACCTCATCGAAGGCTCGCTGCACAACCTCATCCTGCCGCTCCAGTAAATGGACAACCTCGCCTCGCTCAAATTCTTCCTGCCCGAGACGGTCCTCACCTTCGCGGTGATGGGCATGCTGGTGCAGGATCTGTTGACGCGGCGGAGCGCGCACCGCGAGTTCTCCTTGGCGGCCGGCGCCATCCTCTGGCTGCTTCTGACCGGGGCGGCGCTGCTCGCGACTCCGTGGGGCAACTTCCCGCTCTTCGGCGGGCTCTTGCAGCACGACAACTTCCGCGTCTTCTTCGATTGGCTCTTCCTCGCGGCGGCGCTCCTCACCGTCATCATCGCGCCGTCGAGCGGGCAGATCTCGAGCGCGCGCCTGGGCGAGTTCATCGCGCTTCTCTTCGCGCTCCTCCTCGGCATGTTCCTGATGGCGTGCGCGACCGACCTGCTCCTCATCTACCTCTCGATCGAGATGGTCTCGCTGGTCAGCTACGTCTTGACCAGCTTCCGGCGCGCGAACCTTCGCGCCAACGAAGCGGCGCTCAAGTACGTCATCTACGGCGGCGTCGCCTCCGGCGTGATGCTCTACGGCATGAGCATCCTGTACGGGCTCTTCGCCACCACCCGCGTCACCGGCGAAGGCGGCATCGGCTCGCAGCTCGCGGACGTGACCACCCGCCTCTTCCAGGCGCATGCCTTCGGCGGCCAGCCGGCGGCGCAGCTCGCGCTGGTGGTGGCCATCATCTTCGTGCTCGCCGGAGTCGGGTACAAGATTGCCAGCGTCCCCTTCCACATGTGGTGCCCCGACGTGTACGAGGGCGCGCCCACTCCCTTCACCGCGTTCTTGAGCGTCGGCCCCAAGGCGGCGGGGTTCGCGGTGGCCATCCGCTTCTTCTTCGCGGCCTTCGAGCGGCAGGTGCCGGGCGGCGGCTACATCTCGACGACCGACCTGCCCTGGCCGGCCATCATCGGCATCATCAGCGCCATCACCATGACGCTCGGTAACCTGACCGCGGTCGTGCAGACCAACGTCAAGCGGATGCTGGCGTACAGCTCCATCGCCCACGCCGGATATCTGTTGATGGGCCTCGCCGCCGCGAGCATCGCCGGCGTCCAGTCCATCCTCGTCTACCTGATCGTCTACGTGCTGATGAACGTCGGCGCGTTCCTGGTCGTCATCGTGGTCGCGCGAGTGACCGGCGGCGAGGAGATCAGCGACTTCCGCGGGCTCGGCAAGACCGCGCCCATTGCCGCGCTGGCCCTGACCATCTTCCTCTTCAGTCTGACCGGCATTCCGCCGTTCGCGGGCTTTGCCGGCAAGTACCTGGTGTTCGCGGCGGTGGTGCAGAAGGGCGGCTTCTGGAACGTGCTGCTCGCCGTCATCGGCGTGCTCAACAGCGCGGTGTCGCTCTTCTATTACGCGCGGATCATCAAGGCGATGTTTCTCGAGGACCAGACCAATGCGCGCCCGGTGGCGGTGCCCGGGCTGTACACCGGCGTCTTGGTGACGCTGGCGGTTCCCATCCTCGCCTTCGGTGTGTATTGGGCGCCGCTGGTTTCGTGGGCCGCGGCGGCGTTTGGCGGGACCCATACGGGCCTCGCGCTGCGCTGACGAGCGTTCGGGTTCGCGTTCGGGTTCGGGTTTTCGTTCTGGTTCGGGTTCTCGTTCGGGTTCGCGTTCGGCGGTTCAGCGACGACTGGTGGCCCGGGCCTCGAGCGCGGCAAAGCGGTCTTCGCTCAGCGATCGGTCCCCGAGCTTGCGGTCCGGCTGCACCGAGGGCCCGTGGTAGTCGCTGCCTGCGGTCGTCAGCATTCCCATCTCCGCGGCCCACCGTTCGTACGCCTCGGCTTGGTTGGGCGGATGTTCGGGGTGCCAGGCCTCGACGGCGTCGATCCCGTCTGTCGCCAGCGTGCGCAGCTCCTGCTTGGAGATGCCGTTCGCGCCCGGATGGGCGACGCTGCAGGTGCCGCCGGCGCCGTGCACCAGCGCGACCGCTTCCTGAATGGTCAGCCGCCGCCGGTCCACCCAGAGCGGCCCCTTGGTGCGAAGGAACTTCTCGAAGGCGTCCTTGACGGTGGTGGCGTGACCTTCGTCGATCAGCACCCGCGCGAGGTGCGGTCGACCCAGGTTCTCACCCCCGCTGCAGGCGATGACCCGCTCCATGGTGACGCCGCGCATGCCGAGCGTCTGCGCGAGCCCGACCATCCGCTCCATGCGCTCCCGCCGCTCCGCCAGCATGTCGTCGGCCAGCGCGTGCAGCGCCTTTGCGGAAGGGTCGAGGAAGTGGCCGAGCACGTGCACTTCGCGACCGTGCAACTCGCAGGAGAGCTCGATGCCGGGGATGAGGCGCACCCCGCTCTTTCGCGCCGCGTCCGCGCACTCGACGAGCCCGGATACCGTGTCGTGATCGGTGACGGCCAGGACGTGGACGCCTGCAGCGGCCGCGGCGTCGAACAACTGGGCAGGCGTGCGGTCGCCGTCGCTGTGGATCGTGTGGGAGTGCAGGTCGATCATGAAGGCCCGCACCATACCCCGCGGTTGACGCCCCCGGAAGGCGCTGGTTAAGTCCTTGCAGATGCAGCACGTCTTGCAGATCAGCCGCAAGATCGACTACGGGCTCCGCGCGATGATCCATCTCGCGGGGTTGCCGCTCGGCCGCGTCGCTTCGCTGCAGGATCTGTCGAGCACGCTGCGGCTCCCGCGCGAGTTCCTGGCCAAGATTCTGAAGGGGCTCGCCGAACGGGGGCTCGTCCGCTCGGCCCGCGGCGCTCGCGGCGGCTACCAGCTCGCCCGGCCGGCTCGCGACATTTCGTTTCTGGAGGTGATCGAGGCGGTGGAAGGGCCGGTGCAGCTCAACGTCTGCCTCGACCACCTCGACCGCTGCGACGTGAGCGCCGGCTGCACGATGTACCACGTGTGGAAAGCGGGCCAGGAGCGGATGCTCGAAGTCTACCGGCGCACTTCCCTCGCGGAGCTGGTGGCGGAAGTCCCGCAGGCGCCCGCGCCAATCGCCCTCGGCCTCCCGCGCTAGCGCGCGACCACCACGAACCCGCACCAGCACGGCTTTTCAGCCGCCGTGCTGCAGCGCCTTGAGCGCCCGCGCAAGCGCCTCCCGGTGCGCCTCCCACTCCAGCACCTTCAGCGCCTCCTTCGGCCCCGCCCACCGCGCCGAGACGTGCTCGTTGGAAATGTTCGGCTCGCTCCCACGCGGCACGCGCAAGAGAAACGCGTACTCTTCGACCTGCCGCTGCTTGTGCTCGTAGCGATGGCAGAATTCGAGATCGACGAGGTGCCCCCGCAGGCCCGTCTCCTCGAACGCTTCCCGCTCCGCGCAGGCCGCCGGCAGCTCGTGCTTGTCGGCCTTCCCGGTCACGGGATGCTCCCCGCCTCCGCGCCTGTCCGGACGCCGCAAGAGCAGCACCTCGGGGCCGGGCCGTACGATCCAAACCATCGCTTTCGTGCGCACGCGGGACGGAATGTAACTTGTGATAGGTAGGCGCGTCCCGTGGTTTTGGCGCAGCCGGAGGCGACTTGGACAAGCTGATGCTGGACCTCGACGGCCCCGACCCGAAGCGCGGCCTTTCGGGCATGGGAAAGGGCCTGATCGGCTCGGAGATCCTCAAGATCGCCTCGGAAATCCGCGCCGCGCAGCTGGCAGGGCAGCGCATCGCCAACTTCACCGTCGGCGACTTTGCGCCCGCCGAATTCCCCATCCCGGCGAAGCTGCGCGACGGCACCGTCCACGCCCTCGGTGCCGGTGAGACAAATTACCCGCCCAGCGATGGCCTGTTGCGGCTGCGGGAAGCCGTGCGCGACTTTTGGAGGGAGCGGCTACAGCTCGAGATTCCCCTCGACAGCATCCTCATCGCGGGCGGCGCGCGCCCGATCATCTACGCGGCGTACCGGGCCATCGTCGATCCCGGCGACGTCGTCGTCTATCCGGTGCCGAGTTGGAACAACAACCATTACTGCTACCAAGTAGGCGCGAAAGACGTTGCCCTCTCCACGCGGCCCGAGGACGGGTTCCTACCCACTGCTGCGTCGCTCGCGCCCCATTTGCGCACCGCCCGGCTGATCACGCTGTGCACGCCGCTCAACCCCGCCGGCACCGTGCTCGCGGTCGAGGAAGTGCGCCGGATCGGCGAGGCCATCGTCGAAGAGAACCGGCGCCGGGCGTCGGCCGGGGAAAAGCCGCTCTATCTCCTCTTCGATCAGATCTATTGGATGCTCACCTTCGGCAACGCGCGCCACGACACGCCGGTGCGGCTGGTGCCGGAGATGGCGCGGTACACGGTGTTCGTCGACGGCATCTCCAAGGCCTTCGCCGCCACCGGCCTGCGCGTCGGCTGGGGCGTCGGTCCGCGGGCGGTCATCGCGGCGATGAAGGACATCCTCGGCCACGTCGGCGCCTGGGCGCCCCGCGCGGAACAGCTAGCCACCGCGCAGCTTCTACGCGACGGCGCGGCCATGGATTCCTACCTCGCGCAGCACAAGGGCGCGCTGCAGGCGCGGCTGGACAAGCTCCACGAAGGGTTCGCGCGGATGGCCGCGCAAGGCCTGCCGGTGCGCGACATTCCCCCGCAGGGAGCAATCTATCT